>JAPLJH010000035.1 GCA_026388695.1 Deltaproteobacteria bacterium | reverse complement strand
AAACAGGTTGACAGCGGTATGCACCTCCTTTTCGTTGCGCAAAAAACCGTCATCCGTGACCCCGTATGCCTCATGCAGACTGAGAATATAGTCCCCAGCCTCGCTGCTGATCTTGACCTTTATTTTCCATCTGGCGATCGGAGTGTACATCCGAATCTCGGTTTCCCTCTCCGCCAGCAAAAAAATGGAGGTGAGACTCGGATAAGTAAGCGGGAGGCCATTGGGGCCGGAGCGGCTGCCCAAGAGGCGTTGCAGGTGCCTCCCCAGATAGGATTCGAACAACATCTTGACATAGGTCGCCGCGCCTTTCTCATCGCTGACAGGCTCCACCCGCCGGAAGGAGCCCTGGAGCGCCTCTCCGGCAAGGCCCGTCAACCCGAGCCGTTGGGGTTGTTTACTGCCAGGGGCGACCGTGGCCCAATAGCCGCTGATCAGCCAGGCCCAAAACTCCCCCCGCCAATCGCCATCAAGGGCAAGGTATATTTCCCGGCCCTGACAGGCCCGAAGCCTGTCCAAAAATATTTTCTCCTTGGCCTCCGGGGCAAAATTAAAATGCGGCTTTTCCCGATGCATATGGTCCTGGGGAGGGACATAGGTCGCCGTGGCCGGAGCCGCCTGCACCAGGATGGTTTCCACTTCTCCGCCAAGCTGATCTTCCAAGGTTTTGGCCTTGGTTGCCACCTCGACAATGACTACGGGCTTTGCCATGCAGCTCTCTCCCCACGAATTTTCCAACGATAAAAAGGCCTTGTCACACAAAAAAACAGTGAAGGAATTCCGTTTCCTTCACGACAAATAGCATATAATCTGCAACGATTTTACACAATGAATTATGATAGCCTTGAGAAGAAGTCGCCACACCGGGAAAAACCGGCGTTCAGCCTTTCCGCAGCTATCCAACCCTTTGAACCGGAGCCCCCATGCCTTCCCTGTTCACTCTCCAAGGCATCGACGAAACCTTTGACAACCTGGAACTGAAACCGGGGACCCTCAAGGCGGAGCTGGCAAAGGTTATCCGCTCGTATTTCGTTGACGAGCTTTCTTTGCAGTCCATCACCAGCATCCCCACCGACGAGATCGTCCACAAAATTTGGGGACCTTGCAAGGGCGACGAACTCAAAGCCAAAAAGAAAAATTTCAGCTCCCTCAAGTCCGCGCTCAACAAATCCCTCAAGGACCTCGACAAGGCAGGAAAAAATCAGGCCGGTATCATTCTGGGCCGGGACAATGTCTTCATCGTTTCCGAAGAGCGCAAGGATGATCTCCTCAAACAGATGGGGATCTCACCAAACTCCCCGCATCTGCTGCACGACATGTTCGCGGCCTTCAAAAACTTCTTCTCCGAAAATATCAAGGGTCAGGACACCGAGGAGGTCAAAGATCTCCTGGCGGAATTCGAGGAAACGCAAAAAAAATTACGCAAGATAGCCGGTCTTGAGCCGGAGACAGGCCCGGGAGAAAGCACGACCGAGACTGCGGGTCTGGGCGTCGCAGAAGGCGGGCTGACAGAGGAAGGGCCCACCGAAGAGGTTGAGGTTCTCGACGAGGAGGTGGAAATCCTCGAAGCCGATGAGCTAGAGGAGGTGCTTGAGGAAGAGGCGCCCCCTGGCGAAGGCTTGGGCAGCGAAGAAGGCGGGCTGACAGAGGAAGAACTCACAGAAGAGATTGAGGTTCTTGACGAGGACGCCATCGAAGTGGTCGTGGCTGAAGAGCCCGAAGACACCGAGCTCCTTGAAGAGGAAGTGGAGATCCTCGAAGCCGACGAATTGGAGGAGGTACTTGAGGAAGAGGCTTCCCCTGGCGAAGGCCTGGGCGCGGAAGAAGGCGGACCGACAGAGGAAGGAGTCACGGAAGAGGTTGAGGTTCTCGACGAGGACATGATCGAAGAGGTCATGGGCGAAGAGCCCGATGACACTGAGTTCCCTGAAGAGGCAGTGGAAATCCTCGAAACCGAGGAACTGGAGGAGGTGCTTGAGGAAGAGGCTCCCCCTGGCGAAAACCTAGGTGCGGAAGAACCCACAGAAGAGGTAGGGGTTCTCGACGAGGACATGATCGAAGAGGTCGTGGGCGAAGAGCCTGCTGAGACCGACCTTCTTGAGGAGGAGGTGGAAATCCTCGAAGCCGACGAACTGGAAGAGGTGCTTGAGGAAGAGGCTCCCCCTGGCGAAGGCCTGGGCGCGGAAGAAGGCGGACCGACAGAGGAAGGAGTCACGGAAGAGGTTGAGGTTCTCTACGAGGACGCCATCGAAGAGGTCGTGGCTGAAGAACCCGATGACACCGAGTTCCTTGACGAAGAGGTGGAAATTCTCGAGGAAGACGAGCTGGAAGAGGTTGAAGAATCCGGGGAACCAATGGCGGAAAAGCCCCATCAGCCGACCCCTCTGGAGGTACTTTCAAAATACATCGAGGCGGAAGAAGCGGTGAACCAGGGGGACTTGCTCCGGGAAACCCAGGAGGAGTTTATCAATCAAATCCTGGAACGTTTCATGCCGAAATTCATCAAGATTCCGGCTGGCGTCTATCTGGTGGGCAGCGCCAGCCCCAAGGGCCTGGAACAACCCCTGCGCAAGGCCAGGGTCCATGATTTCTATCTTGGCCAAGCGCCCGTAACCAACGATCTGTTCGACATGTTTGTCCGGGAAACAGGATACACAACCGATGCCGAGGAGGCGGGCTACGGCATTGTTTTCGAAGGCCGTTGCACCAACCGAACAGACCCGGAAACGGGTAGGGAAATCTTCAGCCTGACCAGGGGAACCCTTGCCCGACATGTGAGCGGAGCAAACTGGCGCCATCCTGCCGGGCCAGACAGCACCCTGGAAGGGAGGCACAACCACCCTGTGGTGCAGGTCAGCCACAACGACGCCATGGCCTTTGCCGCCTGGGCTGGCAAACGCTTGCCCACGGAAGAGGAATGGGAAGCTGCGGCCCGCGGGGCAAACGGCCAGCTCTTTCCCTGGGGCGACAGGTGGCTGGTCGATTTTGGCAATTTCGAAGCCGCCTGCTTCGGCGCCACAACCTCGGTTGAGCATTACGGCCGCAAGGCCATGAGCCCCTTTGGCATCCACGATCTGCTGGGCAACGTTGCCGAATGGACCTCCACCCCCCATGCCGAGCAGGCAGACTTGCAACCAGGCCGATCAGGGGAAAGAATCTACATCCTCAAGGGCGGCTCTTGGATAAACGGCGGAACCGTGACTGCGGCCTGGCGTCAGATCGAACGGGGAAAATACTGGACAAACACCATCGGCTTCCGCTGCGCGGTGTAAAAGCTATCACCTGGCGCCCAAAACGCCATCAATCAACTCCTCGCTCACCGCATCGGTGATAACAACCTTGCCGATCTCCGTGGGCAGCACGAAAAATGGCCGCCCACCCACGGTTTTCTTGTCTGTTTTGAGGAAACTCTTGATCTGCTGTGGGGAGAATTCCGATGGAATCTCCGTTGGCAGGCCATACTCGGCAATGAGTTGGCACACGACGTCAGCCTGGTCCTGGGCAAAAATCCCCTTGCCCACCGCCAACCGACAGGCAGCCACCATCCCCAACCCAACCGCAAGACCGTGGGCCATGGCATAGTTGGATGCGGCCTCCACCGCATGCCCCAGGGTATGGCCGAAATTCAGGATACGCCGCAGATCGGCCTCGCGCTCGTCCGCCGCCACCACTGCGGCCTTGATCTCGCAGCAGCGGGCAATCATCTCTTCGAGCACCGCCACATTCCGCCCCAGGATGGCCTGCCGTTGCTCGGCAAGAAAACGAAAAAAATCCGCATCGTAAATCACCCCGTATTTGATCACCTCGGCCAACCCGTTCAACAGCTCGGCAGGCGGCAACGACATGAGAACCTCGCTGTCGATGTACACACAGCGCGGCTGATAAAAGGCGCCGACCAGATTCTTGCCCTCCGGGATATCGACCCCGGTTTTGCCCCCCACCGAGCTGTCCACCTGGGCCAAAAGGGTGGTGGGAATCTGGATAAAAGGGATGCCCCGCATGTAGATGGCGGCAAGAAAGCCGGTGATATCTCCAGTCACTCCGCCGCCCAGGGCGATGAGCGCGTCTTTGCGGTCCAGGCCAAGTTGTGCGAGCTTGCTGGCCAGCTCGGCAACCGTGGCCAGATGCTTGCTTGCCTCGCCCCTCGGGAAGGTGATGAGCTCCGCGGCAACACCCGCCGCAGCCAGGGAGGCCATGAGCCTGCCGCCCAAAATCTCCGCGACATGGGAATCCGCCACAACCACATAGCGCTTGGCTATGGCGCGCTGCTTGAGATCCGCGCCGATTGAAGCCAACAGGCCGTTTTCGATCAAGATATCATAGGCTCTGTCGCCAAGCCCAACCCGAATTGTCTGCATATCCTTCCGCCTTTCGGAGTCTCGACTCCGTATCGCTTCCCTGCTGTTATCGTTTACCTGAAACCTTATACCTTCCGCCTTTTCCTGTAATTACTCAGATCAAAGCGAAACATCCCACCTGTAGCTGCTCAGCAGTGCTGTAGATGCTAGAAAGAGGCCTGCGAAGTGTGCTTTCGCACATGAGCAGGCCGATGACAGCTAAGCAAGCGCAGCGAGACTGCGACGCAGATGCAGTGCTGCTGAGCAGTTACATTTTTCTTTATAAAGAATCGCGCAATATTGCAACCTTCTTGACAACGCCAACGAGATAGCTAGACTAAAAACAGAGACGCTCCAACAATGGACCACACATTATGCAGGAGGGAACCATGGCAGCCAAGAAAAATAAATCCGCATTGAACGAAGCAGGAAGAAAGGTGGGCAAGGCCCTGGCCCGGTCTGGTCACACGGTGGAAGAAACCGGACAGAAAATGAAGAAGGCGGGGGAAAAACTCGTGAAAGATGCAGCGAAGAAAGCAGAAAAAACCGTAAAATCCGCCATCAGCACGATTAAGAAAGAAGTGAGCGAACTCTCCCATAAAAAAACAGCCTGCGCGGCGGCGGAAAAAGCCCCTCTGTTTAAGCCTGGTAAGGGCATGACCGTAGAAGGCCAGATCGGTTTCCTGGCCGGAGACATCCTTGAGTACCTTAGCCAAAACGGCACGACCCCTGTGGCAAAAATCACCAGCGCCATGAAAAACCGAGGCAGCCTTACACTCCTTGGCGCAGCGCTGGGCTGGCTGGCACGGGAAGCAAAAATCACCTTTTCCAAGGACGGAGCCAAGGTTTCCATCCTCTGATTATGGTCCCGTAGGAGCGGCTTCAGCCGCGAATAAAAAAACGGGCACGAAAGAACACCCTGTATTTCGCGGCTGAAGCCGCTCCTACAACTGATCCCAGAAGGCATGACTGGGAATTGCAGAGAATCAGCCGAAAGAAAATTACACAAGCCGCCAAGCAAAAAAACAAAAAAAAGGGGAGATACCTTTCGGCATCTCCCCTTTTTTACATCCTAAAACTCAGGTACAGCAATCTTACATTGCGGAACCGGAAGCAGCGCCCTGCATCTTGACCTCAACCTTCTCGGTCAAAGTGGCATAGTATGCGCGCAGGATAACCAGAACCTCTTCACGGCCAAAGTGGTCAACAACCTCTTTGCCCTCGGAAAGAGCCTTGCGCAGCTTGGTGCCGGAAAGAATAACGCGGTCATCCTTGGTGTGCGGGCAGGTACGCAGAGAAGCCATACCATCGCACTTGGTGCAGTAGAAGGTCCAATCGATCTTCAGCGGCATGCACTTCAGCGCCTTGCCCTCGGCCAGGTTGGTCGGGATGCGATCAAAGATTTCCTGCGCCTCGAACAGACCGTAGAAATCGCCAACACCTGCATGGTCACGACCGATGATCATCTTGGTGATGCCGTAGTTCTGACGGAAGGTTGCATGGAGCAGGGCCTCACGGGGACCGGCGTAACGCATATCCAGGGGGTAACCGGCCTGGATGACGTTGTCTTTTACAAAGTAGTTCTCAACCAGACAGTCGATGGCCTTAACGCGAACCTCGGCAGGAATATCGCCAGCCTTCAGGTTACCGATCAAGGAGTGGATCAGGACGCCGTCACATACTTCGATGGCGATCTTGGCCAGGAACTCATGGGAGCGATGCATGGGGTTACGCAGCTGCAGGGCAGCAACGTCGGACCACTTACGCTCTTCGAACATGGCGCGGGTCTCAGCAGGGGTCAGGTACACGCCCTTGTACTTGGCAGGGTACTCGCCTTCGGAGAGAACCTTAACCGGGCCGGCCAGGTTCACTTCTTTCTGCTTCATAACCATCTGAACGCCGGGATGATCCTTGAGCGCGATATCCCAGAACTTGTCATCGGCAGACTCTTCGCCTTCGCCCTTGAATACCTTCTCACACTCCCACTTCTTGTCAGCGTCGGTCATTTCGAACTTCTCGCTGATTTTCATGGTGGCGTAGATCTCGCCATCAGACTCAAGAGCAACCTCGTCGCCAACCTTGATCGCATCGGCATCGGCCTTGGAAACATCCAAGGTGATGGGCAGGGGCCAGAAGGTGCCGTCAGCCATGGTGAAATTCTCAACAACACCCTTCCAGTCGGCCTTGCCCATGAAGCCATTCAGCGGAGAGAAACCGCCGATGCCCATCATGATCAGGTCGCCTTTTGCGCGGGCGCTGATCTGAATCTTCTTGAGGCCCTTGGCCTTTTCCTGCTCAGCGGTACGCTCGTTGCCGTGCAGCAGGCAGCATACCAGACCTTTTCCACCATGGGGAGCGACTAACTTAGACATGATCGAGTCTCCTTGTGTCAATTAATGAGGGATAAAAATATTATGGTAAAGATGAACACGCATTCAGTTTGCCGATCAGGTATACGAGAGGGCCAAATAATTGTCAAGAAAAAAGTCTTGCCCATAAAAAATGGGCGGCGTTCCCTTGGCCTGGAACAACAAAAATCCCCACACAGGGGGACTTTCACGTTTTAAAATATTTCCTCTGGGAGGCGGATAACGAGAGATCAGCGAGGGAGCGCCGTTGGCGCAAGTGTAGCGGCTTGCCGCCAATATCCTGTTTTTGTCAGAACACAGGCAGCATATTCAAGGCAGGCAACGGACCGAAAAACGGTTATGCCGTACCTTCAAACAGCATTCCCACCAGATCATTCAGCTGATTTCTCAGTTGCAGAATTGCATCCGAAGGAAACTGCCGGATCACCTCGCCGCTATCCTTGGCGGTAATCTTGACCACAACGTCTTCCGAGCTGTTATCGATGGAAAACTGAAGATTCGTCCCCATCTTGTCGAAACGCGCCTGGATTTCCTGAACATATTGTATTGCCTGCTCACGGGACGGTCTTCCTTCCCGTTGCGACAATGCCTTGCCGCTTTCGGTATCGGCGCTCGAAGCAACCGGCATTACCGGCGCTTTCTGCTTATCCTGGCGCACCATGGCCGGGGCAGCAACCGGCACACTAACAACACCCCTGCTCTCACCTGTGAGAATATTGACGTCCATGACAACCTCCCATTGTTATTCCACTATCCTTCCATGCCAACCACAACAACATCCCTCTATTCAAACAGAAAGCCAGGCCTTTCTTTGACACTTTCTCGGCCAGCCTCTCTATTTCCTCTTGATTCTCGCCCCCGCGACAGGGGCGCCAGAACTCACACCATATAGCACAGGTTGGCGACAGCGCCTTTCTTTTCGTGAGGAGAGTAGGCTTTCGCCGCCTCTTCCTGCACATGCTCTGTAGGCCTCTCCGTTTTTCGCTCAACCGTAAAGCCATTTTCCCGCATGGCGGTTTCTTCCCAGATCTCTTTCAGGCGCGACACATACCGCTGTGCCTGTTGGATAACCGCCGCATCCTTAGTCACCGCGACCTTGCCCAGCTCTATCAGCATCGCCTCATACATGCCGCGCAGAAATTGGGCCGGCGCTGATTCATCTCCTGGCCGCAGAGAACAATTCAACTCCGTAATAATGGCAATGGCCTTGGAAAGATTCTCTCCCCGTTTTTTAAGGTCATTTTCCTCAAGTCCCTCACCGGCACAGGCGAGGTTGAGCAAAAGCCGTTCGTACATCATATGAACAAGCTTTACCGGATGAATCTTCGCGCTTGCCTGAGCCTGAAAATATGCATTGCTTGCTTGCTTCGAGACCATATCCACGCTCCTTGTTATAAAATCATTTTCCCCAGGAAACCACTCTCCGATATTTTACCTATCGGCAATTTCGGCGGAAAACATGAAAAGTTCTTCCTGCCATTCCCCGCAAAACCAACCAATTCAAGCAGTTCTCCGACAAAACCGAGGCGCCCCTTTCAGCCCAACCCGGTAGCCAACCAGGCCTTTCTTGCCCTGACCAAGAGACTTAAGCTCCTCGCCAACCTGGGCCTGCAAAGCGGCAAGCCGCGAAGCAACCTGGGCATCAAGGGCGGCAACCCTTTCCATTTTCTCTAACTGGAAAGCAAGGGCCTGCGACCGGTTCTCCACCTGCTTACGCCCTTCAGCGCGGCCAAGCCAATCCTCTTCCTGAGCAAGCAGCGGCTGCAATCTCCCGACCAAATCTGTCCGCGCCGTCCAGAAGAGCGTCTGCGCCGCCTCATCCGGCACCCCATCCTGAACCGCTTCTAAAAATGCGGCGGTCACCAGGGCCAGGTCCTCGTACACGGCCACGATCATATCCACCAACTCCATTGCCGGTTGCCTTGTCGCATCTGTTGCCGTTGCCATCGTTTTTAATTCTCCCATCGAGACGCAGAGGCTGGGCCCGGCCTTCACCGGGGTGACGAATTGTTACTGGGCTCATCAATTCTTGCTTGCGGTTAAACTCGCAATTTGGGCAGTCAGAAAATCCCCCTGCTTCTGAAAACTACTCAGCAAGGTGTCGAGCTGGACAAACTGCTTGGTGAGCAGGTCGTATTTACTGTTCAATCTGGTGGTCATGGTTTCGATCTGGTCGTTCAGCCGCTGGATGGTCTGATCAACCCGATCCTTCTCGTTGGATATCACCCCGCGACTCGGCTTGGTGATATCTCGCAACTGTGCGTTCAACTGGGTGGCAACCCCGTCAATCCCCTTGGCGGTATCACCCACCAAAAGACGCTGGACATCTTCCGGGTTGCTTTCCAGAGCAGCACCAAGAACCGTCTGATCAAGGGATGCGGTCCCATCCCGGTTAAAGGACAACCCAATATCCGTCATGTTGCTATAGGCGCCGCCCAACCCGTTAATGGAAGTCAACAGCGTCTGGTTCATCTGGCTAGTCATAGTGCGGAAGGTGGAAATCCCAGAAAGGGAGCCAGCCACCTTGGTCTCCGAGTCATATTTGGAATTATCGGCAATCTCCTTCATCGCGGCATTGTAAGCATCAACCATGGCAACGATCTTGTCCTTGACGCTACCGGTGTCGCTGGTGATCTTGATGGTTGAATCACCAGGGGCGGATTCAAGATTCAGGGTGACCCCGGAGAGAATATCGCTAATGGTATTGCTAGCCCGCTGATAGTCAAGGCTGTTGATGGTCACCTGGGCGTCAAGAACCCCCTTTGCTTGGACCTGTTCCATGACCAACGTAGTATTATTAGTGCCGATAGTCACGGCGTTGGCATCACCGGTTTCCTTGGAAACCAGCACCAAACTAAAGGATGTGAGTGTACCGAGACCGTCATCCCTCACGCTAGCGGTAACGCCGGGATTATTGGTATCATTGTTGATGGCGTCGCTGAGCTGTTGCAATGTGGTGGCGGCGGAGACCACCACGCTGGAGGTCTTCCCGTTGACAGTGTATGCGAAACTCCCGATACCGGCACCAACCACGGCATCTGCCTTGGCCACCCCGGTTAAATCGGTAGACTTCCAGGAGTTCTGCTTGGCCAACCGACCAACATGCACCGTAGAAGTCCCGACACTGGCGCCGCTGCTGACCGTGGCGGTCAGCACGCTCGACTGGGACGAAGTAACCTGCCGCGCCAAAAAGGTGGTATCCAGGGAGAGATCAAGCGCATTGTTTTTGACCGCCAACAACTTGGTATTCACGGTCTCGAACTCGGCCAGCTGATCCTTGTACTGGAGCTGCTGGGCTTTGATATTGGTGATCGGCACCTGATCTGCGGCCTTGAGCTTGTCAATAATCCCCTGCAGATCCATATTGGAGCCTGCGCCAAGGGTGGAAACTGAACCAGCCATACTGTTCTCGCCTCCGTTAGGTGTTGCGAATCTTACCCAGCTACAACTTCAATTACTATTTGCCATCAAGGTGCGCTTAACTGCCCTTCGACAGGCTCAGGGTGAACGGAGAGACCCTTTTCAGATAAAAATTCCGTTCATGCTGAGCGTGTCGAAGCACAAAAAATTAAACAAAACGCTCTCCACCCATGTGAAGAAAAAAAAGGGGGGCTGGCGGCCGAAACCGCCGCCCCCTCACTTGTTACCTTGTACAAAATACCACAGCTACATCCCCAGGCGATGGGGCTGAAGAGTGGTTAATCACCAACCGTCCTCAGCCCATCAACCCGATGGATTAACGAAGCAGAGTCATGATGTTCTGCTGCACTGTGTTTGACTGAGACAGAGCATAGCTACCAGCCTGCACCAGGATGTTCATCTTGGCGAAGGTAGAACTCTCCTCGGCGAAGTCAACGTCACGGACGGCCGATTCAGCCGACTGGATGTTAACCCGAGTTACGGAGATGTTCCGCAGGGTTGCTTCCACCTGGTTCTGTGCAGAACCAAGACCGGAACGAACCTGGTCCAATGCTGTAAGTGCGGAATCAGCACGCTGAATAGTGACCTGCGCCGCACGAGCAGAGGTGACGTCGGCATTAATAATACCGCCGGCGAGTTGGGCCTGCGCACTGTTTACATTACCGAAACCAAGAGTCTGTAGGGTAGTCGCATCACCAGTAACATTGATGGTTGCAGCCGAAGTGAGGCTTACCACCCCATGGAAGGCACTGTTCTTCACCACATTGTTGGGACCGACGCCGGTCTGGCCGTCAATGGTCTGGGCAGCGGCCATGTTAGTGGCTGAAGAGATGTTGACATCCAGGCCGTCGGCCCGGGAAAGGGTAACATTGCCGGCACCATCGCTAGTAAAGGTATAGTCGGCATCGACAGTTCCTGCCGTTTTGGCAGCATTCAAAGCAGCAAGCAAGGCGGCATCATCCGTTGCGGCCAGGGTAGAAGATGCACTCCAGGTGATGGTCGTGCCATCCAGCTTGAAACTGGAGGTAGCACTTTCAGCAACTGCTGTACCGGCAACTACGACAACAGTGGTCGGGGCGGTGGCAAATCCGGTACCCAAGGCAACAGCATTTGCGCCAGTCATCTGGATGTTTCTGCCATCCGCCGCAACCAGGGTCATGAGGCCAGCGGAATCAACCGAGGCTCTGACGCCGGTATCAGCGTATTTATTGTTAATCGCCGTAGCCAAGGCACCATCGGCATCACTGGCCAAAACGGTAACCGCGCCAATATCGACCCCATTGATTAAGATAGTGCCAGCGGTAACTGCGGTTGCGGCAACAGCGGTTGTACCAACCTGGCTGGTGGTGGCGGTAGCCGAAACACCGGTGGTCGTGGTCGTATTGTTAATCGCGGCGGCAATGCCCTTGGCGGACAACTGTGCGCTTCCTTGCGCACTAAGATAGCTCGCCATGTCAAGACCATTTACCTTAATGCCTGTGGTCGCGCTGGTCGAGGCCGCAATTTGGGCATAGCCAGCGGCATTGGCCGTGGTTGACAAATCAGCAAGTGCAATTTGGTTCTGGAACAGACTGCCACCGCCCGCGATATCCGCAGCCGTTGAAAGGGTGGCCAGACTACCGACATGGCTGGCATCTGCGTTTCCGATGGAAACGGAAACCGTCTGGTTGGCATAAGCGCCAACCTGGAAGGATTTATTGATGAAGTTGCCCTTCAACAGGGTCTGACCGTTGAAGGCGGTAGTGTCGGCGATGATGTTCATCTCTTCCAGCAGCTTGTTGACGTCGGCCTGAATAGCTGCCCGAGAAACGGTGTTCTGCCCATCGGAAGCAGCCTGGATGGCCTTGGTCCGGATGGTGTTGACGATATTGATAGACTCGTCCAACGCACCGTCCGCTACCTGTACCAGAGAGATGGCGTCGCCGGCATTTTTCATAGCCTGACCGAGACCTGAGCCCTGCGCCCGCAGAGAATCGGCAATGGTCATGCCTGAAGCATCATCAGCGGCCCGGTTGATCCGCAGACCGGAAGAAAGACGCTCCAAGGACTTACTCAACGCGCCACTGGTACCAAGCATATTCCGGTGAGAAGTCATTGCATCGATGTTGGTATTGATTCTGAAACCCATGGTGAAACCTCCGTGTTGTGTGTGTTTGTGAATACCGGCATCCTTGCCAGCGTTTTAAAGCATATGTTGTTTTTTTATTGCAGTTCCTGGTAGGTGTGTCTGGCAGCTATTACCGTCACCTCCTTTTTGACCAAACCCTACACGCATTATAATTCTTGCTTGGTTATCTTATCGACGCCGGACACCGAAACTTTAATAGAAATATTCGAACTGGACTCTGCCTTGTCCGACTGTGGGGGAAGGCCTATATCTGGGATAGTTGCGGCAAGGAGGGAAGATGCTTAATGTATATTTGCATTCTGCATATAAAAAATATATACTAAAAATGATCAAAGGGCTTGCCCCCCAGACCCACCACAATTTTCCCGTCTTCTCCGCACCGAAAGGAGTGATACCATGGGACCGGAAATAAGCTCATCAACGCAAGCACCACCATCTCGCCTGACCACCACGAACCTCTCCAAAACAAGCACTATACAGAAAGTCCGGCAGGCCCAGGCCGAGCAACAAAGAGCCGCACAAAACACAGCCGCAGCCCAAGCCACGGTCCAAGAATCCCAAAACAACTTGCGAGCCGCGCAGGCGGAAGAACGACGCGCTGCGGAGAGAGTAAGTTCGACCCAGGCTGAAAGTCGGAAGAACAGCCAGCCCCAGCAAACCAAGACAACCGGGAAAAACATCGACGTTCAGGCCTGACCCAGTTGCCTCTCATGTGAACGGATTGTATATTGAACTGGCAATCCGCCCCTCCTCGAACAAAAGATACCCCTGCTTTTTCATGGTTGTTGAAAAATCGAACAGACTCCACTAGACTAAACAGACATCCGTCGCAGTCTGGCATGGATACCCTGCTTTGCAGGCAACCCCAAAAAAATATTCATCCCTTTTTTCCAGGTGTTACCTCTCCATGAGCCCTCCCAAAAAGCCAAGACACTTTGCTGCGGGAAGGCTGCCCCCAAAGGCCCCCTCCAACCAAACGACGTCCTTTGATATTGAGCAAACCTTAGCGAACGCTATCAAGATGCACCAGGCGGGAAATCTGCAACAGGCGGAGAAAATATACGAAGAGATCCTATCCATAAACCCACATCATGCAGAGACATTGCATGCCCAAGCCATCCTGGCGTGCCAGCGCAGGCAATACGTTGCCGCCGTTGCCCTATTCCGGCAGGCTATCCAGGAAGACTGCGCCAAACCCGCGTATCACTTCAACCTGGGCAATGCCTTCAAGGATTCTGGCCTTTTGGCCGAGGCTGTCCCGTGTTATGGCGAGGCCCTCCGGCTTAAACCCGATTATTGCGAGGCCCTGAACAACCTGGGCACCGCTCTCCAGGGCCAGGACAAATTTACCGAGGCAGTTGCCGCCTACCAGCAGGCTCTACAGATCAAACCAAATTACGCCGAGGCCCTTTATAACCTGGCCAACAGCCTGCGCTCCCTGGACCGCCTGCCCGAGGCTATCGTTTGTTTGCAGCAGGCCATGCAGATCAAGGAAAATTTTTCAGAGGTCTATAACTGCCTGGGCAATATCTTTCAGGAGCAAGGAAAATCAGAGGCCGCCATCGGCTGCTTTCGACATGCGTTACACATAGTCCCAACGGTTGCCGAATACCATTTCAATCTGGCCAAGGCCCTCAAGGATCAAGGACAACTGGATGAAGCAATAGTCTGCTACCAAAAGGTTATTGAACTGATGCCATCTTCCGCAAGCGCCTACAACAACCTGGGAAACGCCCTGAGCGGTTGCGGCCGCATGCCCGAGGCCGAAATCTGCCTCCGCCAAGCGCTGGAACTCAAACCAGACTATGCCGAAGCACATAGCAATCTCGCCATTATCCAGTTCGCCCAAGGCCGAGCCGCTGAGGCCGAAGCCTGCTACCGCCGGGCGCTGGAGCTCTTGCCTGATTATGCAGTGGCGCACAGCAACCTGCTCTTTTGCCTCACGCACAACACAACGGTGGATGCGAAGACATTGTTTGCCGAGCACTGCCGATTTGGCGAGCAGTTTGAAACCACTTTTCGTCTTGAAAATGCCCAACACCCCAATAGTAAAAACCCTGAGCGCCCTTTGCGGATTGGTTTTGTCTCCGGAGACCTGCGGACCCATGCGGTGGCCTATTTTATCGAGCCGGTGCTGGCCTATTTGTCGGGCTATCCGCAATTATCACTGCACGCCTATGCCAATCATGCCATTGAAGACACGGTCACGCAGCGCCTGCGCGGGCATTTCAGCCATTGGAAGAATATTGTTGGCCTGAGCGACGAAGCCTTGGCAACCCAGATCCGCGCCGACCACATCGACATCCTGATTGATCTCTCCGGACACTCTGCTCTCAATCGTCTGTTGATCTTTGCCCGAAAACCGGCGCCGGTACAGGCCAGTTGGATGGGTTATCCTGGGACCACGGGTCTGAGGGCCATGGATTACTATCTGGCCGATCGCTTTCTTTTGCCGCCCGGCCAGCTCGACAACCAATTCACCGAAAAAATCGTGCGTTTGCCGGCAAATGCCCCTTTCCTGCCGAGCAAGCATGCGCCGCAGGTCAACACCCTGCCCGCCCTGCACAACGGCTATGTGACCTTTGCCAGCTTCAATCGACCAAGCAAACTGAGCCCGGCGGTCATTGCCCTTTGGTCACAACTCTTGGGCGCCCTCCCCACTGCGCGCCTGCTGCTGGCGGACATCGCACAAGATGCCGGCAGGGAGGCGCTGATCAATTCTTTTGCCCAGGAAGGCATCGCCAGGGACCGCCTGGTTTGCTCCCCGCGTTGCAGCATGATTGACTATCAAGGTTTGCATCAACAAGTAGATATCTGCCTAGACACCTTCCCCTACAATGGCGGCACCACCACCTGCCATGCCCTGTGGATGGGCGTACCCACGTTGACCTTGGCTGGAGCCACCATGCCGGGCCGGGTAGGGGCAGCGGTTCTAAGCCAGGTGGGGCTGGAGGGCTTTATCGCCCACGACCAAAGCGATTTTGTCCAGAAAGGGGTACAATGGGCAAACGACCTCGCGACGCTTGCCGAGGTGCGGGCCGGGTTGCGGGCGCGTTTCACACAATCCGCCCTGGGACAACCAGCGTTGATCGCCGCTGCCCTGGAACGCGCTTTGCGCATCATGTGGCAACGCTGGTGCGCAGGGCTGCCGGCAGAATCATTTGAAGTGAGCCGACAAGATCTCGGCTCTCCGAGACAAGAGGCCATGACATGACACAGCTCAAAAAGCATCCGCCGATTTATGTAACGCAACCATTCTTGCCACCGTTGACGGAATTTATCCCGTATCTGGAGCAGATATGGACCAGTAAATGGCTGACCAATTGCGGTCCCTTCCACCAGCAACTGGAACAGTCGCTGTGCGATTACCTGGGGGTTAAACACCTTGCCTTGTTCGCCAACGGCACCCTTGCCTTGGTCACCGCGCTGCAATCACTCCGAGTCACGGGCGAAGTGATCACCACCCCCTATTCATTCGTTGCGACCTCGCATGCCTTGCTCTGGAACGGCATAAAACCGGTGTTCGTGGATATCGACCCGAACACCCTCAACCTCGACCCAACAAAGATCGAGGCGGCGATCACCCCGCAAACCACCGCCATCATGCCGGTGCATTGCTATGGCCATCCGTGCGACGTCGAGGCTATCCAAAAAATCGCCGACAACTACAACCTCAAGGTCATCTACGATGCGGCGCACGCCTTTGGCGTACAGGATGCACATGGCAGCATATTCCAGCACGGCGACCTGTCGGTGCTGAGTTTCCATGCCACCAAAGTGTTTAACACCTTCGAGGGGGGGGCCATTGTCTGCCCCGACGCCAAGACCAAACAGCGCATTGATCACCTGAAAAACTTCGGCTTTGTTGATGAAGTAACCGTGGTGGCGCCAGGGATCAATGGCAAAATGAGCGAATTCAACGCGGCCCTGGGTTTATTGCAGCTGCGATACATAGACCAGGCGCTTGCCAGTCGCCAGCGGCTTGCGGCGGCCTACCGCAAACGGTTGCAGGGGATTCAGGGGATCAGCTGCTTGCGCGAGGAGAGCGCAGCCGTTGCCAACCATGCCTATTTCCCGATTTTCGTACAAGCTGACTACCCGACCAGCCGAGACGACCTTTACCAGAAACTCAAAGACAAGGGCATCCATCCGCGCCGTTATTTTTATCCCTTGATCTCTGATTTCCCCATGTATCGCGGCCTGCCTTCCGCACACCGAGAGAATCTTCCTGTGGCCGCAGCCGCGGCAGAGCGGGTTCTTTGCCTGCCGATCTACCCTGACCTGGACCTGGCCGTGATCGACGAAATTGCCGATTGCATCGCGCTACCATGAAGGCGGCGGCCGGACAAGCGGGCGGCGTCAGTGGAGAATCAGTATGAGGCTTGGCATCATGCAGCCGTACTTCCTGCCTTATATCGGCTACTTTCAGCTGATTGCCGCAGTCGATCTCTTCGTCGTTTATGACAATATCAAGTACACGAAAAAGGGCTGGATCAACCGCAACCGCATGTTACAAAATGACCAAGCCATGATATTTACCCTGCCCCTGAAAGGTGCTTCAGACAAGCTGATGGTGTGCGACCGGGAGCTGGCCGCAAATTTCAACCGCGACAAACTCCTGAACCAATTAAACAACGCTTACCGGCGAGCGCCATACTTCGAAAACACCTGGCCGTTAATCGAAGGGATCATCCGGCATCAAGACACGAACCTGTTTCGCTTCCTGCACCACTCCATCGTTAAAACCTGCGAACACCTGGGCATCAAGACAGAGATCCGGCCCTCTTCCAGCCTCGCCATTGACCATGCCTTGCAGGGTCAGGACAAGGTTCTCGCCCTGTGTGCCGCGGCGGGCGCGGACACCTATGTGAACGCGATCGGCGGCATGGAGTTGTATGCGCAAGAAACCTTTCGGGAGAATGGCCTCACCTTGCAATTCATCCAGCCGCAACTCCGCGAGTATCCGCAGTTTGGCAACAACTTCGTGCCCTGGCTGTCGATCATCGACGTCATGATGTTCAATCCGCTCGCGACCGTGCAGAGCTGGATCACAACCAACTATGAGTTGATCTAACCCATGTTCCAATGGAAAAAATTAGGTAAGGTGTTCACCCCGCAAGCAATCGCCGGACGCAGCTGGCTGAAGGAGTTTGCCCAGGCCCCGGCCACCCTGGTATGCGATGATTTCGTCCGCGTCTATTTTTCCTGCCGCCCCCTGGCGGACGAGACCGGCCAGTATGTAAGCTACTCCGCCTATGTCGATCTGGAACGTGACGATCTCTTCAAGGTGCGGCAGGTCAGCGCCCAGCCCATCCTCAGCCTAGGCGGCCTGGGCGAGTTTGATGAATTCGGCACCTACCCGGTCTCGATCATCCGCCATGGGGAGGAAGTGCGCGCCTATTATGCGGGTTGGACCCGCTGCGAATCCGTGCCGTTTAATGTGGCGATCGGCATGGCGACCAGCCGCGACGGAGGCAGCACCTTCAGCAAACTCGGCACCGGTCCGGTGTTATCCTACTCGCCGGACGAGCCCTTCGTGTTGAGCGGGCCCAAGATCCGACGCTTTAACGACACCTGGTATCTATGGTACATCGCTGGTCGCAAATGGAAACTAGTGGCTGGCCGGGCAGAACCGGTCTATAAGATTCGCATGGCAACTTCACTGGATGGCCTCCACTGGCAGAAGATGAACCAGGACCTGATTCCGAGCCGCATCGAGGAGGATGAGGCCCAAGCCAGCCCTGACGTATTCCAGGCCAACGGCAAATATCACATGTTCTTCTGCTACCGCTACAGCAGCGATTACCGGGGCAAGGAGAAAGGCTACCGCATCGGCTATGCCTCCAGCACCAACCTGCTTGACTGGATGCGCGACGATAGCAAGGCGGGGATCGAGGTGTCGGCGCAAGGCTGGGATGCCGAGATGATCAGCTATCCGCACGTGTTTGCCTTGGATGGCAAAACTTACCTGGCTTACCTCGGCAACCAAGTCGGACGACACGGCTTTGGGCTGGCCGAGCTGGTTGGCAGGCTGGAGTAAGGGATGAAGGCGATGCACTGGAAAAAGCTCGGCAAGATCTTCGATCCGACGCAGCATGCCCTGCCAAACGATTGCGTGCAATTCTCCCAAGCGCCGCAGGCCTTGGTGTGCGACGATTACGTGCGCATCTATTTCTCCACGCGCGCGGTGGACAAGAGCAACGGCAAATACCTCAGCCACATCGCCTTCGTCGATATGCGCAAAAATCTGCGCGACATCATCCGCGTCTCGGACCAGACCGTCATCCCGCTCGGCGGACTCGGCTGTTTCGACGAACATGGGATCTTCCCAATGAATGTCATCCGTCACAACAACGCCGTTTATGGCTATACCTGCGGCTGGAACCGCCGGGTATCCGTGTCGGTGGATACCGCCATCGGTCTGGCCATCAGCCGCGATAATGGTCTTACCTTTCAGCGGATCGGCGACGGCCCGGTATTGGCCGCCTCGCTGCACGAGCCCTGCCTCATCGGTGACGGCTTCGTAAAGGTTATCGGCGAGGTGTTCCACATGTGGTACATCTTCGGTCTTGGCTGGAAGCGCTTCGCGGCAGAGGTCCCGCCGGATCGCACTTACAAGATCGGCCACGCGGTTTCCAGCGACGGCATCAACTGGGTCAAGGAGGAAGCCCGGCAAATCATCGCCGACCGGCTGGGTCTGGACGAGAGCCAGGCCCTGCCAACGGTGATAGAAATAGCGGGCCGATATCACATGTTCTTCTGTTATCGCCAATCCTTTGATTTCAGAAAAAACAAGGATCGCGGTTATCGCATCGGACATGCCTATTCGGACGATTTGACGGACTGGACCCGGGACGACCAGCATCCACACCTGGAGGTTACGCCGGGCGCCTGGGATTCGGACATGTTGTGCTACCCGCATGCCTTCGCCTGCGACGGCAAAGAGTATCTGCTGTATAACGGCAACGAGTTCGGACGTTACGGTTTCGGCCTGGCGGTGTTGGAGCGATGAGCGTAGCGGTCGAATATCGGTCGAACAAGGCTTCGGCGGCACAAGTCGCCGCCCATCTGAGGCGTTGTGATACCGATTTCGTTCCCCCCCTGAGCGGTCGGGTCGAGATCAATACCTATGCCAGCAAGCTCGTGGACAAGTCTATAAGATTTGAGGCATGGGCGGACGACACCCTGATCGGCCTGGTGGCGGTTTATTGTAACGACCGAGAGAAGCGTATCGCTTACATCACCAGCGTCAGCGTGCTCAAGCAATGGAGGGGAAAAGGTATAGCCACACACTTGCTGCACCAGTGCCTTGCCCATGCGCAGGGGGTTGACATGAGACAGATACGGCTTGAAACGACCGGCAACAATACGAACGCCAACCGGCTGTATGAAAGGATCGGCTTTATCGCCGGCCAGGAAAATGCATCATTTCTTGGCATGGAACTATCTTGACAAAACGGGGAAGGACATGAATGACAAGCGTGACTATAACGTCGAAATACAAGATCTCGACGCCCACAGGTATGCCTACGACTTTGATTTCGAGGTGATGCACCCATACATGATCAAAGCGTTCACGCCTTTCTTCCGTCCGGGAAGTCTGCTCGAACTCGGGAGCTACAAAGGCGACTTCACCAAGAGATTGCTGCCCCATTTCAGCGAGATAACTTGTATCGAGGCCTCGGATGTCGCTATCGCGGAGGCCAGGCAAAAACTGGGCGATCAGGTACGATTCGTCAATGACCGCTTCGAGGAGGCAACCCTGCCCAAGCGTTATGACAACATTGTCCTCACTCACGTGCTGGAACATCTAGACAATCCCGTGCAAGTCCTACAGCGGATCAACAACGATTGGCTAGCGGAAAGCGGCCGCTTATTTCTGGTATGTCCCAATGCGAATGCGCCTTCCCGGCAGATCGCCGTCAAGATGGGGCTGATCTCTCATAATACCGCTGTCACCACGGCGGAAGCCAAGCATGGACACCGCTGCACCTACGCCCTGGACACCTTGGAGCACGATGCAACCAGCGCCGGATTGCAGGTAGTGCATCGCTCCGGCATCTTCTTCAAGGCGCTGGCCAACTTCCAGTGGGATCGCTTGCTGCAAACAGACATCATCTCCAAGGAATATTTGGACGGGTGCTACAAACTGGGGCAACAGTACCCGAATTTGTGCGCCAGCATCTTCTTGTTGTGTGAACGCGGCCGCTAAGCAGCTACGCCCCGCTGTTGCCGTTCAACCTCAAACAGACACCCATACTGATGAGCCCACCTAAAAAACAAAAACCGTTTGTTCCTGGCCGGCGGCCCCAAAATGCTCCCGCCAAGCAAAGGCCTGCTTTCGACCTTGAACAGGTCTTGGCAGGCGCCATCAAGATGCACCAGGCGGGAAACCTGCAACAGGCGGAAAAGATATACAAAGAGATCCATTCCCTAGCGCCGAATCATGGGGAAACCTTGCATCTGCTCGCTATCCTGGCCTGTCAACGCGGCCAACCCGCTGTAGCCGTCGATCTCTTTCAGCAGGCCATCCGGCAGAACCCCGCCAAACCAGCGTATCACTATAATCTGGGTAATGCCTTCAAGGATTTGGGCCGCTTAGCCGAGGCGGTCCCCTGTTATGGCGAGGCCCTCCGGCTTAAGCCCGATTATTGCGAGGCCCTGAACAACCTGGGCACCGCTCTCCAGAGCCAGGACAAATTTACCGAGGCAGTCGCCGCCTACCAGCAGGCACTGCTGATCAAACCAAATTACGCCGAGGCTCTCTACAACCTGGCCAACAGTCTGCGTTCCCTGGACCGCCTGCCCGAGGCCATCGTCTGTTTGCAACAGGTTATGCAGATCAAGGAAAATTTCCCAGAGGTCTATAATTGCCTGGGCAATATCTTTCAGGAACAAGGCAAAGCAGATGCCGCGATCGGCTGTTTTCAGCATGCCCTGCGCCTGAATCCGCAGAGTGCCGAGTTTCACTTCAACCTGGCCGGGGCTTTCAAAGAAAAAGGCAGACTCGACGAGGCGATCGCTGGTTACCAGAAGGCGGTGGAGCTGGCGCCGGGATTTGCCATGGCCCACAACAACCTGGGAGAAATTTTCAAGGATTGCGGCCGATTCACCGATGCAGAGGCCTGCCTGCGCCGGGCGCTGGAATTCATGCCGGACTATGCCGAGGCATATAACAACCTCGGGAATCTCCTCAAGACTCAAAGCCGCCTCACGGAAGCCGAAGCCTGCCTCCGCCGGGCACTGGAACTCATGCCGGACTACGCCGAGATGCACGGCAACCTCGGTAATATCCTGAGGGGCCAGGGACGACTCACGGAGGCCGAGGCCTGCCTGAACCGGGCGTTGGAACTCAAGCCAGACTATGCGGCAGCCCATGCCAACCTGGCGGTCACCATCATGGAACAAGGCCGCCTTATAGAGGCCGAGACTCATCTCCGCCGGGCATTGGAACTCATGCCGAATTACGCTTTGGCGCACAGCAACCTGCTTTTTGTCTTAAACTACCACCCGGACAAAAGTGGCGAGGAAATATTTGCAGCGTACAAGGCATACGACGAGCGCTTCGGGATACCCTGCCGGGGCGCATGGCACGTGCATGACAACAGCCGGAAGACAAACCGCCGCCTCAAGGTGGGCTATGTCTCCCCGGACTTTCGCAACCACTCGGTGCGATATTTCCTGGAGCCATTACTCGCCAACCACAACAAGGAAGTGGTGGAGGTATATGCCTATGCCGAGCTCGCCACGGAAGATACGACAACAATGCGCTACAAGGGGTATGTGGAACACTGGATTCCCACAACGGGCCTGACCGATGACGCTTTAGCCGAACGCATTCGCGCCGACGGCATCGACATTCTGGTGGATCTGGCCGGACAAACCGCCCAAAACCGACTGGGGGTGTTTGCCCGCAAGCCGGCGCCGGTTTCCCTCTCCTGGCTGGGATTCTGCTACACCACGGGGCTTACGGCGATTGACTATTTTCTGGCCGACAGCGCTATGGTTCCCATCGGCAGCGAAAAGTTGTTTGCGGAAAAGCCATGGCGCCTGCCATCGCCCAGTTTCCTCGTCTACCGCCCGGCAGAAAATATGGGTCCGGTGAGCCCCTTGCCGGCGACTGAGCGGAGATATGTTACCTTTGGGACTTTAACTCGGGCAATCCGTATCAACCACCGGACAATTCGGATCTGGTCAGAGATATTAAAACGGGTGGCAGGCTCCAGATTGGTGATCGACTGCGGCAATTTCAATGACCCCAGCGTACAAACGGCCTTGGCGGAAAAATTTGTCGCACATGGCATCCGCCGGGAACAGCTGGAAATCGGCTATCACAGCCCACCCTGGGATGTACTGCGTGGCATGGATATCGGCCTGGATTGTTTTCCGCACAACTCCGGCACCACGCTGCTTGAAACCCTCTACATGGGGGTGCCTTTCGTAACCCTTGCGGGCCGCCCCAGCATGGGACGGATTGGCAATTCGATTTTGGCGGGAGTTGGGCATCCGGAATGGACGGCCTGGACGGAAGATGAGTATGTGGAGATCGCCGTGGCCTTGGCCTCTGACCTGCCGCACCTGGCTGCTCTGCGGGCCGGGCTACGCGAAGAGATGGTAGCGGGCCCGCTGATGAATGAACCGGCCTTTGCCGACAAAGTGGAGACTGCCTATCGGGAGATGTTTGCCGCATGGTCTGCGGAAAAATCCAGGGATATTTATTAACCCACCTGAGTCAGGGTAATATTGCCTTCCTGCTCTCTCAGCAAAGTCTTGCCGGAAATTTTGGCAACCTTCCCTTGCTCAACAAGGGTCGAAATTTGCTCAATAGCTGTAACCGGGTCATCCCACGAAATTTTTGTGGCACCTTTTTTCAGAAAATCCGGCCAATCATATTGCCACCATTGCAGGCCAAGAAATTTTTCAACCAGGTCGTCAGCAAACCGCATGCGGATGAGTTTCGCCGGATTTCCTCCCACGATTGCATAAGCAGGAACATCCTTGGTGACAATACTGCCTACCGCAATGACCGCCCCGTCGGCCACCTTCACCCCGCCCATGATTTTCGCGTGCGCCCCAATCCAGACGTCATTCCCAATCGAAACAAGCTTGGAATTATGATCATATTGCATCGGCACCGGCCATTGCAATTCAGGAGGCAAATAATCCATGAACGGAAAGGGGTGACTGGACAACCAGTCCAGGGGATGCCGCGCAAAACCAATCTCCACCTTATGCCCCAGAGAAGAATAATTGCCGATCTGAACCAAAGACAAAATGCCGTTAACAAGATATGAATACGCCCCAAACTCACAGGTGTTCAACATGCCGTCATAAATACGGACAGATTTCCCATAAGCAAACCAGTTGGAAAAAATAGTGCCGACACCGGCACAAAGGCCGTGCTGGAGAAATTGAGCCGCAATGTTCTGATCCACCTTCATATCAAGCCTTCCTTCGTAAAAAACCATCAGGGGCAGAGGTAATCAACAATCGATCTTCCACTGACCGATCAATCTCAAACTCAGGATTGGATTTCAACCATTCCCATACAGCTGTTTTAGGACTATTCCCTTTCCCCCATGGCCGCTCTTCCCAGACGTAGTCTTGGGGCATATCTTCCACAAAGGTATCAAAAACCACACAATAACTCCCTACACTGACCAGGCCGGCATAGGCTTGCAACTCCGCCAAAACATGCGCGTGCGTATGGTTAGAATCCAGGCAGACCAAGACCTTTTCTTTCCCGGCAGCTACAGACCGCACCTGGGCCAAAACATTGGGATCAACACTCGAACCCTCGATCAAAGAAATGCGTTTCGCCAAGGGATGAGACTCAATGGCCTGTCGATTATGGGGCCGAATCTCGATATCGACCCCCACAACCTCTCCCTGACCGAGCAACTCCAGCATCGATGCGGAAAGCATCAGCGAGCCGCCATGCGCCACACCGGTTTCGATAATCAAATCCGGTTTGACAGCCCAAATAATTTCCTGCATGGCCATGGCATCCATGGGCAGTTGAATAAGGGGGCGGCCAAGCCAGGAAAAATTATTCATGTATTTTCTTTGCAAAGCCATCACGCGCCAGGCATTGGAAAGGGCGCGAAACTCCTCGTCACTGGCAAAGGCATCAATACGGCTTCTTTTTTCCGCCCGATACTTTGCATGGGCATCCGGAGTAGTTTCAAGATAGGTCATGTCCATCCCTTTTTTTGTCGATAGCTACGCAAAAACTGCGGAAAATAATGAGCAAACGGCTGCGGAGAAAAATCCAATAAAGACCGCACCTTCCCAACATCTACCGCGATAAAATCCCACCCCTCGGCATCAGCAGCTACCGACACCGTAAAGCCCATTTCCCGTTCAAGATAACCGACGATCTCTCGGTTGCTGACCCCTTCGCCACTCGCCACATTAAAGATTCCGCTTTGCTCGGAAAGGGCAAGACGCAGCAAGAGTTTGACTGCATCGTCAATATAGAGGTAGTCCTTTTGAGACTCCAAGGAGGTATGCAGGACCACATGGCCATTGCGACATCCCTCCTCCAGCAGCTGGTCAATAAATATGTCTGGATCGGGACGGATGCCAACGATATTCGACAGCCGCGCCACCTTAAGCCCTCCCCTCCCGCAATGCAGGCACAGGGATTCCCCCATCAGCTTGGAAATGTTGTAGAGATCCCCAGATTCATGGGGGTTCACGCGCAGGATGGTGGATTCGGTGGTAGATGGCGCACCGGCATACAGGCGAGTACTGGAAAGATATGTCAGGCTAGCAAAATTCCCTGCCTCAATAAGTTTATGCAATAAACATACGTGCGCCTCAACCGTGGCCAATGGTCGAGTCCGGAAATCTGCCGTCAAGCCGACGGCATAGATAACATGGCCAAGATCCCGCTGGAAAATATCAGAATCTCCCCTATCCGGGGCCCAGCAGTCATGCCCCATGGCCAATGCGTGGCGCAGGAGATGACCTCCGATAAAACCCTTACCGCCCAATACGGTAATCAAGTCAGCCATGCAACCCATCCATTAATTCATACCATGAAAAGTCTTAGGATCAAGCATAGCCCTTTGCCTATCACGAGGGGACACTTCCGTCACCGTTTCCGGCCAAACGATCCCCACGGCGGGATCAAAGGGGTTCACCCCATCCTCAGCGTGGGGGTTGTAGGCTGAGGTGACCAAATAAATAATTTCTGTCGCTTCTGCCAAGGTCTGAAATCCATGAGCGCAACCAATTGGAATGACAATGCTTTCTTGATTTTCCGCTGAAAGCTCAAACCCGAACCACTGCAGAAAAGTAGGCGAACCAGCCCGGAGATCGACGGCCACATCGAAGATGCGGCCGACCAGACAGGTAATCACCTTGATCTCTGCATAAGGCGGATACTGAAAATGCAGACCACGCACGGTACCCTTAAGGCGGGAACAAGAATGGTTGATCTGCACCAAGGGTTGCTCCAATCCAATAGCAGCAAACTCTTGCAAGCAATAAAGACGTGAAAAAAACCCACGCTCGTCGTTTATAGGTTTACGCTCAATCCGCACCACCCCGGCCAACGGGGTGGTGCGGAAGATAAAACGAGCCGTCACCAGGGGCTCTTCATGATGCGGAGGCAACATGCCAATACTCCTCAATTTGCCCACGGGTAACCGCCGCCATGTCAGCACCCCACCCCCAGGCATCGTACCACATGGCGGTCTGCTGCAATCCTGTTTCCAAATTCCACGCAGGCTCCCAGCCTAAACGCTGCCGCGCTTTTGCCGAATCAAGATACAAAAATTGCGATTCATGTGGGGCAGATGCCGAGGCGGCGGCTGCAACTCGCCACGCCAAGGCAGGCCAATAATGATATAAACGGTGCAATACCTCAAGCACCGTCAGATTGTCGGCTGCATCAGGGCCGAAATTGAACGGCTCGGCAAAGCTTGCATCTCCGGCCAACAGATGCTCGGCCAGCAACAGATAGCCATGAAGCGCCGACAGCACATGCTGCCACGGACGGGTAGCACAAGGGTTGCGAAGTAGCAAGGACTGTTTTGCCACCACAGCACGGGCTGCATCCGGGAGCAAACGATCCTCGCTAAAATCGCCACCGCCTATAACATTCCCGGCGCGGACGCTGGCGAGCAATGGCCCCCCTGCAGCAAAAAAACTCTGCCGATAGCTCTGCACCACCAGCTCCGCCCCTGCTTTACTGGCTGCATAGGGATCATGCCCACCCAATGGGTCGCTTTCACTATACCCCCGGCGGCGCCACTCCCGGTTCTCATAGCACTTATCAGAGGTCACCACGATCACCCCTTTAACGCAGGGACAGGAGCGAATTACCTCAAGCAGATGGGCGGTGCCCATCACGTTGACTTCCCAAGTCTCCAAAGGCTCACGATAGGAGCGTCGAACCAAGGGCTGGGCGGCGAGATGAAATACGAAATCCGGTGCCGCCGCATGCATCGCCGCAGTCAGCCCGGCCAAGTCGCGGATATCCCTTTCATGATGTCGGGCAAGGACCTCCGCGACTCCGGCCAAACCAAACAGATTTGGCTGCGTCTCCGGGGGCAGGGCATACCCGGTAACCTCAGCGCCAAGTTGTTTGAGCCACAGAGCTAACCAGCTTCCTTTAAAGCCTGTATGCCCAGTAATAAAAACCGATTTACCTTGCCACAACGAAAAACCCATCACCAAACCTTCCATGGTGGGTTGCCTGATCGCCACAAATCTTCCAAGGCCTTTTTCTCGCGCAAGGTATCCATAGGCTGCCAGAACCCCAGATGTTCATAAGCCATCAATTGGCCATCCTTGGCCAGACGCTGCAACGGCTCCAACTCCCAGCAGATCTGATCGCCAGCGATCAGATCGAGAACCCGTGGCGAAAGCACAAAAAATCCGCCATTAATCCATCCTCCATCGCCTTTGGGTTTCTCCTGGAAGCCGGTTACCCGCTCGCCTTCGCATAGCAAGGCGCCATAGCGGCCCGGCGGCTGCACAGCACAAACGGTAGCCAACTTGCCGTGGGCACGATGATAAGCAATTTCGGCAGTCAAATCGAGATCAGCCAGGCCATCACCATAGGTGAAACAAAAGGGTTCGTGGGGATCAAGATAGTTGCGGACCCGACGCAGACGACCACCAGTCATGGATTCCTCCCCGGTGTCGACCAGGGTCACCCGCCAGGATTCCGCTTTATGCTCGTGCACCTCCATACGATTCTCCGCCATGTCAAACGTAACATCGGACATATGTAGGAAATAATTAGCAAAATACTCCTTGATCACATAACCTTTATAACCCAGACAGATAATGAACTCATGCACGCCATGGGTCGCATACATCTTCATGATATGCCAAAGAATGGGCTTGCCGCCGATCTCAATCATCGGCTTGGGTCGCAAATGAGATTCCTCTAAAATCCGTGTGCCTAACCCGCCCGCGAGAATGACTGCTTTCAATTTTTTTCCCTCTTCTAATTAAGCATCCGATTCACCTGAACCATCGCTCCGTAAGCCCGCTCAGGAGAACCTGATGATGTGAAGCGGAAACCGGTGACCATATAAAAGGTTATCGCAGAGCGACGGACAGGACAACAATAAACAGGAAATGTCTCCTATTATGTATCCCGGCGAAAGAGGCCAGCGTTCCAATGATTTCGGCCAGTGACGAGAAAGAGTCTCGGGAGCAGATTTTCCATACTGCCACAGTCCCGTTTTTTTTGTCAAGCATAGCCGTTTTCGTTTCATGGATTCACCCATACCACATTGACAATAATGGGGCAAAAGCTTAAACAAAATCAAGACATCTTCGCAGGAAGCTAAACGAGCTGTTCTCTCAATAAAAATCCGGCAAACAGGAAATGGCTATATGACGAATGATACTTGTGAGATCGACGGAAAACGTTTGCAACATGCTTTGTATTTGCTGGGACGAAACGTCTCTCTGCGTGAACAGCTCATTGAATTTCTGAAAGAGGCAGAACCAAGCCTGAAGTTTGAAGGTTCGGTGCGTGATGAGATTACCGGCCCCATTGTAGACGCCCTGCATGATACAAAGGACACCTACGAGAAAACTCTCTCCGACGGAACCCGGTTCAAATTTCTGTTCCGAACCAAAATCGCGAGAGATTTCCTTATGGCTTCTGTCGAGCATCCTTCCCACGTTTGGGAACCGCAGACAACAAAATTACTGCTGGGATTGACATCGGGCATCACTAGCGATGTTATCGTCGGAGGGGCCTATTTTGGCGACCAGGCTGTCCTGGTTGCCAAAAACATCAGTGCATTAGGAAAACGTGTCCACTGTTTTGAGCCGAACCTCGATCAGGCCGGGATGTTAAAAGAAAATTTCAGAATAAATGGACTCACCAATGTCCGAATCAACACCCTGGGACTGTGGGCTGAAAGTAATGTCCGTCTGAAACTTGATGGTTTCGATTCATTTGCCAATGCCGTAAAAATCGGCGCTGACGAGGATGGTTTCGAAACGATTTCCATAGATGACTATCAAAAACAATTCAGTCTTGATATTGGTTTAATCCAGCTCGACATCGAGGGGGCAGAACTGGGGACACTACAAGGGGCCTCGAAAACAATTGCCCAATTCAAGCCGCATATAGTCTTCGAGGTTCACAAAAACTATGTCGACTGGTCTGACGGCCTGAAAAACACAGAACTCTGCAGACTGCTCCTTGACACAGGCTACAAGGTTTTCGCTATACGAGACTTCAATTCCCATTACGAGATGACCGGCAAACCCGTTGAGCTGATCCCCGTCAACAAGGTATATCTTGAAGGGCCGCCGCATGGTTTCAATATGGTAGCCGTACAGGATGCCGCAATTTTCTCGACGTTACAGTATAAAATTGTTGAAAACGTCAGCCCTAAACTGCTTCTTCATAAGGCTCCTGGTTTGCATCACCCCACAAACGGCCTCTAATTTCTTAACAAATTGCTGAACGGCATCGACTGTTTTTATGAAATTGAAATAGCCGATATCTATTTTATCGGACATTCGATGAGCATTGTTCTGGTAAAAACCATCTAGGGCAATTATTTCATCCTCTATCTGAAATCCACGGGAGGAAAAAGCCATGGCATGGTCCCTGTTCTCGGCGAGAGTGTCATAATGTGCCCAAACACCGCCACCACCGGGGCTGGTCAGATAAAAAACGGATCGGTGATATCGCAGGGAGTGAACACCATCAATCGTGAAACATCTGGTGACGGTTTAGTGTGTCAGGAGAATGCCGGCGAGCTGACTTTTTTGTCCAAGGCGGGATTCAATCGATGAGTGCTTCGTCGATAAATTGAAAGAAATCATAACTAGAACAGTGGATTTTTTCGGATAATTTTCAGGATCACCCGACACATAATCTCGATATATCGGTCGAATATAAACAGTTATTTCGTTGTTTCATCTGCCTTCCCGGTTCCATCAAACCCAGCCAATCTCTTCCTGCCCAGTAGCCATACCGCGACGATGCTCACCTCATAGAGCACAATCAGAGGGAAAGCCATAAGACACTGGTTGATCACATCCGGCGTGGGGGTGAGAATGGCAGCGATGACAAAGGCAAGCAGGATGGCATACTTGCGGTGCCTGCTCAGGAAGGCCGCGTTCACCATGCCCATTTTTGCCAGCAGCACCATGAAGATGGGAAGCTCAAAGATAACACCAAAGGCGATGAGCAGGCGGAGGCAGAGGGAAAAATATTCCTTTACCGTGGGCATGGGGCTTAGAAAATCGTTGGAATAGCCGAGTAGGAACTTAAAGGCTGGAGGAAAAACCACAAAATAGCCAAAGGCAGCGCCGCCAAAAAAGAAAAGCGAGGAGAGCAGACTGAAGGGCAAAATCACCCGTTTTTCATGCTGATACAGACCTGGGGCGACAAAGCGCCAGATTTGATAAAAGATCACCGGGCTGGCAAGGAGAAGCCCCGCAACCAGGGAAAGCTTTAGATAAAAAAAAACCCTTCTTGGTACGAGGTGAAGATCAGACTGGAGCCTTCAGGCATGGCCTCGTACAGGGGCTTGAACAGCAACTGACCAAGCTCCTTGCTGTAGGAATAGCACAGAGCAAATCCTGCCACCGTAGCAAGCAAAGAATAGATCAGGCACTTGCGCAACTCCGTGAGATGTTCCGTAAGAGCCTGTTTTTGAAAATCATCCATACCCGACACCCAAAACTCTTTTATTTTTCAAGATATAAAACCAGCCCTGCTACCCCATCTCCCAAACCGGTCAAGACCTTCACCCAGCATTCTCCGCCGCCGCACTCAAGGCATCTTTAATTTGCATGCTCATCTTCCACAACGGGGTGATTTTGCGAACTCTTTTTGGCGGCAGCGCGTCCCACAAAATCTTCCGGGCCGCCTGGCCGCCTGGATTATTGAGGGCAATACCATCAGGGGTTATGACGCCATTGAGACGGATATCCCAGGCGCCGCGCTCAATTTCCTGATCAAGAAGCTGCTCCGGCTCTCCCAGTGCGTATGCCTCCGCCTCGGGGGTAAGGCCATGCAGCTCAGCGAGGATGGCAACCGCGAGATCGAAAAAACCCATGCCCTCGCCGACAAAATACCCAGCTGGGTCCACGGCCAGACAATCGGTGATCAGCAGGCCGACAGGCGCCTGGCACAGCTCCTCCACTGCAACCCGGCGGCCGTACTGAACCAGCCCCTTGTACCCCACGGCATAGCTCAAATGCTTAAAGGGTATTTCATACGGCACCAGAAGATAGAACCCTTCCTTCAAGCCGGGCGCTGGCACCAACAGCTCTTTACCATCGCTCAGGGCGTTGATCCTGACCTGTTGCAACCTTGCCGTAGGCCCGACAAATATCCTTTTGGCATCCCGATACCTCTCCAGACGCCGCACCAGCTCCGCAGATTTACCAGAGGATTTTCCCTCCGGTGCATCCGAAAAAGCTGCCCTCACTTTTTCTTTCGTAATCATGGTTCCACGCTGCTGCTTTCAACAAAAAAAGCCGCCAGGCTGATTCCTGTCGGCTTTAGTCCTGTTATGACGGTCATTCTTGCGACTTATTTTTTCCTTTATCCGACCGACATGACCTACTGGAAATATTACTTTATCGTATCATGCTCTTTGGATTAACCAGAGAAACCCGCACGCCGCCGGAGGTGTGATCCGTCGGCTGTCGTGAGGCCATTTCCTGTTTGGCGAATCCGTGCTCGACCAAGGTGGCGATATCATCCCACATGGACGCGCTGCCCATCAACGAAACAATAATGGACTGCCCGCCCCGCTGAAATTTCCCGACATAGGTTTTACCCGCAGCAACCGTGTAACCGGTCTTTCCGCCAACCGCGCCATCCAATGTCCACAACGCCTTATTATGACTACGCAAAATCTTTCCGTCGCTGGTCCGGGTCTCGGCAATGGCCATACGCTCAGCAAACTCAGGGTTGTGCATGGCCCGGTTAAAAACCGTGGCCAGATCACGGGCCGTGGTCTGCTGGCCTTCCTTGGTCAAACCATTGGCGCTTTTACAGATGGTATTTTGTGCGCCGAGAGCCTCGGCCTTTTTGGTCATCAATCTGGCGAAGGCCTGCTCGGAACCGGCAACCTTTTCCGCCAAAGCCACACTGGCATCATTTGCCGAAGCAAGCAACACAGCATTAATCAAATCGGTGGCCTGGTAGGAATCGCCTTTCTTCAGATAGACCTTCGAGGCCGGCATGTTCGCGGCATAGGCACTGGTGCGCACCATCTCCTTGCCACTAAAACTTTCAACAGCAATGAGCCCGGTGATGATTTTGATGGTACTGGCAGGCTGACCAGGCCGATCAGCGCTACGATCATACAAGACTCTGCCGGTTTTAGCATCCATGATATAAGCGCTACGGCAGGTAAGCTTTCCCTGCAACTCCGGGGAAGCCTCGGACGCGACATTCAGCGGTTCCGCCACTTTTCGCTTCACCTCTTCTACGGGAACAAGCTTGACTACCTCTGCACATCTCTCCTGCTTTGCCGCGATGTTGCCCTGCTCAGGCGCAAATTTGTGTAAAGAATGCAGAGAGACAACCTTTGTATTCTTTACATGATTTTGTGCTCCTGCCGGAGAAGCGAGCAGGAAAACAAGCAAGGCAACAGAGAGAATATATCGGCAAGAAAAAGAACCCATAGTTTGTCCACATTCCGGTTTAAAATTTTTTCAGAAAAAGGCTTATAATTTCAAATTACTAGATCTATATTTAGCTATAATTTATACTTGCCTACAAAATCAAGTTTTTTTTGAGGTTATTGTTCTATCTTGTTGATTTATTGTTTTTCCAGCCACAAAAAAACGCTCAAATCCAACGGGAGAGGATTCTTGCTATCCTTCTTATCGAACGCTGCCGCCTTTCCATTAAACATTGCGCCCTAATCTCCCTAAGATAACAACAATGCCACCCCTATCAATTCAATGCCTCACCTTCTCCTTCAAGGAAATAAGCGGCCAGGTTATTTGCCTCGACGATTCCCCTGTCCATCTCACCTTCTCCCCAGCAAGACATGCAACGGCAAAACAGTGGCTCGAAAAACACCTCGGTGCCACATGCATACCAGGCAACAGCACCAACCACCATTATTTTCCCGATCTTCTTGTGGAATTCTTCGAGGGACGTCGGCAGAATTTTCCGTTACCGGTCAGATCGCCATTTGTGGAAAAAGGCACCGAGTTCCAGAGGCACGTATGGGAGTGTATCGCCAAAATTCCCTATGGAGAAACGAAAACCTACGGGGAATTAGCGCAAACCATTGGCAACCCTGGCGCGGCCAGGGCGGTTGGACAGGCCTGCAACGCCAATCCCCTGGCTCTTATTGTGCCCTGCCATCGGGTGGTAGGTTCTTCTGGATTGGGAGGGTTTGCCGGAGGGTGCGCCACGAAAAAATATCTGATAGAGATGGAACAACTGACCCTGATGCGAGACATCAAAAAACCGGCTGTAGCCACAAAGGCTACAGCATCTTCATAACCTCAGCGGGGATATCGAGCAGCGGCACAACCTTATCCACGCCACCGGCAGCGATGGCCTCCTTGGGCATCCCGAAAACCACGCAGGTTTTTTCATCCTGGGCGATTGTTTGCGCGCCAGCCTCTTTCATCTTCAACATGCCCTGAGCGCCATCCTTGCCCATGCCGGTCAGAATAACGCCAACCGCGTTAGCCCCGCCGTAGGCCGCCACCGAATTGAACAAAACATCCACCGCCGGCCGCTGATAACAGACCAATGGCCCGCTCTTGATATTGACATAATAGCGGGCGCCGCTGCGTCGCAGAACCATATGAAAATTCCCCGGCGCAAGCAAAGCCGTGCCTGGCACCACGGAATCGCCATCCTGCGCCTCTTTCACCCGAATCTGACAGAGACTGTTCAGCCTCTCGGCAAAGCTGGTGGTAAAGTTGGCAGGCATGTGCTGAACAATCATGATCCCTGGAGTATTTGCCGGAAACTGGGTAAGAACATCTTTCAGGGCTTCGGTACCCCCGGTGGAAGCGCCGATGGCGATCAATTTGTTTGTCGTCTTGGTCAGGGAAAGCCTGGGCCCGTCGGCAGGACGAACTGTAGCAAGATGCAGGGCCCGTTGCTCCATGTTCACATGGGAGGCGGCCCGAATTTTTTCGGCAAGTTGGGCGCTCATGTCGCCAACAGAATAAGCCTCGCCCGGTTTACAAATAACATCGACCGCCCCACTGTCCATGGCCTCCATGGCCAGAGCGCCGCCCGCCTTGGTCAGGGAACTGACGATGATGACCGGGAGCGGGAAATAACGCATCAATTTTTTAAGAAAGGTAATGCCATCCATGCGCGGCATTTCCACATCAAGCGTCACCACGTCGGGCTTGAGGGCAACGATCTTATCTCTGGCCACATAGGGGTCTGGCGCTGTCGCCACAACCTCGATGTCTTTTTCGTGTGACAATTCCTCGCTGAACACCTTGCGAACCACCGCGGAATCATCCACCACAAGTACGCGTATTTTTCTCATAATCTCTTCTTGTCTTTCTGGTATTTCAAAAAAAACGACTCTCTTTTACCCAGACTTGTCCATTCTACGCGTGTGTTCCGACAACCCAGAGAACCCCAAATTCGGTATTAAACATGCACAGTCCAGGCGAGCTCAGCAGGGTCTCAGGAGAAAACTCGGTAAGCATACGGGGTTGCGGAATAGCAAGCGAGGCCGTGCCCCCAGGATCCAGTTTGCCCAGCAAACTGCCGATGGCCATGTTCGCCGTTTCCGCCGCCGTGTCCATGATCTGCCCGTCCGGCACCCCATCCTCATCAACGCCGAGAAAATTCACGGTGATATTCTTGCCAAGCTCCCAGGGGAAATAAAAAATGAACCTGCCGTTACAGCCACCGGAATAACCGATCGTGGCCTCAATGAACTTGCCGCAAGCGAGTTCATCCTTTCCTGGCGCCTCTTCAAGCGGCTCCAGAAAGGTGAAAAACATGGTTTCAAAGACCTCTGAAAAAGTTGCAAATATGACTCGCCGCAAATCCTCATCCATTCAGACATTCCTCCCCGACTTTTTCCAAATTCTAAATCATCTGCAACCTGCGCCGTCGCCCAGCTCCCTTCTCCGTGTGACTGCAAAGGGGGCGCTTTCTCGAAGCCGCTTGCCGCAAAATAACATTGTTATCAAAACACCAAACACACATACCCATCCGTAACTGCTACTAAAAATCGCTCTCTTCACCCGCCTCTTCGTCTGGCTTCTCTTCCAGTCTGTGCGCATAGGCCTTTTCCAGCACCTCATAGAGGATTGCCTTGATGGCCTCGGGTTGGAACGGTTTTTTCACGTAGCCCGCAACCCCAAGCTTTCGCGCCTCTTCCTGGCGGGCATCGCTGGCCTCGGTGGTAATGAAGATCAGGGGAATCTTTCGAAGGTCCTCATCTTCGCTGACCTTTTTCAAGAGCTCCATCCCGCCCATTTCCGGCATATTGATGTCTGACAAAATGACATCAATCCAGGTTTCCGCCAAGACGGCCAGAGCCTCTTTACCATTGGCCGCTTCGTGAAACTCCCCGACAGGCACCCCGGACATGCTCACGGTTTTCTTGATCACGGCCCGCATGGTTTCAGAGTCGTCTGTCACCAAAATATTGAAAGCCATCGCCCTCTCTCCCACTTCCTTAAATTATTCCATCTTGGCATTCGCCGCTTTCCGCGCTGCCCTGTTCCCCAGTCTTTGCAACAAAACAACCACATCATGAAAATGGCAAGAACGGCATAAAGAGCCGTATCGTCCTAAATATTAAAAAGTTCCTGAGCCCGGTCAAGCTCCATGAAAAGATTCGCCATACACAGTTCAAGGTGCATGGGGGTAATGCCAAACCTTTTCAAGCCTCCGCCCTGCATTTTCACTGACAAGCCATCAGCGCCGACTCCAATCCCCATACTGATAACCAGGGCATTGGCCAAGGTCACGATCGCGGTGAGAGGATCCTTTTCAAGGGCATCCGGGTCATGATGCTGCAAAACAGCCAGCTCTATGTCCTTGGGAAAATCCCACTGGCTCATAATCATTCCGCCAAGCTCGGCATGGGATGCCCCCACCAACTCCTTTTCTGCCTCGACAAAAGAACAACCGTCCTGGACCACCTTCATCATGATCTTATTAAAATCATCGGCGACAAAACTGCTCAAAAACCGCTTGCCGATGTCATGCAGCAACCCTGCCGTAAAGGCGCTTCCAGGCTCCACCCCCTTAACATACTTGACCAGTTCCTTGGCCATTATGCCGACGGCAATGGAATGTTTCCACAGCTCGCCCTGGTCGAGCTTATAGCCTTCCCCGGCTGCACCCTTATAAAAACGGGCGCTGCTGCTGGTAATAATAATATCCTTGAGTGTGTCATTGCCAACGATAACCAGGGCCTCGTCCAGGGAAGACACCTTGCGGGGCAGGCCAAAATAGGCGGCGTTGCAAATCTTTAACACATTGGCCGTAATCACCTGATCGTATTGAATAACCTCTGCCAAAGCGGTGGCGCTCACCTCCGGGTCGTTCAGCATCTCCGAAACCCGCTGGGCCACCTTGGGAAAGGGCGGGACATGCTTTACCAGGGAAAGTATCTCATCCAGACGGCTCATAACTCAAACTCCCCTCTTCCTGAAACCTTCAAATGGGTAATCCCTGTCCCGATTTCCAAACTCACCGTACGGTTCCCTGTACCGCCGACATCTTCCTTGGCCAGCATGATCTGATTCTTCCAGAACATTTTCCGCACAACCGCCTGATTTCGCTTGCCGATGTTGAAAATCCCAGCATTGTCCATGATTTGCGACCCGCCAACCACTTTGACGATCAAGCGATTTTTAATGGCTCCGAACTTGTACGTTTCCTTGAACAACCGGGGGATGCCGGTATCCGCAAACATGAAGGGCTTGGCCTCTGCCTTATCCTTATCAAGGGAAGAATCCGGCAGCATATAATGCAGCATCCCCCCAACCTTGGCCACCGGATCCCAAATCACCACCCCGATACAGGAGCCAAGGGAATAGGTAATCAGGACATCATCCGGCTTGTTGCTGACTTTCATGTCTGAAATGCCAACGATTATCTTCATGCGTTCTCTGTCCTGTAACCGTCATTGCCCCAGGTCCTTCACCCCAGGCAACGGACTTCATCGTTTCAGATATGCGGTCGCATCAATCTGGGTAAAACTATGCTTCAAACCGCTGATGCTTTCAGAATGGCCGATAAAAAGATACCCGCCCGGGGTAAGGGCCTGGTAAAATTTGCTCACCAACTCCTGTTGGGTTTCCCGGTTGAAATAGATCATGACGTTTCGGCAGAAAATCACATCTATGGCCTCGCGCCAAGGGAAGTCGCCCATGAGATTGAAATGGTCAAAGTGCACCATCTTCCGAAGGTCTTCCTTCACCTTCACAAAGCCGTCGGAACTGCCCACCCCTTTTTGGAAATATTTTTTCAAAAAGGCCTTTGGCACCTTTGCAATCCTTTCATCGGTGTACACCCCCCGCTTTGCTTGCGCCAAAACCCGGGTGGAGATGTCCGTGGCCATGATACGATAGCGCATCCCTGGATGCTGACAAACAAAATCATCCACCACCATGGCCATGGTGTATGGTTCCTCCCCGGATGAACTGGCGGAGGACCAGAAAAGAATATCCTTGTTTTTCCCTCGCCCCTCTTTGACAAAAGCGGGCAAAACAGTGGAGGTCAGTATCTCAAAATGGGAGTTTTCTCTAAAAAATGAGGTGAAATTGGTGGAAACGCTATCGATGAGCTGAACAAGCTCGTCCCCGGATTTGTCATGGATGACATATCCATAGTATTCTTTAAACGATTCTATCCCGGTGGCCCGCAGCCTCTTACCCAGACGGGCATTCAGCAGCTCTTTTTTCTCCGGTTTCAGGAATATCCCGGTTTTTTCATACACCAAATCGCTGAATTTCTGAAACAACCCATCGCTGAGCTGCTGATAGTGAATACCGCTTGATCCGTCACTGTTCAATGCCACAAAACCGCCCCCTTGGTATTCTGGCAGAAAATCTCCCTGCTAGGAGGCCAACTGCTGCAAAAGCCCTTCGCCAACAACCTTGTCCACATCAAGCAGGATTTTGACCTCACCTTTGGCCTTGGCCATGCCCAAAATATTCTCGGTTTCAGACGAAGACCCGAGGGAAGGCGGAGGCTCAATTTCACCGGCGGCAATATTCAAAACTTCCGAAACCGAATCCACCACCATGCCGACCTGCACCGGAGCCGTTTGCCCCTGGACCTCGACCACGATGATACAGGTTCTTTCGTCATATTCCTTGTGGTTCATGCTGAACTTAAGCCGCAGATCCAGCACTGGAATAACCTTGCCCCGCAGGTTGATTACCCCCCGGATATAAGGCGGGGTATGCGGCACCGCCGTAATCTCCATGACCCCGATGATCTCCCGGACGCTGAGAATTCCGACGCCGTACCCCTCGTTTCCCAAGGAAAATGTGAGATATTTTCCGGCCAGTTCCGCCCCTTGCCCCAAATTCTGCGCTACGTTTGCTGCTTCCATCAACATCCTCCTTTTTCATGAAAGACCCACAGGGCAACTCCTCTGCCCCTGGGGATGAAAACATTCCCCAATTTCCGCCTGTTTGCGAAAAAACTCAATCCGCTTTGTTGGCAATAACGCCAGCAAGATCAAGAATAAGACCAACCCTGCCATCGCCGAGAATGGTCCCTCCGGCAACGCCCGGCACATCAAGGCCGCCGAGGTTTTTGATGACAACCTCCTCCTTGCCCAGAAGTTCATCAACCATCAAGGCGCGACGCCTGCCCTCATTTTCCACCACCACGACAATGGCCTCACAGGGGTCGGTATTGGTGGATTCTACGCCGAAGATTTCATACAGCCTGATAATGGGGACCAGTTCGCCACGCACCAACAGGTTCTCCCCTCGGCCATGCACCGTGCTGTAGTTGGTGCGATCGGGACGCATGGACTCCTGTATGGCAATGGTCGGGATGATATACCGCTCGGTGCCGACCCGGACAATGATGCCGTCGATGATCGCCAAGGTCAAAGGCAAGCGAATCGTAAACAAGGAACCCTTGCCCGGCTGGCTCTGCACATCCACCTTGCCCCGCAATTTTTCCACCGCTTTTTTTACCACATCCATGCCCACCCCACGGCCGGAAACATCGGTAATCTTGTCCGCCGTGGAGAAGCCTGGGAGAAAAATAAGGTTGTTCAGTTCAAAATCGGACAGATTATCAGACTCGCTGACCAACCCGCGCTCAATGGCTTTTTTCCTGATCTTCTGGGTGTTCAGCCCCTCGCCATCGTCCTCGATCTCGATCATCATACTCCCGCCTTTTTGGTAGGCGCGGAGAAAAACGGTGCCTGTTTCTGATTTGCCGCATTTCTCCCGGTCGGCCGAGGGAGAAATGCCATGATCCACCGAGTTTCGCATCATGTGGACAAGCGGATCATAGATTGACTCCACCATGTTACGGTCAATCTCGGTATCGGCGCCCTCCATGATCAGATCAACCTTCTTGCCAGATTTTTTGGAAAGATCCCGGACCAGACGAATCATTTTGTCAAAGGTTTGCTTGATGGGAACCATGCGCATGGACATGGCCGTGCGCTGCAATTCTGAGGTGATTCTGGTCAGCTGGGAAAAATCCTTGGTGAGCTTGGCATCGGCGATTCGGGAAACAAGTTTGTTCTGGCGGACCAACGATTGCATGATCACCAGTTCGCCCACCGCATTCACCAGGGCATCGAGTTTTTCCACATCAACCTTGATGGAGGCCCCGATTTTTTTCTGGCCCGAATCGGCAGCCGGACGGGCCGCAGGACTTGCCGGTTGCTGGGGCGCCCTGGGAGAAACGACCCCCTGCGCAACCCTTGCACTGGTCGGCTCGGGAGGAGCCTCGGCTTCAGCCTCCTCGCTGGCCAACACTTCAACCTCCTCCCTCTCTTCAGGCTCGAAAACTTCGGGCGGCAAATCCGGCACTGGAGCAGCAACGGCTTCAACCGGCGGGGCTCCGTTTCCTCCCTCTTGCAGCTGGGTGATGTTCACCAAAAAGCTGCTGATATCGGTGTCCTTGTAGTTGGCAGGCCCGTTCTGCAAAACATCCTTGATGTTTTCAACCATGGATTTGAGCGCGTCACCAACGGTCAGGACGATATCAATGACGGCGGAATCCATGGCCCGCTTGCCGTTGCGCACATCATCCAGAAGATTTTCCGTGGCATGGGCAAGCCGGTTAATGGTTTTCAGGTTAAGAAAACCGGAAACACCCTTAATTGTATGGAAAGGCCGGAAGATATTGTTAATGATATCCTGGTCGTCCGGGCTCTGTTCCAGCTCAAGCACGTTGACCTCAATGGACTCAAGATGTTCGAATGCTTCCTCGATGAACCCGGCCAGCAGATCCGTGTCCTGGAGGAAATCTGGCAGCGCCTCTTGGCCCGTCCCGCCCGCTGCCGGGGCTTGAACCTGGGGCGAATCAATCTGTGGCGAGGCGACGGCGGAGGCTTTCTCGTCCAAGGCCTTATCTTCGGCCGCGCCCATCCCGATGGACACCGCATCGGTGGCTTCAAGAAGATCCGATGGTTGCAGCGAAAAGCCGATCTTTTTCATGTTATCGCAGAACTGCGCAAGGATTTTCTCGCCGGGCCGGCCTTCTTTCCGCGCCGATTCCTGCATCTCGGTAATACACTGGCCGAGAAAATCATAGTTTTCTGCAGAATCAGCCAGCTCTCCCATAATGAATTTTTCAAGAGCCCCCTTGAAAGCAGCGGCCATTCGCTGAATGACCATCGGCGTATCTGCGGCGGCCTGCCCAGGCAACAACTTCTCGGTCAGATCAAGCAACTCACCAACAATGGAAAGATCGCCCGGCTCGATCATCAAAATCTTCAAAGCCATTTCATCCAAAAGATCGGACAATGGTTTATGACCAGCAGCCATACATGCACTCCTTGGAAAACGAGAGAAGCAAATTCCTACAGAAAATAACGAACCTGTGCCACATTATGCTTCCATACTGCGCAAACATCAATCACTATTGCAAGTTTTTTCTTGCCACTCCATCGGATGGTGCCCGGTCTAGCTAGCATGCCGGGCCTGTTTCGCACACTGATGGCGGAAAGAAATGCAATATCCCTAATTTATTTAAAAATCCTCAAAATCCTCTCCCATGGGAATGATATCATCCGGCCTTCCCCCCTTGCCCCTGGGGCTGGCGGGCTTCTTCGCCGTCGGCGGCGGCAGAGCCTTTCTCATAGGGGAGACCGCCTTTCTGGGGCTGGCGATCCCCGAGGTCGCAGGCCGTCGGAGCTTGGCAGGGCGCACCGTTTCCCGCGAATCTGCCGCGCCGCCTACCATTTCCAGCAGCTGCCCCACCGAACCCTTCATCATTTCTGCCTGGGCGTTCAGCTCTTCGGAGGCGGAGGCGGATTCTTCCGCAGCTGCTGCGTTGCTCTGGGTCACTGCGTCAATCTCATGGATGGCCTTGGTAACCTGGGTGATGGCCTCGGCCTGCTGGCTTGCCGCCCCGGCCATCTCGGTGATGATCGTGCCGATCCGGGTGGTGGATTGCGAAGCAACGTAGAACGACTCGCTGGTTTCACTGACCAGGGCGTTGCCGGTGGTGATCTTCTGCACCGTACCCTCGATGAGATTGGATGTATTCTTCGCCGCCTCCGCCGCGCGCATGGCCAGGTTACGAACCTCGTCGGCAACTACGGCAAATCCAGCCCCGGCCTCGCCTGCCCTGGCTGCCTCTACCGCAGCATTCAAGGCCAGCAGGTTGGTCTGGAAGGCGATCTCATCGATGGTTTTGACGATCTTCTGAGTTTCACTGCTGGCCGCCGAGATCTCATGCATGGAAGCGGTGAGCTTTTTCATGGATTCATCGGCACTCTGAATAACCTGGTTCGCCTCCTTCATCAGGGCGTCCGCCTGTCGGGCGTTGTCGGCATCCTGCTTGATCATGGCCCCGACCTCTTCCAGGGAGGCGGAGGTTTCTTCCACCGCCGCCGCCTGCTGGGAAGCGCCTTCCGCCAAGGTCTGACTGGAGGAAGAAACCTCGCCTGCCGCTGCGGCCACCTGCTCCGCCCCCTCATGTAGGGAAAGGCTCACCTGCTGGATGGCTGCGGAAAGCCCACGAACAATAAAAAAAGCCGCCATCAACCCCAGACCCAAGGCCACAATGGCAATCACCCCTACCCACATCCGCGTCCCTGCTGCAGATTCCAGCATGGCCTGGTCGGTGAGTAACTGACCACGCGCCTCTTCCCGAATCTTGTTCAGCAGGCTCTGCACGGACTGCAAGGCCGGAACGGTCTGCGCGGTATACACAGCCATGGCTGCGCTGGTTCCACCACTGGCAAGGCTTCCCTTGATGGCAATTGCAGATTCATGAAGTCTTTTATGCGGCTCTTCGATTTCGGCAATAAGTGATTTAAGAGAAGGGAACTCTTTTTCGGCATGCTCACGCCCCTCCCCGTAGTACCACTTGCCAAACCCGCATTTATGGGGATCGGTTTCCACGCTCAACTCAGTGCCACCATTGAGCAACACGCCGGTTACCTTCCCAACCCAATTGAGATGGTCCACCTCCCGTTGCGCCAGTTCGGCGTTGAGCCGCCCCCCCCCAATCACCTCCTCGGCATCCTTCACGATCCTACCAACCCCGAGGAAACTGCTCAAGGAAAGAACAACAAGCAACGTCAGCACCAAGCCAAATCCCAGAGAAACCTTCTTGCCGATAGTCATGCCGCTCCAATTCATTTTCACACTCCCCACTGAAAGTTTCTGTTCGTGGCCCCAAGCCCTTTTGCCCGTTACTTGCAACCAAATATAATAGTTATGCTAGCGGAAGTAGTAATACCCAAACAAGTTTTTTCTCATTAATCTCAGCAAAAAACTTGCCCCGCCAAGAAACTGTGTCGGCAGCATGCCAGGACACCCCGGAGCGCCGCGCAATAAATGCCCCTCGGACTGCTCGCCGAAAAATCAATGCAACCCACCAAAATGATTTAAAAAAACTCGATCAACATCGGGCAATGCCGTGTTTTTTCATTGCAGGAAGGGGGGTTGTCCTGTAAAAGTGGCTGAGTATTATTTGGCTCGGACTTTTGCGAAAATTTGGAAGTAAACAAACGAAGACAGACTCCGCTCCAAGATTCAAGAGTTGCCAGACCCTGGTTTTCGCCGGTTGATGGTGCTGGATATAGCGCTTATTTCTGTACGTTACGTTGTCGCCAGAAATACCCTCTACTTTTTTGACCATCTCGTTACCGCCCTTTCCGCCGTTTTGGCCATCCAGATGCCCATCTTTAATTACTACAACGGCTTACCGCAGCAGGGAAACACAGTTTGCATACTCAGCCAAAAGCCTTTAAGTTTTCCCTTCCTCCCCTGCCCAGATTTTTCCTGATCCTGGCGGCGGCTGCTCTGGTTATGGGCGGCTTCACCGCCTGCGTTCCGCTGGAAAATCAATCCGTTGCCATGGTCGCGCCAGAACCCCTTCCCAGAGCAACGAAACAGAAAACCGCCGCCGTAAAATCGGAAAGCCCGCCCCCTCGAGTAGAAAAACCCGCCCCGGCAGAGGCAGATCCCCAAGCACTCAAGCTGGCAATAAGCCCGGAAATAAGCGAACTGGCGCACCTCAGCGCCTGGGATGTGCTGCCGTTGCTCAGCACGGGAGAAGAAACCGAGTCCTACGATTTTCCGCTGAAGATGAATGACCAAGTGGAGTATTACCTGGATTTTTTCACCAACCGCCATCGCAAGACCTTTGCCCGCTGGCTCGCCCGCTCGTCCCGCTATCTGCCCATGATCAAAGAAGAATTTGCCAAGGCCGGACTCCCCATGGATCTCGCCTATCTGCCCATGATTGAAAGCGGCTTCAACACCACGGTCTCGTCCCGGGCCAGCGCGGTGGGAACCTGGCAGTTCATGCGGGCCACCGGCCAAAACTACGGCCTGAAGGTCAACAACTATGTTGACGAACGGCGCGATCCGGTAAAATCGACCAAAGCGGCGGCAGCCTATCTCTCCAAGCTGTACAAGCAGTTTGACTCGTGGCATCTGGCGGTGGCCGCCTACAATGCCGGAGAAGGGAAAATCACTCGGGCCATGAAGCAGTCCGACTCCGACGATTTCTGGGAAATCGCTCAAAGCCAGTATATCCACTCGGAAACAAAGCTCTACGTGCCGCAGCTCATCGCCGCCATCATGATTGCCAAGGATCCTGCGAAGTACGGGTTTGACCGCATCGATTGGGACGAACCGCTGGACTTCGAGACTGTCCATGTTCCCTGCGGAACCCCGATCAAGGCTGTGGCACTGGCCTGCAATCTTCCCGACGAGGAGATTCTCGCCCTCAACCGAGAATTGTCCAAGGCCATCACCCCGCCATCCGAATCGGGTTACCCGTTGCGGGTGCCGCAGGGCAAGAAGGACTTGGTGCTCAAAAACCTCCCCAGAGTCCACACGGTCATGGTCACCGAGTTTAACGACCATGAGGTGAGGCGCGGCGAAACCCTGACCACCATCAGCAGAAAATACAAACTGAGCAAAACCACCCTGCTCAAAGCCAACAATCTCGAACAGGAACGGCTCTCCCTGGGGCAACACCTGAGAATCCCCTACCAGGCCACGGCTTACAGGCTGGGTGATGAGCCACTCCATCTCGCTCGGGCTGGGGCGGCCAACATCCCCCTGTTCTCTATCCGCACAGAGCCGTCCGACACCAAAGCCCACAAGAAAAATAAATCCCGCGGCTCCAAAAAAGAAAAATCCGCAGAAATTCCAGAAAAACGGGTTCTCTCCTCGTCGAGCAAAGAAAAAAAATCCGCCGCGCCAAACCCTAAAGAAAAAACAACAAAATCTCCGGAACCATCGCCCAAAAAATCCGGCTCCGGCAAGAAAAAATAACCCCATAACAGCAACCTGAGGTTTGGACCGCGGATGAAACTTCAAGGGAAAATAGCCCTGGTACTTGGAGGGGCAAAGGGAATCGGCAAGGCCCTCGGCCTCAGCCTGGCCAAGGCCGGAGCCACGGTGGTGCTCACCCACTATGACTGGCCCGAAGAAGCCGCCCTCATGCAAAAAGAGCTGGCCGCCCTTGGCAGCGACCACCTGGCGGTCAAGATCGACCTGCGCGAACCGGCGGCAATCAAGGAACTGCTTTCCACCATCCGGGCGCGCTACGGCGCTCTCCACATCCTGATCAACAATATCGAGCGCGGCGGCATGCCGGTTGTGCACGGCCCTTACACCCCGGAGCAATGGGAGCTGGAGATGGCCACCACCCTACGGGCCAAGTGGTGGGTCATGCGCTCCGCCCTACCCCTGTTGCGAGAGAACGCCGAGGCCGGGGTGATCACCCTCTCTTCCATTGCCGGGATTGTCGGCCGCTGTGGCCCGGCGGGCCTGGTCTTCAACGATGGCTACAGCGCGGCCAATCGCGCCGTCTCCTCCTTTACGGAAACCTGGGCCAGAGAGGGCGCTCCCACCGTGCGGGTCAATGAGTTGATGCTGGGATTTTTTGAAACCAGACACGCCGAGGGAACCCGGGGCTGGGATTTGCTCAGTGCGGAACAGCAGAACGCCATCCGCGAGCATATCCTGCTGAAACGGACCGGCAAGATCGAAGAAATCATTGCGGCGGTTTTCTTTCTACTGCAAGATGCCACCTACATGACGGGATCGGTGCTGCGGATGGACGGCGGCTATGTGTTGGGCGGCGAAAAAATCCCGCCCATGCCGCCTGGAGTGGCATAAAAGACAGGGGTTAAGAAACCGGACATTGCACCCGGCCTTTAACCGCTTACTTCTTGCCCAACCCCATCTTTATCAGCAAATCCTCAACCGCCCATTTCGGGATTTGATGCAGGACCAGTTCCACAGCCTTGGCCTTCATGTCGTCTTCATTCCTGGGAATGCCGCCCTCGCTGGCCTCCATCTCGGCAAAAATATCCTCGGCGTCGAACCAGCAGATTTCCTGGTCGTTTGTGCCGTAGACGGTCAACACCCGCCGGTTAGCCTCCTGGAGGTGCTCCTCTTCCATTACCGCGCCGACCAACTTCTTGGCCACCTCGTAGGGGATGCATTGCATATCTTCCGCGTTCATCGGTTTCTCCTCGGTCTTTTTTGATCTGCCGCCCGTACTCACTACCCTATTTTACCGCGTTTTTCAAGCACTCCCTGGCACTTTCCAGCGTGGATTTCCACCCGCTTTCCGGCTTGACGACTTCCGGGCAGACTGGTAAGACAAAAACATCCTCCATATTAAAGGTTTTTCATGAATCACGAAATATTCATGCGCCTTGCCCTGCAACAGGCGCAACAGGCCCTGGCCAACAACGAATTTCCGGTGGGTGCTGTCATCGTTTCCGGAAACGAGCCAGTAGCCATTGGGCGGCGCGAAAACAGCCAGAGCGAGACCGCCAACGAGTTAGACCACGCCGAGATTGTCGCCCTGAGGGATTTGCTTGCCCGCAGGCCGGATATTGATCGAACTACCCTCACGATCTACTCCACCATGGAGCCCTGCCTCATGTGCTACTCCACCCTACTACTCAACGGCATCCGCACTTTTGTCTATAGTTATGAGGATGCCATGGGCGGCGGCACGGGCTTACAGCTTGCACATCTCACTCCTTTGTACCAGGGCATGGAGCCGGAGGTGCGCATCCTGCCCCATGTTTTGCGCCAGGAAAGCCTGAACCTTTTCAAGACCTTTTTCACCAGCCAGGAAAACAACTACTGGCAGGGCAGCCTGCTGGCAGAATACACCCTGGCCCAACCCTGAACAGCTGCGCCATGAACCAGCCCATCGCCAAAACCCTGCACTTCAAGCCGCACGAGCGCAATATCTTTTTCCACCTCCTGACCGCCTGCAATCTCGCGTGCAAGCATTGCTACATCAACCCGGCCCAGCACGGCACCGCAGCCGTTTCCCGCGAAACCATGGAGCAATGGCTCACGCTTTTTTATGATCCAAAAAAAGAAAGCAACGTCATTTTCCTGGGCGGCGAGCCGACTCTGCACCCGGACCTGATCCACGGCATCCGGTATGCCCGCTCCTTAGGCTACAAGACCATCACCGTGGATTCCAACGGCTATCTGCACCACGACCTGCTCAACCGGCTCAAACCAGACGAGGCGGTGCTCAGCTTCAGCCTGGACGGGCCGAACCCGGCGGTCAACGATGCCCTGCGCGGGGAGGGGGTTTTCGCCACCTGCACCGCCAATCTGCAAAAGGCCATTGCCCTAGGTTTTGAGGTGAGCGTGATTTACACGGTGAGCCAACTGAATATCGAGCATCTGGCGGCAATGCCCGAGCTGCTGGAGCGGTTGGGCTGCAAACGGTTCTTCATCCAGGTCATCGGGTTGCGCGGCAAATCGGCAAGCGAACAGGAGGCAAAATTGCAGGTCTCCCCGGAAGAGTGGCTGGCCGTGATCCCAGGGGTGGCCAAGGATGCGGCCCGCAGGGGGATCCATGTCATCTACCCCAAGGTTTTCCTGGAGCCGGGGGAGGAGTTTGACTGCGCTGGCAACGTGGCGGAGAACTACTTCATCTTCCCCAATGGCCGGGTCTATCTCTGCCCGCTGTGCGAGGATTTCCCCCTGCACACCTTCCGCATTGAGGACAACTGCCTCATTGAAAACAGCGGGATCAGCGAAAAAAGGCTTTTTTCACTGAACATCCCCGAGGGCTGCGTGATGAACAAACTCCTGCAACCCGGCAACATCGAATACAGGCCGGATGGCAGCCCACGCCACCGGATTTCCTGTTGCCTGCTCAAGCAGGAAATCCGGCCGGAATAGTCAAAACACCGCACGCAAAAAAGGCGGCCGGGCTTGCGCCGCAACCGCCTGTACAAATTTTCGCCAGATGTTCGTTTGGCACAGCTAAGTCATTCCCGCGCAGGCGGGAATCCAGGCGACCTGGCTAATGCCTCTGGATTCCCGCCTGCGCGGGAATAACGTCAAAAAACCGGCTGAAGATTAGTGGCAATCAAAATCGGCATTGCCAGAACCTACCGCCTCCTGCCTATCATTGCGGGGTGAACTTGGTTTTTTCACCTTTCTTGGCCAGCTTGGCGGCCTTCTTTTCCTTCATGCTCTTAGCCGGTTCCTTCTTCACTGCTTTTTGGGTGTCCTTGGCCTTACTCATGATTGGCGCTCCTAGATGGTTGAGGTTACGATCCCGCGCCTCTCCTGGCGGACTGCAATACCTTGGGGGCGGCACGACTCATGCATTCATCATGCCTTTTTCTTTTCATAATGGCAAGCTTTACGCGCAGGCAACAACAAGGAAAATTCTCCATTGTTGCCTGCGCGCTAATCGTCTAATATAGCGTCTTTCCGTTTCGCTCTCGGGGACGCATCCCCGCTTTTTCTTGGGAACCGCTATGAACATAACACTTCTGGACTACGGGGCCGGCAATGTCCGCAGCGTCCGCAACGCCATCAAAAAACTCGGCTTCACCGTTACCGACGCCAAAACTCCGGCCGATATCCTGGCTGCGGAAAAGCTGATTTTCCCTGGAGTCGGCAGCTTTGGCAACGCCATGCAGCAGCTCCACCAGTTCGGCTATGTCGAACCCCTGCTGGAATACCTTCGGGCCGACCGGCCATTTTTGGGCATCTGCCTGGGCTTGCAGACCCTGTTCGAGGGAAGCGAGGAGGCCTTGGGCGTGGCCGGGCTGGGGATCATCAAGGGCCAGGTCAGGCGATTCACCGAAACAACCCTTTCGGTGCCGCAGATCGGCTGGAACGGCATTAATATCAGAAAACCCTCCCGGCTGCTGGCCGGATTCGCGGAGGAAAAGCTCTACTTTGTCCACTCCTACCGGGCCGCCATCGAAGCCGGAAACGAGGACTGGGTGCTGACCACCACCAACTACGGCGAGGAGTTCATCAGCTCGGTGCAGAAGGGCAATGTGGCGGCCTGCCAGTTCCACCCGGAAAAAAGCGGCGCCGCCGGGCTGGCGATTCTGAAAAACTTTTTGGAGGCCACGGACCTTTCCACTGCTGGCCCCATGGAAATCGCCACCTCCCCGGCAGAAACACGGCTCGCCAAACGCATCATCGCCTGCCTTGATGTGCGCAGCAACGACAACGGCGACCTGGTGGTGACCAAGGGCGACCAGTACGATGTCCGCGAAGCCCAAGGCGAGGTGCGTAACCTCGGCAAGCCGGTGGAGCTGGCCCGCCGCTATTACGAGGAAGGCGCCGACGAGATCACCTTCTTGAACATCACCGGCTTTCGGGATTTCCCCATGAAGGACCAGCCCATGCTCGAGGTCTTGCAGCGCACCTCGGAGCAGGTCTTCGTGCCGCTCACCATTGGCGGCGGCATCCGCGAGTTCACCGACTCCACCGGCAAGCACTACTCGGCCCTGGACGTGGCCGCGGAATATTTCCGCTCCGGAGCCGACAACATCTCCATTGGCAGCGACGCGGTGCTCATTGCCGAGGAATACCTGAAAACCGGCAAGAAAACCGGGGCCAGCTCCATCGAGCAGATCTCGGCGGTGTACGGCAATCAGGCCGTGGTGATCTCCGTTGATCCGCGCCGGGTGTACGTGAAATCGCCTGCTGACACCCCACGTCACACCATCAAGACCAAATTCCCCGGACCAAACGGCGAGGAGTATTGCTGGTATCAGTGCACCATCAAGGGTGGCCGCGAGGGCCGCGAGGTGGACGCCATGGAACTGGCCACCTCCTGCGAGGCCTTGGGGGCCGGGGAAATCCTCTTGAACTGCATCGACAAGGACGGCACCAATTCGGGCTTTGACCTGGAGCTGATCAATCAGGTGCGACAGGCGGTCTCCATCCCGGTCATCGCCTCAAGCGGCGCGGGCAAGGTGGAGCATTTCTCCGAGGTGTTCGAGGCGACCGGAGCCGAGGCGGCCCTGGCGGCAGGGATTTTTCACCGACAGGAGGTGCCCATCAGCGCGGTGAAGGCGCATCTGCGCGAAAAGGGGATTGAAACGAGGTAGCTTCCCCCTTGAATGGGCGATCGATGGCATTGAGCAGGATGAGCTAAAACGGAACTTCGCTTTACTTTTTCTTTAGTGTTCCATATTCTGTTAGATAATGTCGTACAGGTTGAAATCAGTCACAAAAAACCTGATGGTGCTCATCAGAATTCGGCGTTCCCCTCGAATTCAGGGGAGAAAGGAGTCGTGAGACTATGGCTGCTACAGTAGAAAAAATTATGCATGAGGCCATGGGCCTTCCCCCTGCACTCCGGGCGTTTGTGGCCGAGAAACTGATAGAGAGCCTTGATGGGCCGGACAATCCCCTGTCGGCGGAATGGCAAGAAGAAATTCGGCGGCGCTGTGCTGAGGTTGACAATTCCGCCGGCCAGCTACGCGATGCCGATTCCGTATTCAAGAATGCTTACGCATCGCTGACATGAAAGCGGTCGTCTTTCAGGAAGATGCTGAAACCGAAATGCTTGAAGCGGCCGCCTATTACGAAGCTCAGCAAAGCGATCTCGGCAGGCGGTTTCTGGCTGCGGTGCAAGACGCCATCAATCGTATCGTATTGAACCCAAGTTTGTACCCTGTTGTGACATCCGATGTTCAACGATGTCTTACGAAAATATTCCCTTTCGGGGTTCTGTTTCGAGATCACCCTGAGCAAATCGAAGTGATTGCGGTTATGCACCTGCACCGTGCCCCAGATTATTGGCAAGAAAGGCGGTGATTGGGGCAGAATCGCTATTGTTTTAGAGCAACAACAATCGGAAAGGCTGATTGGTGGAAGAAAGAATTAGGATCTGAAATTTAATTGGGGAGTGTCCCTTATTTCCCCGAAGCCAAAGGATACAAGAATGAATGATATTTTTTCATCTAGTGGTTTGTCAAGTCAGCTCCAAAAAATGGAGGAGATAACCCAGCAAATCGCGGAGCGGGCACATAAAGACAGAAACCCAGTAATCGAAGTTTGTGAATCGTTAGCAAAATATATACAAGAGTTCGAGGCTTCGCTAAGTTCAGATCAAGAGGTTGGAGCAAGACTTGTTACGTTTGGCCAGGCTGTTACATTCCATATTAGCCAAGTGGGCTTTTCAAAACCTAATATAGTTACATTCTACGGCACAACTGATAATGGCGAACAAGTTCAGCTTATTCAGCATGTATCTCAGCTTAGCGTTCTTTTAATCGCCATGAAGCGAGTGTCTGAAGAGCCAAAAAGACCAATTGGGTTTGTATGGAACTAAAACATAACACGGCGCTCCAGCCGACGTCAGGTCGCGATGCGGCCTTCCTCGGCTGAGCTCAGCGTTGGGCGTCTTGATCAGTCGATCAGAAAGGAATGCAAATTGTCTGACGAACACAGCACAGCCAAAGGCGCTAAGAAACTTCCCTCGCTGCTTGAGAAGTTGGCCGATGCCAAGTTTCTCATCCTCATGCTTTCCTTCTTTTGTTACCTCGATATCTGGTTGCTTCGAGCCGGTGTCGATCCAACCAAAATTGCATTGCAGGCCGGCTATAAAGCAATAAAGAACGTATCTGTGTTCTCTGCCGTTCTATTTGTGCTCTCTTACTCTTTGTTGATGGCAGGCTTTTTCCCAGTGCTTCGCAAAGTCATCGGGCTTGCCCAGTTATACCTTCGATCCAGCGTCACCCTTTCCAACCGACCGCCCGAAGAGCAACGTTTGTCCGATTGGGCTATCGCGTTCATTGTTTTCTCGACGTATGACGCAGCAATTGGATACTTCACAGCAGCACCGGGCTACAGGGGGCTCTCTATGTTCGTGCTGGACTTTCTCCAGTCAGATGGGCTTACCGCTGTGGTCTTCAGACTCAGCATCGTAGTTCTTTGGCTTGTTTGTTTGGCACTCTCCTTTGAAGTTGATGATCCAAGCCCAAGAAATGCGTAGACGCCCAACCCATCATTCCACCGGATCTGCGCGATAAGGCCGCGCCAACCGGTGAATTCAAACGTTGACCGAAACACAGGAGACAGGAATAAAGCGATGCAAGACGAGCTTGAGAACGATACAGCAGGAAGAGACGATGACTCGGGGTTGGCGCACGCGGTTCCTCCGACTCAGGGATGTGAGAAGGAATTGGTTGATCAGGACACCGAGAAACAATGGGCCCCGGTTTCCAATCGCAAGATCCGGGTGGGCATCATTGGCTATGGCGTGTGCGGATTCGGTGCGGATTTCTCTTTCCAGAATCACCCGAATGTTACGGTCACGGCGGTTGCCGATCTCGTGCCCGAGCAGTGCGCCGCGTTGGCAAAAGCCTGTCGCTGTCAGCAGATGTACGGGACGGGCGAGGAGCTTATCCGAGACGAGGCGGTCGAAGCTGTGTTCATTGCCACGGATGCGCCCAGCCACGCGCGCCTCGCCATCGCGGCTCTCCAAGCCGGGAAGCACGTTGCCTCGGCCGTGCCTGCCGTTTTTGGGTCCCTGGAAGACGCTGATGCGCTTTTCGCTGCGGCAAGGAGCTCTGCTGGAAAGTACATGATGTTTGAGACCTCCTATTTCCATGTCAATCTCTACGCCATGCGCGAGATGTACAGGAGGGGAGCTCTTGGCAAGCTGATTTACGCCGAGGGCGAGTACATGCATTACCTGGGAACACCTTTGGCCGCGTACGGGGGATGGCGTGCGGGCCTGCCGCCGCAATGGTATCCAACCCACAAGTATGCCTATCACATGGGGGTTACAGGTGGTTCATTCACGGAAGTGTCGTGCATGGGCAGGCCCAGTCCCATTCCACACCTGCAGGCCAAGAACAGGTATGACAATCCGTTCGGCACCGAGATCGCGCTGTTCCGCACCAGTGAAGGAAGCATGGCCCGAACAGCGATCAGTTGGGACATCCCGGGTACCGGTGACGAAACGGGGCGAATCTGGACCGAGAAGGGAACTTTCGACCGTGTTTTCAAAGGGGTGGATGGGAAGGAGGCGCCATTGATCAAACGGCCGCCTCTGCCGCCGGGAGTCGAGCCCGGTGGCCACAACGGATCGCACGGCTATCTGACGCATGAGTTCGTAGAGGCCATACTGCTGGACCGCATGCCGCTTGTGGACATTGCCCAGGCATTGAACCTGACGGTGGCCGGCATTGTCGCGCACCAGTCGGCGATGCGGAACGGGGAATTGCTGAAGATTCCGCAGTATGTTCTTTGATTGGTAGTCCTGAAGGCTGATGTGGGTGTATGAAAAAATTTTTGATTAGCGCTAATCTTCCGCAAGACGCAATTTGTACTCGGGAGAGCCCCTACGAAATCCCCCCTCTCCCTCACCCTCTCCCTCAAGGGCGAGGGAATTTGCGGAAGATTAGCGCTAATTCGGCAAGGAGATTGCAACACGGGAGCTTTAGCCTTCAGCCTTCAGCTTCCCCTTAAACAGGCGGCTGATGAGAATCCCTGCCTCATACAGCCCGAAAAGCGGCACGGCAAGCAGGATGGCGGACAATATATCGCCTGCGGTGAGCAGAAAGGCAAGGACCAGGATGGCGAGATAAAAGTATTTCCGCTGCCGGGCAAAATAGCCCTTGCTCACAATCCCGGCCTTGGCCACCATGACCATGAGAAACGGCACCTCAAAGGCCAGACCAAAGGCCATGGAGGTCCGGGCCACAAAGGTGAGGTAGGCATCAAGTCGGAGCAGGGGTTCCAGTTGTTCGTCGGCAAAGCTCAACAGAAAAGCAAGCGTCCTCGGCAACACCACCCAATAAGCAAACACCACCCCGCCAGCAAAAAGGGCCGTGGCCCAGAAGACCACGGTTTGCGCCAGCCGCCGTTCGTGGCGGTGCAGCCCCGGCGCGATGAACATCCACAACTCATAGCAACAAACCGGAAATCCGGCGATGAGCCCGACCAGCAGGGACACCTTCATATAGCTAACAAAGGCTTCGGTCAGATTGGTATACACGAGCTTGGCCAGAGTCGGGTGGCCCGTGATCAGAGGAACCATGAGAAAACGAACGAGTTGCTCGGAAAAGGCGTAGGCGATGAGGGTGGCCACCAGGATGGCCAGGAAGGACACCAAGACCCGATTGCGCAGCTCCCGGAGGTGCTGGGAGAAAAAGCCTGACAATCCTTCCGTCATCCTGTCGGCTTCTCTTGTTTCTTTTCTTCTTTAGCCTTGGGTGGGTTGGAATCCGGCGACGACACGGCGTCAATCTCCGGCTTCTCTTTGCTGTCCTCGGATTGGGCGGCTACCACGGCGGGAGGTGGCTCGGACGGCAAGACCGCATCAATCTCCGGCGTACCCGACTCAGGAACCGAGGTGGAGGGCAGATTAGGATAAGCATCTCCCAGCTTCTGCTGCCAAGGGTCCTGCCCCAGCTCATCCTTCATCTCCTCATGCAGACTCTCTTTGAGGGACGAGGCGGTTTTTTTCAGGTCCAGCATAACCTTGGCAATGGCCTTCGCCATCTCCGGAAGCTTTTCCGGGCCCACCACAATAAGCGCGATGCCCAAAATCAGGATCAACTCAGGAAGCCCTATACCAAACATGCCGTTGCCTCGATAGGTCCGCAAAAAAATCATTCTGCCGAAAAAATTGTCGGCGCCTCAAATCCAGTGGGCAATCTACGGCATTTACCCGATGGTGTCAAGGCAGGCGCCGCCCGGTAAGTGCGCGTGGCATCATCGATTGACTTTTTATTTTCCTTTGGCTATGGTGCCTGTTGCTGTGCTTGGTGAGATAAAAAATTGAGCCCCATCGGTGGCTCACGGATAACCTTATTTTTGGATGATTGCGGAGGAAGAACAAGATGGCCAATGTGGTAATTGTCGGGACGCAATGGGGCGATGAGGGCAAGGGCAAGATCGTCGACCTGTTGACAGAGCACGCCGACTTCGTGGTGCGCTTTCAAGGCGGCAACAACGCTGGCCACACCCTGGTGGTGAAAGGCAAAAAATACGTTTTCCACCTCATCCCCTCCGGCATCCTCTACGAGAACAAGATGTGCTTCATCGGCAACGGTGTGGTCCTCGACCCCGGCGTCCTGCTGGAAGAGATGGACAAACTCGCGGCCAGCGGCCTGCCGGTGAATCCGCAACGGTTGATGATCAGCGAACGCGCCCACCTGATCATGCCCTACCATCGACTCCTCGACTCATGCAGCGAATCGGCCCTGGCCAGCGGCAAGAAGATCGGCACCACCGGCCGGGGCATCGGCCCCTGCTACGGCGACAAGATTTTGCGCAAGGGCATCAAGGCCGGGGATCTGCTGGACCCAGGCTCGCTCATGGAAAAACTCCGTGAAAACCTTGAAGAAAAGAATTTTCTGTTCAGCAAAAAATTCAACAGCGAACCGCTTAAAGCCGAAGCGATATACGACGAATACCTGAAATACGCAGAGCGGCTCGCCCCGTATATCGATAACGTTTCCGTAGCCTTGGACGATGGCCGCAAGGCAGGCAAGCACATCCTTTTTGAAGGTGCCCAGGGTACCCAGCTGGACATCGACCACGGCACCTACCCCTTTGTCACCTCCTCGAACACCGTCGCAGGAAACGCTTGCACCGGCAGCGGCTTCGGCCCCTCCCACATCGACTGCGTCATCGGCATCCTCAAGGCATACACCACCAGGGTTGGCGAGGGTCCTTTCCCCACCGAGCTGCTTGACGGAGTGGGTGACGAGTTGCAGCAAAAAGGCGGAGAGGTCGGGGCTACCACCGGGCGCAAACGCCGCTGCGGCTGGCTCGACGGCGTCATTGCCCGCGAGGCTGTGCGCCTCAATGGGATCAACGGCCTGGCCATTACCAAACTCGATGTTTTGAGCGGCCAACCGACCCTGAAGCTGGCCACCAGCTACGAGGCGGACGGCAAGAAATTAGCCGCCATGCCCGGCAATATCAAGACCTTTGCCAAGATGCAGCCGGTGTACGAAAACCTGGCCGGTTGGAGCGAAGAGATCAGCCAGGCCCGCAGCGTGGACGATCTGCCGGCCAAGGCCCGTGATTATGTGAAACGCATTGAGGAGTTCACCGAGACCCCGGCCTATATCCTCTCCGTGGGACCGGGCCGCGAGCAGACCATGCTCCTCAACAACCCCTTCCAGAAATAACCAGAAGGAATACGCATGAGCACAGAGCTGCGACCCGACAGTTATGCCCGGCACACCTTGGAGCGCTACACCGGCTCCAGCGTCAAGGACTTCGGCTCCCACATCCTGCTCTGCAATTTTCACCGCTACATCGACGATTTTTCCCGCATCACCGGCAACCCCATCCAGCGCGGGCACTGGAGCGTGGTCCACGACCGCAAACACGACTTGAGCATCATCAACCACGGGGTCGGTTCACCCTCGGCAGGCATTGTCATGCACTGCCTGTCCTTTCTCGATGAAATCAAGTGCGTGCTCATGCTCGGCATGTGCGGCGGCATCGATGACGCGCTGGAGATCGGCGACATCATCATTCCCACCGCCAGCATCCGGGACGAAGGCACCAGCCCGCATTATCTGCCCAAGGATGTTCCTGCCCTG
>JAPLJH010000006.1 GCA_026388695.1 Deltaproteobacteria bacterium | reverse complement strand
TCGGGCGGCAAGGGCGAGACAGCGGTGGCCTTCTTCGGGGCGGCCATGCTTAAGACAACCATTCCCGTAGAGCACGGCCTTGCGAACCAGCTCTGCGCTGGCCAGACAAAACTGGTCCGGGGTGAGGGAGGCGGAGGAGAGAAGTTTTTCCAGGGCCTGGATGCGGAGGCGGTCCATGCCGGTTTGAAACTGGGCGGAGACCTGATCCGGCCTGCCGCCGTGTTTGGCAGTCAGCGGCGTATCAAGCAGGAAAAAGGGATGTGCGACACTGGCCCGAAGCCAGAATTCGTAATCCTCGCAGCAGGGAAAGCTTTCATCGAACAGGCCGACCCGGGCGAACAACTCTTGCCGGACCATGACCGTGGACATCCCCACCATACACAGGGCAAGATTGCGGGCAAAGATATCGCCGCCTTCCTTGGTGTGGTGCCTCTTCTGATTGAGGTGCTGGCCGTTACGAAACCAGGTTTCCTGGGTGTGGGAGATGAGCAGGTCCGGCTGCGCTTCCATGGCGGCGGTCTGGAGGGCCAGCTTGTTGCGGGCGAACTGGTCGTCGGAATCGAGAAAGGCGAGAAGGGGATGACGGGCCGCCCTGATCCCGGCATTTCGGGCCGCAGCCGGGCCACGGTTTTCCTGGCGCAGGCAGATAAGGGCCTTGCCGTAGGAGGCAAGCCGCGCCGGGGTCTCGTCGGTGGAGCCGTCGTCCACCACGATGAGTTCGAAGTTGCTGTAAGTTTGGGAGAGAACCGAATCGATGGCCTGGGCCAGGAAACCGGCCCGGTTATAGGTGGGGATGATGATCGAGACTGGGGTGGTTGGTGAAGGCATCAATCAATATACAACAATTCCCCGGAATGTTCGACGATCTCGGCCCCGCTCTCAAGATGCCGGAGGATGATGCCTCCGTCCGGGGCAAGCCCCAGCACCTCCGCCCGATACTGGGGCTGCTGCTGGACATCAAAGCCGAACCAGACCCGACGACCGATGGTGTCGCTCAGCTCCCGCCAAGCGGCAAGCAGCAGGCTCTCCGGCAGGTCGGCGCCGGAACCGTCGTCTGCGGCGAGCCGTTGGGCCTCGTCGTAGCAGAGCAGGCCGAAAGACCAGGAAAACTTGGCCAGCAGCCGGGCGGCAAAAGCAGTCAGATCGGTATCGCAACCAAGAATCTCCTTCATGGACACCGCCGTTGCGCCCAACTCCGCAGGAAATGCCAGGTTATTGATATTGAGGCCCACCCCGATCAGGATATATTCCTCGGCATGGGTGGCACTGATAAATGATTCGCAGAGTACCCCGCAGATCTTGCGCCCTGCCACATGCACGTCATTGACCCACTTGAGACGCGCATCAATGCCATAACTGCGCACCGCCTCGCAGCAGGCCATGCCGGCGGCAAGGGGGTAGAGGCGCATGCTCTCCGGCAACAGGGTGTTGGCCATGACCAGAGTCAGCCAAAGACCGCCCACCGGCGCGTGCCAGGAGCGCTGAAACCGGCCGCGGCCATCGCTGAGTTCATCGGCAAGAAAGACCATGCCGCTGGGGCAGGACTGACCGCGGGCCTCATCCTCGTTGATCCGCTGCCGGGCAAGGGGCATCAGCCGTTCGGCCTGGGGCAGGTGTTGGATGGTGCTACCCACCGGCGCGCCATAGCGGTACACGGCCTGGACGACCTCGGACGGATAGTGGGCGAGACGGGAAGGAATCTCCTCGGCGGAGATGAGTTGCTGGACGGCTTGATAGGAAAGAGACTCAACCATTAGTATCTAGCTAACATCAAAATACAGACTGAAACAGTAACTTGCTCAGCAGTGCCGCAGATGCGCGGAAGAGGCTTGCGAAGTGTACTATTGCACATGAGCAGGCCGATGACAACGCAGATGTGGTGCTGCTGAGCAAGTTACTCCCATTCCGCTTTGACGCGGGTGATGATCCGCTGGATCATGGGCAGCTTCTCCTGAGAACAGATGCCCAGCAGCGGCTCGCCCTGGGAGACGCTGACCCCAGGCTGGAAATACACGGAATGGATGATCCCCGGCTCCCCGGCATAATAGACCGGGGTATCGCGCTTCATCAGGGACATGGTGAGAATCTCATCACCGGGCTTGATGGAAACCCCCCGCTGGCCGTGCTTGTCGATCTTGGCCTGCAGGTCGAGGGAAAAGAAATACTTGGCCCGCTCGGGCGCATTGAAGGGCTCCAACACCTGGCGAAGAATATTTTCAATGATTTCACGCTTTTTTAACGGATGACGGATGGTGAGAATCTTCTCCCCCGCCTCGACAAACTGGCCTTCCAGGTCGCTACGGATAAAGGAAACCACGCCGTTGCTCGAAGAGAATATCTTCTTCTGGTTCCCTTCCCGCAATATTTCATAGAGAAGGGTACCCCGGACATGGTGCCACTCGCCGGACGGCCCTTCCACCTCGACATCTTCCTTCACCCGAAAGCGAACCTGGCCGGTATGGACGGTACACACGTCCATATAGTCAAAAGGATCGGAACGATACTTGCCAATTATTGCGTCGAAATCTATCTCGTCAGTCATCGCAAACCGTTGTGAATTAACAATTAGCTATCAGCTGCCAGCTCTCGGCTGTCAACTTACCTATAATACAGATTGCCGCCGCCCATGGTCAGCAAGGATTTATGCAGGTTGCGCCTAAACTCCCGACGGTCCCAGATGCCCTGGATATGTCCACGTTGCAGGGCATTGCGGGCGTTGTGGTAATCGGGCGGAATATCCTCGCCGGTGGTGTCACGGATAACCCGAGGCCCGGCAAAACCGACCCGACTGGAACGGATGGCAAACTGATACGGCGAACAGCCGAGAAAACTTGCCACCGGTCCGGCATAGGAATTGTTGTCGTAGACCACAATATACAAGCCGCCTGAATCGATATATTCCCGCACCGCCATGGTGCACTTGGGCATCTGCACCACACCCAAAGTTCCCTCATGGATGCGGATGCCGCCGGTGGTGTGCACATAGGCCAGCAGGGGCCGCCGTTTCAGCTTGGCCGATTCACAGGCCCGCACAAATTTTTCGCCCTCAGCTGCCCCAACGGTGCCGTTTCTGAAATCGCTGTACAGCATGGCCACCACCAGATCAACGCCCATAACCCTGGCATCGAAGGTGATGATGCCGCTGCGCCGACCGGTCTTGGCAATGGCGGCCTGCAATTTCTTTTCAAACCCGGGATAGGCCAGGGGATTACCCGCGCAGACCCCTGGGTTAAATTCCCGAATGGAATCCGGATCAAAGAGATGCTTGAGATACCACTGATATTCCAGAGGAAAATGGTGGCCGCAATTTTCGCAAACCCCTCCGAATTCGCCATAGAGATCGGGAACCCAAAGATCCTTGCACCCCTGCTTCTCGGCATTGGGGCAGGTCACGGTCCGGTCCTCGTTGGCCAGCGGGCTGGTATAGATATCCCCGAACTCGATGGGATCTTCCCCGCCGCCGCTGCCGGCGACAGGAGGTTTACCCGGACGAACCCCTGGTTTCTTCGAAATAAAATCGTAGGCCGCAGTGATCGGAGAAGAAACCTGCTTCAGGAGCACTGAGCCCTCGCCGGACACATCCTGAAAAACCTTCTTTACCTGTTTCTGCTGACTCTTCAGCAGATCGTAGCGAAAGGTGTAGTACAGTTTGGCGATACTCTTTTTTGCCTTCTGGCAGAAAGCGGAACAGGCCGAACCCTCTTCGGAATAGGCCTTGCAGGACATGGCCCGGTATTTTTTCGAGCGCAAGACCAGCAGTCGTTTGACTTCGTCCTCATTGAGATCCCAGGAAATCTCAATATGCGGCTCTTCCACGACCTGCTCCTCGGCCTTCTTCATCGTCAATTCATAGGCGCGAAAAGCCCTGAGGCTCTTGGTTTTCAGCACCACCTCGTCGGTGGCCCGGATGATCTCACTTTTGAGCTGCCGGAAAAAGCCGAAATCATCGCGCTTGGCGCCCAGGGGCGGCTCATAGATAATCCGGTCGATGGTGCCGAGCTTGAGGTTTTCTTCCGCCGTGATGTGCAGCCGCTCGGCGCAGGCCTCCACCAACTCCTTGGGCATCTTTTCGCCCTCGCGGATCTTCCCCTCGATGGCTGCCGCGCCTTCCGGGGAAATAACCGAATAGTAGCCGTGGGAAAACATCAACCGGGCATCGGCCATGCCCACGGCCTCGGCCCCGCCGGAGCCGCCTTCCGAGGTAACGGAAATCATCGGCACCCGCAGCTTGGCCATGGCATAGAGATTTCTTGCGATCTGCTGGCCCGCGCCGGGGTAATCCTCCACCGGAAAAGAGCCGGGGGTGAAGATATAAAAATGGATGGGAATGCCTTCGGTTTCAGCGACCCGCATGTAACGCAGGGCCTTCTCGTTGCCCCAGGGCTTGCTGCACCCACCGTTACGGTATTCCTCGCCATGCCCTTTTTCGTGGCCGATGACCATGACCTGCTGCATCACCGACTTGTTTTTTACCCGGCGCATGATGCTCGCCCTGGCCGCGACCATGGAAGGATCGATGCTGACTTCCTCGGCGCCGCCCTCGGCCAGTTGGTCTTCCGTGTACTCGTAGAATTTGTCCCGCAGGGTGACAAATTTTTCGCGCAGGCCGGAGAGATTGCCCCACTCGACGCCATCCTTGATCTGGCTCAGATAGCTGGTGCGTTCTTCTACCTTGAGCAGCCGTTTTCGTAAATCTTCCATAGAGTAATTACCTGTGCCATTTAGGCGCCGTTACAAAATAACTTGTCCCATTCCGGCCATTGCTTTACGGCGCCTTATGCCGTTCTGTCCATACAAAATGACCAAATTTTCCAACAACGGCTGACAGCAGCGTAAGCGGCGCTGCTGGCTCATCAGAAGGTGAGCAATCGGGCTATGTTTTCTTGAAGATAGGGAAGGTTGGTCATGATCTGGCCGCCTGCGGCGTTGCTGCCTTCGATGGCCACTTCCGACAGAAATTTCCGCCCCCTTTCCTTGGCTTCTTCCATGGTATCGCCCCAAACCAAGGCCAAGGCCAGATTGGGATCATACTCGCTGGGGATCGCGTAGGTCCGGTCAGTGGGCACATGGCTGTACACCGCAGACCAGTCATACTGGGGGTAGGAAAACTTGGAACTCGTCCCGATCCAGGGAGCAAAGCCGCGGGCGGTGTCTTCCGCGACAATCCTGAACTCGATGCTCGCACCCCGGGAGGTGATATCGCCCTGATGAAAACCCATCTTGTCACCAAGAGCCAGGCGAATCTGCTCCCGGATGAGATTGGGATGCTTGTTGTTTATGTAACTAACCCGGGCGGAGACATCGTTTTCCACCTGGATGCGGGTATTGACCTCAAGAAGATAGGGCTGGCCGTCCCGGGTGACGATCCACTCCCAGGTGCCGACGTTATCGTAGCGGACATGGGCGGCAAGCTTGAGCGAATACTCAACCACCTTGTCCAACACCTCCTGTCCGTTAAAATCGTAGCTGAAGCAGGAATTGTCGAAACCGGGCGCAGCCTCCAACCGTTTCTGGCGGCCGGTGCTCTGGATGGTGCAGTTCCGGGTACCAAAATGCACCCGCTCACCATGTCGACTGCATACCAGCTGCACCTCAAGATGGTTGAAGTCACGAATCCGCTGCTCGATGAGCACCCCGCCGTCGCCGAACTGCCGCTTGGCATAGTTCTGGACCTGACGGTAGATACGGCGAAAATGCTCGATCTGGTAGACCTCTTCGATCCCCATGCCGCCGCCGCCCGCCGCAGCCTTGACCAGGATGGAAGGATTCTTGACCTTATCGTCCTGGGTTTCCAAAAGATGGAGGGCAATATCCTCGGCCTCCATCTCGTTATAGATGGGGCCGTCGGTGCCTGGAATGGTAGGAATACCAAGCCGGTTGGCAACCCGCTTGGTATTGATCTTGTCGCCCAAATCCTTGACCACTTCCCATTTCGGGCCGATGAAGGTCAGGGGACGGTTGCGGATCGTGACCCGCCGGGCAAAACGAAAGTCCTCGGAGAAAAATCCGTAGCCGGGGTGGATGGCGGTGCAATTGGTGTGATCCGCCACGGAAAGGATATCGTTGGGATCGGTATAGGACGATACCCGCCACGCCCGGCGAATATTGCTCTGGCTGTCCAGATTGCGGCGCACATGTTCGGATTCCTCATCCGCCGCAGTGTAGATCACAGTATAATCAAGGCCCAGGTCTTTACAGGCCTCCATGATTCGCAGGGCAATCTCGCCCCGATTTGCAATCAAAACCTTGTCTTTCAAGCGAACCCTCGATATCGGTTGCGGGGCAGGCAGCACCGTTCACCATATCCCCATAAAACAAAAAGGAAAACCAAGAACGATCACTCTGCCGTTTCCATCGTTTCCATTTTTTCTAGTTTTTACTAATTTTTATGGCAAATGAAAAGGATGAATTCCGCTGATCTCGTAACAAGGGGAAGAAAGCACCGGCAAGACAGCTGGGTCTTGTTGCAACTGCCTCAATTCTCCCCCGGAGAAAAAACCCTCCACCTCGTGAAGCGCAATCTGTTGAAACAGCATGGTACTCTATGGTATAGTGAACCCGTTTTTGAATTGTTCGCCATGGAAAGCATGCCTTCCATGGTCAAAGTGTGGCTCTTATACCGATTTTAAAGATAAACGTCAATTTTTTTTCTTGACACCCCCGGCTATTTCCTTTAGCCAATGGGTGTTGCGACCGATTCCATATTCTTTTTACCGGGCGACACCGCCCGAGTGCACCACCAACGGTGCGTCAGGCCCGTTGTCATACCCATAGGACTCTTACCCCCGCATGGACACATCTGCCCCGGACAACGGCAACTCGCCCTTCAAGCGCATTCTCAATTTTTTCGGCATCAACCGCGCCCCCGACACCACCGAAGACATCGAACAGGAAATACAGGAACTCCTCGATGACGGCGAAGAACAGGGGCTGATCTCCCGCGAGGAAGGGGAGATGATCAGCTCCATCCTGGAGTTTCGCGACACCCTGGTCCGTGAGATCATGACTCCCAGAAGCGACATGGTCAGCGCCGAGGCACAGGTGTCGGCCGCCGATCTTATCCAGCTGATCACCGATGAGGGCTACACCAGAATCCCCATCTACCAGGATTCCCCGGACAATATCATCGGCATCCTCCATGCCAAGGATCTGCTGCCCTTCTGCCTCAAGGCTGCCACCATGCCTGCGGCCTCGGAGCTGATCAAGCCTGCTTTTTTCGTGCTCGACACCCGCAAGATCGTCAACCTGCTCAAGGACTTCCAGAGCCAGAAAGGCCATCTGGCCGTGGTCACCGATGAATTCGGCAGCGTCCGCGGCCTGGTAACCTTGGAAGATGTGCTGGAGGAAATCGTCGGCGAGATCCGCGACGAATACGACAAGGCGGAAAAACGCTGGAAGGTGGTGAACAAACACATGCTCCTCACCGACGCCAAGGTCAACCTGGAGGAAGTGGAGGATTTTTTCGGCATCACCCTGCCGGAAGGCCCTTACGAATCGGTGGGCGGCCTGATCATCCACCAGCTGGACCGGGTGCCGCCGGTGGGCGCCACCATGCTCATCAACTCCCTGGTCTTTGAGGTGGTCTCCGCCGACCGGCGGCGCATCCACACCGTAAAAATCCAGAACAAGCCCGACTGATGCCCCGCTTACTCCCACGCCCCGAAAGCGCATGCCATTTCGGCAGGGCCTGCCTGCTGGTGTTGTTGTCCAGCGCCCTGTTATTTACCGCCTCTCCTGGGGTCATTGCCCTGCCCCAGCTTGCCTGGCTGGCGCTGATCCCTCTTTTTTGGGGTCTCCACAACCAGCCCCCGCGCAGAGCCGCCCTGCTTGGCCTCATCTGCGGCCTGGCCTATTACCTGCCCCTGTTGTACTGGATCGTCATTGTCCTGGCCACCTATGGTCAGGTGCCTCTGCCCATCGCGGTGCTGGCCCTGGTTTTTCTCGCCCTGTACATGAGCTGCTATCTGGCGGGATTCGCCTTTTTCTGCGCCAAAACAGGGTCGCGTCTCCCTCTGCTCGTTTTCGCCCCGGCCTGTTGGGTGGCGCTGGACCTGATCCGCAGTCGGTTGTTCACCGGCTTTCCTTGGCTTGATCTGGCCTACACCCAGTACAATCTACCCCAAATCATCCAGGTTGCCGACCTGGCAGGCCATTATGGCCTCACCTTTCTCATGGTGCTGGCAAACGCCCTGATCTTTACCCTTATCGCCTCGTTCGTCCGGCGCAAGGCGACAAGCTCCCCTGCGCTCATCGGCGCTGCGGCAGTCCTGCTGCTGGTGGCCTCGGGCTACAATCTTTGGCGGGTGCAGACCCTGCCGGAAACCATTGCCCAGGCGGAGCAAATGGAGGTAGCCATAGCCCAGGGCAATATCCCCCAGGATCAAAAATGGCAGCCTGCCTTTCAGCGGGAGACCATTGACACCTACCTCCGCCTGAGCAATGCGCTTTTTATCACCAAAAAACCGCAGCTGATTGTCTGGCCGGAAACAGCCCTGCCCTTTTACCCCTACGAACATCCGCTGTTCCTCCGGCTGCACAGCGAACTCACCCGACCGTACCGGACATTTCTGCTCACCGGCGCACCCCACCGGGAAAAAGCCTCGCCCGACGAGCCCATCACCTATGCCAACAGCGCCTTCCTTCTCTCCCCAGACGGACTGGTCACCGGCCGTTATGACAAGCAGCATCTGGTGCCCTTTGGCGAGTATATTCCCTTGCGCTGGCTGTTGGGTTTTGCCTCACCGCTGGTGGAAACCCTGGGTGCTTTTTCCCCTGGCCAAACCAACACCCCCCTCTCATGCCAAAACAGCCGGATCGGTATCTTGATCTGCTTTGAAAGCATCTTTCCGGAGATTTCCCGTCAGCAAGCGGCGGCCGGGGCGAATCTATTGGTCACCATTACCAACGATGCCTGGTTTGGCAGGTCGAGCGCCCCTTGGCAGCATCTGGCCATGGGGGTATTCCGGGCGGTGGAGACGCGAAAAACCCTGGTGCGCGCGGCCAACACCGGAATCAGCACCTTCATCGACCCCATGGGCCGGATTGAAGGAGCCTCCCCCCTGTTTACCGAATACGCCCGCAGTCAGCCGGTCGCCCTACTGAACGGCTTGACCTGCTATGTCCGCTGGGGGCATCTTTTTCCGTGGGCCTGCCTCATCCTGACCCTGGCTGGCCTGTGGCATTGTTCTGCACGCAGGGAAAATACCAAGAAAAAATAACACCAAGGCACACCAACTCTTACCATTAGGAGAACACACCATGTCCGCAGAACTCAAACAGAAGATTCAAGATCTCAAGGGGCGCCTCATCTCCCTGAAGGAGCATCTTTGAGGTAGATCACAAGAGAGAACGATTACAGGAATTGGAGCAGATGACCCTGGCCCCGGCTTTCTGGGATAACCAGGAAAACGCCCAGAAGGTCCAGCGGGAGCAGGGCGCCATCCAGAATATTGTGGAAGGCTGGGACGCCTCCCAGACAGAGCTGGAAGAGACAGAACTCCTGCTCGAAATGGGCATGGCAGAAGGCGACGAGGACACTCTCACGGAGGTTGGCCAGGCACTGGATGCGCTCATTGAGCAGGTCGAGACCGTGGAGCTTGAGTGCATGTTCACCGGTGAGCACGACGCCAGCAACGCCATGATCACCATCCACGCAGGCGCGGGCGGCACCGAGGCTCAGGATTGGGTGAGCATCCTTATGCGCATGTATCTGCGCTGGGCCGAGGCCAAAAAATTCCCCACCGAGATGCTCGACCTGCAACCCGGCGACGAGGCCGGGGTCAAGAGCGTGACCATCATGGTCACCGGCCATAACGCTTATGGCTTGCTCCGCTCGGAGATGGGCATCCACCGGCTGGTGCGCATCTCCCCCTTTGACGCCAGCGGGAGACGGCACACCTCCTTTGCCTCGGTTTTTATCTTCCCTGAGCTGGACGACAACATCCAGGTGGACATCAACGACAAGGATCTGCGCATCGACACCTACCGGGCCAGCGGGGCCGGCGGCCAGCACGTCAACAAGACTAGCTCGGCCATCCGCATCACCCATCTGCCCACCGGCATCGTGGTCCAGTGCCAGAACGAACGCAGCCAGCACCGCAACAAGGACACGGCCATGAAGATGCTCAAGTCCCGGTTGTACGACAAAGAGCGGGCTGAACAAAAAGAACAGCACAAGGACATCGCCGGCGAGAAAAAGGAGATCGCCTGGGGCAGTCAGATCCGCTCCTACGTGATGCAGCCCTACCGGATGATCAAGGACCACCGCACCAATTTTGAGGTGGGCAATGTGGACAGCACCTTGGACGGCAATCTTGATCCGTTCATCAAGGCGTATCTCTTGTGGCAGCGCTAGACCCCCTCCAGTGCGCAAAATGCGGCGCCTGCACCGTGGTCTGCCCGGTCTTTCAGGCCACGGGCCGGGAATCGCTCTCGGCCCGTGGCAGGCTGCACCTGCTGGAACGGCTTGATCCGGCCCAGGCCTCGGCCGCCTACGCGGAAATTCTTTCGCAATGTCTGCTCTGCGGGGCCTGCCGCTCCGTGTGCTCACGGTCTCTTGACCCGCCTGCCCGCTTTATAGCCGGACGAGAACGGCTGAAGAAAACCGCAGGCCGCCATGCCTTGCTCAGGGCCATCACCCGGAAGGCCTTAGGCAATCCGGCCCTGCTGGCGACAATCGCCAGCCTGGGTAAGCCCCTGCTGGACCTGTTGCCAGCCGACAGCGGCCTACGCCTGCGCCTCGGCCTGCCGCAGGAGGGACCAGACGCCTCCGACTTCAATTCAGAAAAAACACCGCAGGAACACTCCAAACACCCTGCCCTGGCCTTTTTCCCCGGATGTTACGCCACCCATGTACATCGGGAAATCGGTGCAGCGACGAAGCGGATTGCTGCAGCCTTCACCGGCAATCCCCCGCTCAGGCCAACGCAGCAATGCTGCTGCGGACTTGCGGCGGAAAACGGTGGCGACATCAGCACAGCCAAGCGCCTTGCCAGGCAGAACATCCTTGCCTTTGCCGGAGGCACCCTGCCCATCCTGACCTCCTGCGCCTCATGTTATAGCCAGTTGCGCCGCTATCCTGAACTGCTTGCCGATGACCCTGAATGGCAAGCAAAGGCCCACGCCTTTGCCGATCGGCTCCTTGAATTTTCCACCTTTGTGACCCAAGCCATGGAGGCGGATCCGGCTTTCCGCTTTGCCGCTCCAGCCACAGCCCGCACCGTGGTCTACCACGATCCCTGTCACCTGAGGTTTCCGTCCCAAATCACCAGTCCGCCCCGGGAAATCCTCCGGGCCATCCCCGGTCTGCGCCTGGCCGAACTTGCCAACGGCCCGCAATGCTGCGGCCAGGGCGGCCTGTTTCATCTGGCCCAGCCGGAGCTGGCGGCAACCATCAGAGGCCGTCTGCTCAACCAATTGACACAGACGTCACCCGATCTGGTGACCACCACCTGCTCCGGCTGCCTCATCCACATCCAGCAGGGTCTGGACCATAATCCAGGGCAACCCGAGGTCCGGCACCTGGCCATTCTTTTAGCAGAGCTTTTGTGAGAAAAATCCCAGGCTAAAAATTTCTTCATGAGCCCCCTGCTGATCCTTGCGTAATTTTTCCGGGCATTATAATGTATCCCCCGGACAGGTTATAATACAGAGAGATTGCCCGAGGCGTGCATCGGCTGCTTCATTTTGCTTATCAAACAAGGAGAACAAACAATGACCATGACAGCACGACGCTTTTTCGGCTGTTTTTCCATGCTTTTCGCGACCCTGATTTTAGCGGCACCCTGCCAGGCCGGGGTTGACTGGGAGGTAAGCAATACCCTGAAAACCCCCACCGCTCCTCTGGACGTTGCCGCCTCCATGGACGGCAAATGGACCTTTGTCTTGGCCGAAGGCGGCAAGCTCTTTATTTATACCGACAAGGGCACCTTGGAAGACACCATCGCCGTTGACCCTACCATGGATCACATCGCCTCATCCGGCCTGCAGGCGGCCAACCTCCCGGACCGGATATATCTGGCCAGCAGCAAAAGCAAAACCGTCCAGACCGTTACCCTGGATTTCTCCGTGCAGATCAATATCCAAGGCGCCCCGTTTCTCGGGCAGGAAAACGCCCCGGTGGTGATTGTCGTCTTCAGCGATTTTGAGTGCCCCTATTGCGGCACGGTGGGTGCACTGTCTGAAGAGGCGCTGGCCAAACACCCCAAAGAGGTCAAGGTCGTTTTCAAACAATTCCCCCTGGCCATGCACAAACTGGCCCAGTCCGCCGCCCTTGCCTCCATGGCGGCCCACCGCCAGGGCAAGTTCTGGCAATACCACGACCTGCTTTTTGAAAACCAAAAGAGTCTTTCCGAGGCAAAATACGTGGAACTGGCCAAGAAGCTTGGCCTTGATCTGGATAAATTCAACAAGGATTACAAGGCCCCGGTCAACCAACAGACCCTGGAGCGCGACATGGCGGACGCCCAGCTTGCCGGAGTTCGCGGCACCCCGACCATTTTCGTCAATGGCCGCCGCCTGAAGGAGCGCAACATCAAGGACCTACAGCAGATGATCAGCCAAGAGCTTGGCAAACGCGGCAAGGGCGGAGCCCCCCGTTGAGCAAACGCGAAATCACCCTGGCCGATAACAGCACCGCCCTGCTGGTCTACGGCGACCTGAACAAAAACCTCACTGTTATCGAGGAGGGAACCGGGGTCAGCATCCAGGTGCGGGGCAGCCAGCTCACCGTAAACGGACCGAAACACGAGGTGGAGCTGGCGATCTCGGCCATTACCAAGCTCCAGGAGCTGATCCGCGCGGGCTATCCGGTGTATCCCTCGGATGTCGCCTATGCCCTGCGCATCCTCCAGGCCTCGCCCAAGGCGAACCTTAAGGAAATCTTTCTCGACAAGGTCTACATCACCGCCGAGCAGAAGGTGGTCTCGCCCAAGAGCAGCAACCAGAAGCTCTACATCGACAGCATCCGGACCAACGACATTGTTTTCGGCATCGGCCCGGCAGGCACCGGCAAAACTTATCTTGCCGTGGCCATGGCTGTTTCCGCCTTTGTCAGCCACCAGGTCCGCTCCATCATCCTGGCCCGCCCCGCAGTGGAAGCCGGGGAACGGCTGGGCTTTCTCCCCGGCGACATGGCCCAGAAGGTCAACCCCTATCTGCGCCCCCTGCACGATGCCCTCAACGATATGCTGGGCCGGGGCAAGGTTGCGGATCTCATCGAGGAAGGCCTGATCGAGATCGCCCCCCTGGCCTTCATGCGCGGCCGGACGCTGAGCAACGCCTTTGTCATCCTGGACGAGGCCCAAAACACCACACACGAACAGATGAAGATGTTCCTCACCCGACTGGGCTTCAACTCCCAGGCCGTGATCACCGGGGATATCACCCAGATCGACCTGCCGGACCCCAGGCAATCCGGGCTCATTGAGGCCGCCCGGATCTTGCAGAATATCAAGGGGATCGCCTTTAACCAGTTTTCCGAGGTGGACGTGGTCCGCCACCGGCTGGTGCAGGAGGTCATCCGCGCCTACGCCGCGAAGGAAACCATCCCGCCGCCGCGTCGGACAACGACAAGGAAACACTGAGCCTGCCATGCCCGTACTCATCACCAGTCAGACGGCCACGCCCCCGAGCATCAGCCTGCATCAGCTCCGGCAGCGGGCCGAACGACTGTTGTCCCTCTGCGGCTGCCCTCGCAGCGAGCTGAGCATCCTGCTTCTTAATGACCCCGAGATGGCACAGCTCAACGAGCAGTACCGCAACAAATTAGGGCCGACCAACGTCCTGGCCTTTGCCATCCAAGAAGGAGGGGGGGAGCATCTGCCGACAGAACTCCTCGGCGATGTGATCATCTCCCTGGACACCGCATCCCGCGAGGCCACGATCGATGGCGTTACCCTGCACCAGCGGGTGACGATTCTCCTGATCCACGGCCTGCTGCACCTGCTGGGCTTTGACCACGAACGCTCCCGCGCCGAGGCTTTAGCCATGCTCGAACGGGAAACTCAGCTTTTGAGTGAATTGTTAACCGAAGAAAGGAGAGGAAAAATGGTCAGTCTTGCCATCAATGTCGATCATGTCGCCACCCTGCGTCAAGCCCGGGGCATTACCGAGCCAGACCCAGTGCTGGCCGCAGGCATCTGCGAACTGGCCGGAGCCCAGGGCATTGTCGTCCATCTTCGGGAAGACCGTCGGCATATTCAGGACCGGGACGTGCGGTTGCTCCGGCAGACCGTGAAAAGCAAGCTCAATCTGGAAATGGGGGCCACCGAGGAGATCATCGCCATCGCCCTGGAGATCAAGCCAGACATGATCACCCTGGTCCCAGAAAAACGCAAGGAACTGACCACCGAGGGCGGCCTCAATGTGGCCGGACAGAAGAAAAAAATGCAGGAAGTCATCGCCCGGATGCGCAAGGCCGGAATCCCGGTAAGCCTGTTCATCGATCCTGATTCCCGGCAGATCAACGCGGCCCATGAGGTTGGAGCGACCTTTGTCGAAATCCATACCGGCCGCTACTGCGACGCCACCACAGAACAGCTGCGAGACAAGGAATTTACCCTCATCGCCACGGCGGCGGAAGAGGCCTATGAGATGGGGCTGCGGGTCAATGCCGGACACGGACTCAACTACCTCAACACCCGGCGAGTTGCCGCCCTGGGCACCATTGAAGAGCTAAGCATCGGCCACGCGGTGATGGCGCGGGCTATCTACGTTGGGCTTGATCAGGCGGTACGGGAGATGCTGGCCTTGTTGCCGGCGGGGTAGCAATGAATTTCGAGTCTGTTAGTTGTCCTGCCAGAATAATCTTGAAGTATTTCTCGAAAACGCAAAAAAAATAAAACAGGCCATGTAACTGTTCAGTAGCGCCGCTTCGCTGCTGCCGCAGATGCGCCGCAGAAGAGACCTGCGACGTATGATGAGCAGGTCGATGACAGCTAAGCGGGCCCAGCGAGACTGCGAAGCAGATGCGGTGCTACTGGACAGCTACAATCTATTCCGGCATGGCATCCCGCTCATCGCGGCTCATCTTCCGCACCGAAATCTGGTGGATTTCCTTGTCGAAATAAATAACCGACCGCTCTTCCTCAAGGGTAATGGTCCGGGCCAGGGGGCCAATTTTCACCACCACGCCTGGGAAAAGGCGGCCATAGACATACACCACCTCGTTCACCATCTGCTCCAGCTCAACCTCAAGGGCCTTGCCTTCTTCGGTCAGGAGAGTGACCTTGTCCATGGCCTTAGGCATGAAAGTCTTGCACTTGGCCAGCAGGGTGCTTTTCTCCTCGGGAAATTTCCCGGCCAGTTCCTTCTTTATCTTTTCTAGGGAGCTGATATTCTTGATGACTTCGTTCAGCCGGTCCGACCACAAACCGAGGTCCTCGTCGATCTTCTGTTTCTTTATTTGCAGAGAAGGAACAAGCCCGACACAGACCTCGGTAATCACCTCGGCCTCACACCCCAGCTCCTTGACATGTATAGAGCCTGCGGCAACAATCTTACCGCCGATAATCGTTCCCTTCCCTTGAGTGGCGATCACATCCTTGCCAACACTGGCCTGCGCCTGTAAGAGCACATCATTGACCCGGAGATAGCCAGCCGTTTCGAGCTTGGGACCGTTCTCCACGAATTCAACAGTGATATCGCCCTTGGCCCGGAGTTTCGATTCCTCGCCGACAACTCCTCCTACAACGGTCAGAGAACCTCCGGCCATGACCGCTGAATTGCTGATCCCCTGTCCGATCCAGATATCCCCCCGACATTTGACGCTGAAGCCGGGAAGCACCTCGCCGCTGATCGTCAATTTGGAACCACCGAAGACGATGTTTCCCACCTTCATATCCACGTCGCCGGTAACGGAATGTTCGCCAAAGACCGTGGGCTTGCCATCTGACATGACGAACTTGCCGTCGAGCGCGGCAAAGAGCTTCATCTCGTCAGACGAGAGAGTGACCCCTTTGCCATACTTGAGCTTGCTGTCTTTCCCCGGTTTGGCCTGGATGGCGACCCCGAAAACATCCTGACCAGCCTTGCCCAGACTGGGCGCGACTTTTTCCAGCAGCAGCCTGTCCTTGGCGACATTGACGATGCTGCCGAGCTCACGATAATCCACCTGGTCTTTATCAGGGTCCGTTTTTTGCGGACCCGGGGTGGCCGGTTTAACATGCATTTTCACCCTAGCATTCTCACCAGGGGCCGGTGGAACCCCTTTAGCCACAAGCAACGATCCTCCCCCTGCCGACTCGGGGGTTGGCAACACCCCGCCGACGATCCCGTTCTCGGCAATTTCCTTCTGGAGCAGATCGTGATCCAGCTGCGCTCCCGCCTTGATATCTTTAGTGGTAACAACGGCCTGGAGACGGTCCTTGGTGACCCTCAGAATAAAAGCGCCATTCTGAATCTCAACCCCGCCTTTGAAAAGTTTTTCACTTGCCATTGCGCCTGCCACCCACGTAAGAATGAAAAAACGGGTTAAAAGTCCCTTTCCCTTATCCTATCGGCCAGTATGAAAAAAATCTTCAAACACAGCCATATTGCCAATGGTTACACTATATCACAATCGCGTTGTATTACAGTTGCTTTTCCAGCGCCGTAATATGCTCATGCTCGCCAAGCACCACCAGGATGTCTCCGGGCAGGATGGTGGTTTGCGGTTTGGGATTGAAATGCATCTCCCCCTCCTCCCTCTTGATGGCGACAACGATGAGGTCATACTCCTTGCGAAGCCCAGAATCCATTAGCCTCTTGCCAGCAAGGGCCGAATGCTCGGAAACCCGCAGCTCTTCGAGACGCAAGCCCAATTCCCCGCCAGACACGGTAAGATCGAGAAAATCCACCACCGTTGGCCGCACGACAAGCTGGGCCATACGATGGGCCCCGATGGAATACGGAGAAACCACCTTGTTGGCGCCAGCCCGCAACAGCTTGGTCTCCGTGCCTTCCGTACCGCTGGAACGGGCCATAATAAAAAGATTGGGATTAAGCCCTCTGGCAGAAAGAATAATATAGACGTTTTCCGCGTCGGAAGAGACCACGGCAATCAACCCCTTGGCCTGCTTAATCCCGGCTTTAAGCAGCATCTCGTCACTGGAAGCGGTGCCGGGCAGAGCCAGATAACCAAGTTCATCAATCTTCTGAACCTCTTGCGTATCACTTTCCACAACAACAAAGGGGAGTTTGCTTTCTTTGAGATTCTTACAAATCACCTTGCCGATCCGGCCAAAGCCACAGACAATGTAGTGGTCTTTCAAGGCTGCCACCCGCTTTTCCATGTTGTTCCTCCCCATGATTTTCCGCAAGCCCCCTTCAACCATGGACTCCGTGACCTCGCCCACCAAATAGAGGACAAAGCCAACCCCGACCAGGATAAGGCAGATGGTGAAATACTTCCCCACCGGACTGAGAGGGATGACCTCCCCATAGCCCACCGTGGTGATGGTGATCACCGACATGAACAGACTGTCGATAAAAGAGCCGTTTTCGATCAGCATGTATCCTGAGGTGCCAATGCACAGAATCATGACCAACATGAAAATGGCGAAAAGGATTTTTTGCATGCAGCCCTCGAAGATTTAGAAGCCTTGGCAGCCCCTGAACTTACTCCCACCCAGACACAATATTATTATAGTAGCTATTATGCTGTATTTTTTCAATGGTATCAATGAGTAAGAAAACCCATCTGGGGCGGGGCCGCCTTTTCCCTCCATGAGGCCTTCTCGCCTTTTCATTTTCCCCAATCAAGTTTTTCCACAAAACCTCCGATGAGATAAGCAAATGAGACCGCGAATGACGCGACCAACCATTCCCAAGGAAGGAGAATGCCATGACCCCCCAAAAAGCCATCCAGATCCTCATGCAAAGCCCTTTTTATTTCAAACTGGAACTGGTCGCCCGCAAACTGCTGATCAAAGAATTCTGCGAGTTGCATAACGCAAGCTGAACCGGTCGAACACAAAGGATTTTTCCTCGGCAAGGCTCACTCAGAGTCTTGCCAAATCTTGACCGGCACCGTCTCTCTGCCAACAATGGCACCCGCTCCGCCAAGCGCCCCCTCGATCTTCCCTTCAAAAATATTTTTTCTGGCCTCAATCCTTTTTTTGGGATATATTCTGCTCCTATTTATTCCTTGAGTGAATGCTCATTCATGTCCATGGAGCGGGGCGCATCTGGCGTTCCCGCCAACATACACTGTATTGATAAAGGAGAATCGTCATGGCGGTAAACATTCTGGCTTTCGGACCAAATGGAAGCGGCAAGGGCACCCAGGGCGCCATTGTCAAAGACAAGTACAACATCGACCACATTGAATCAGGCGCCATCTTCCGCGAGCACATCAAGGGCGGCACCGAGCTGGGCATGAAAGCCAAGGCCTTCATCGAGCGCGGCGATCTGGTTCCCGACGAGATCACCATCCCCATGGTTCTTGAGACCCTGAAGAAATCCAAGGCCAAGGGCTGGCTTCTGGACGGATTCCCCCGCTCTCTGGCCCAGGCCGAAGCGCTGGACAAGGCACTGAAAGATGCGGATATGCCCCTGAGCTATGTGGTGGAAATCCTGCTGGACCGCCAGATCGCTAAGGAGCGGATCATGGGTCGCCGTCTCTGCGCCAACGACAACAACCACCCCAACCACATCGCCTTCGAGGCCATCAAGCCGGTGGAAAAAGACGGCAAGCTGGTCTGCCGGGTATGCGGCGGCGACTTGAGCGCCCGGGCCGACGACCAGGACGAAGAGGCCATCGGCAAACGTCATGATATCTACTACGACGAGAAGACCGGCACCATGGCCGCAGTCAATTACTTCAAAAAAGCTGGCGGCGCCAAGGTGATTTCCGTGGATGGTTCAACCTCCATCAAGGCGGTAACCGAGACCATCATGAGCCAGTTGGCCTAAACGAAAACGAGTCCGTTCTGGGCGTTATCTTTTAAAAAATGGGGGGTGAGGACGCATGTCCTCACCCCCCATTTTTTTAAGGAATTATATACCTAACTCCCGTCTGCCGTTGGGCTCGCTCGGCGGTGTCTGTTAGTGCTGACTAGATAGCCAATTTATGATTTTCCGACATCAAATGATATGCAAAAAACATAAATCCAGGAAACGCTCATGTAGTGCCGCTGCGTTTTTTTACGACTGTAACTTTTTGTTTTTGTTTGACTATTTTTTTGCTGTTAAAAGTGGGTTTGTTGTCAAATTATAATTTAACTATTAAACAAATAATGCCGATCCGCTAAGCAATAGATGCAGCATATGACTCCCGCATAATGATCCCCATTAACTCTTTTCTGTTTTGGTCGAGGCGTAAAACAAGATAGGAGGTATCAGGTATGAATATTTCAGTAGTTCCGTCCACGCAGGGTGCATATGGGACAACTTTTACCCAGAAAACTTCAAAACCTGTTGCTGAATCGGCATCCGGGCGATCTGGGGGGGACAGCGTTAATATCTCGGATGAAGCCTGGACGATGGCGAAAAAGGCCAAGGCTGAAGATGGTGGCCAAGTAAAAAATGGGACAGCCCTAACAGGCTCTTTCATGGATGGTTCGCGGGATGAGCTTATGTATATTCCAGAGGCATATTCTAATTTATTACCCGACACCGTGCCAATAGTTAAAATCGGAGCACCAGCTTATACGGGTCGCGAACTCACGTCGGAAGAACTCAAGAATCAAAATGAGTATACTCAAATGCTGTCTAATGTTTTTTATAAAGAACGACATAATAATGGGGTGCAATCTATCGAAGATTATCAAAATCTAACCAGAAATAATGACAAATTGATTGATGAAATTTATCAGGCGGTTAAGGGACGCTTGGCTGCCGATCCACGTGCGATAGAGCTGATGAAGCAGTTTGGCATCAGCTAAAAATGGGGGATTACCAGATATATCGTTCCCATTTCTTACTCTTCACGCCGCAACCACTATCTGGTCACGAAGCCCCCATTCCTTCAAGCATGCAGCCGCCGAAACCGCTCCAGGGAATCGATATCCGTCTGCACCACCAGGGTATCGCCCTCCTGCAATCCTTCCGTTCGTCGCGGATTGTACAGAGGATACGAATTGTTCTTGCGAATAATGGCCATGACCAGCAATGGCCCGAAATCGTCAAAATTGATCGCGCTCAACGGCTCACCGATCAGACCCGACCGATCGCTGAGGGTGACATCCGCGATCCGGACCGGACAATTCTTGTCCCGCAGCATGAGATCAAGATACCCGACCACCTGGGGCCGCAGCATCTGGGAAGCGATTCGGAGCCCGCCGATGGCGTTGGGCATCACCACCTCGGCCCCAACCAGCTCGAGTTTGCCGGAAAATTCCGCATCCTTGCAGCTCGAAATGATGCGCAGACTGGGGTTAAGCTGTCGGCAGGTCACCACCACGCAGAGGTTATCCTTGTCATCGCTCAGGGTGGAGATCACGCCCTTGGCTGTGGCCAGCATCGCTTCCTCCAGACACCCCGCATGGGTCGCATCCCCAACCACCGCCGGAAAATCGCCGAATTGCGCCTGAAGTTTGCGAATCCGTTGTTCATCCGGGTCGATGACCACAAAAGGCGTATGGTTCCGGTGCAGTTCCTCCATGATGGAACAACCGATACGCCCCACCCCGCAGACAATGATATGACCGGAAAGTTTACGAATCTGCTGCGCCATCTTTTTTCTCCAGAACACATTGGTAAGTTCGCCTTCGACCAGGAAGGCGGTGAGGGTCGAGACAAAATAGGCGGCAAGCCCCAGGCCGCTCAAAAGGATAAAGATCGTGAAAAGTCTGGCTCCGGGCACGTTGGCCACATCAAGGATTTCCCCGAAGCCCACGGTGGTGAGGGTGATGACCGTCATGTACAAGCAGTCACCCAACGCCCACAGAGGGTGGTCATGCGCCAGATACCCCAGCAGGTAATACCCCAAGGTGCCGATGACCGTCACCACCAACAGAAAAAAACCAGCCAGGAGGCTTCTGTTCTTCAGATTATGCGCCATAAGAAGGAACTCCCCGGCCCCGCCGCAGATTTAGACCGCGTCATGGCCACTTTTACCAAGCTCCGCCCACGCCTGGGCATACAGACCATTGAGCCGCTGCTCCATCTCCAGGCGACATCGCTCGATCTCTTCCGCCCCGGCCTTTTCCGGCACGATCATGGGCTCGCCGTACCAGAGGTCGAGCCGGGCAAATGGCTTGGGCAGCAACGTGCGGTCCCAGCTGCGAAAGACCCAGTAGCGATCCGCCGCCACTGCCATGGGCAGGATGGGCGCCGCACTTTTGCTTGCGAGCAGGATGGCCCCGGCCTGCATTACCTTCGCCGGACCTTTGGAGCCATCGGCAACGATCACCGCATTATAGCCCTGGTGCATCAGACCTATCAACCCCTTGAGCGCGGCAAGCCCTCCCCGGTGCCGGGAGCCACGCACACTGACAACCCCTTGCCGAGCGAGAATCCGAGCGACAAATTCGGCGTCATCGCTGGCGCTGACCATGGCGGCCCAACCCCGATCCCGGCCACGGTTAACGGCAATAATAGGAAACACGCTGTAATGCCAGAACACCGCGACACACTTGGCCTCGCAGCGTTCCAGGTTTTCAGCTCCATGCACCCGAACCCTACAGGTGGCGAAAAGCACCCGGCTCACCCCGGCATAGAGCCACGGCACCACGACCAGCAACAATCTATAGAAAAAACCGTTTTTCACAGCCATGCAAGCTCCATTTCCTTCAATTTCTTGAGCTGGTCGCGCAGGGCTGCCGCATCTTCAAAGGCTAGCTCCTTGGCTGCGGCAAGCATCTCCTTTTCCAGCGCCTTCATCTCCCGGCGCAGTTCAGGCAGGGATCCATACTGCTGCCCTGCCTCACCGGTTTCCACTCCCACAGTAACATAATCCTTTTCATACACCGTATCCATGAGATCCTTGATCCGCGACAGCACGCTCTCCGGGGTGATGCCGTGGGCTTCATTGTACGACGCCTGAATGATCCGCCGCCGTGCTGTTTCATCGATGGTCTGGCGCATGGAGTCGGTGATCCGATCTCCATAAAGAATCACCATGCCTTGCACATTACGGGCGGCCCGACCGCAGGTCTGGATCAGCGAGCGGGCGCTGCGCAGAAACCCCTCCTTATCGGCATCCAAAACCGCCACCAGCGAAACCTCGGGAATATCCAGCCCCTCGCGGAGCAGGTTGATCCCCACCAGTACCTGAAACTCCCCGAGGCGCAGATTGCGGATCAATTCCATGCGCTCCATAGTTTTAATATCCGAGTGCAGATAGCGCACCCGCACCCCGAGTTTTGCGTAATACTCGGTGAGATCCTCGGCCATCCGCTTGGTCAGAGTGGTGATCAGCACCCGCTCCCCGCGCTCCTCCCGCAACCGCACCTCTTCCAGTAGGTCATCCACCTGATTGGTTGCAGGCCGGACCACAATCGGCGGGTCCAGAAGCCCGGTGGGCCGGATCAACTGCTCCACCACCCGTCCGGCCGCCATCTCCAGCTCAAAATCGCCGGGGGTTGCGGATACATACACCGCCTGGGATATGCGGGCCGCGAACTCGTCAAACATCAGGGGCCGATTATCCAGGGCCGATGGCAGACGGAAACCAAACTCGGTCAGGGTTTCTTTACGGGAGCGGTCCCCCCGGTACATGCCGCGCACCTGGGGGATGGTTACATGGGATTCATCGGCAAACAAAATAAAATCAGGGGGAAAATAGTCCAGCAGGGTTGGGGGCGGCTCCCCTGGCGCCAGGCCGGTAAAATGGCGGCTGTAATTCTCAATTCCGTGGCAATAGCCCAATTCCTGGAGCATCTCCAGGTCGAACATGGTGCGCTGCTCAAGGCGCTGGGCCTCGACCAGCCGATTATTCGCATAAAAGAAGGCCAGCCGCTCCTGCAGCTCCTCCTTGATCGTTGCCGTGGCCCGCTGCAACCGGTCTTTGGAGGTGACGAAATGGCTGCCCGGGAAAACGGTCAACTCAGAAAACCGCTCCAGCACCTTGCCGCGCAGGGGATCGATGATGCTGATCGCCTCGATGGTGTCGCCAAAAAACTCCACCCGCACAGCGCGATCCTCCTCATAGGCAGGGAAGATCTCCAGCACATCGCCCCGCACCCGGAAGGTGCCGCGGTGAAAATCGAGATCGTTACGCTCATAGAGCATATGAACCAGCCTGCGCCGCATCTCCTCCAGGGGATACTCCTCCCCTTGCTTAAGCAGGAGATGCATGCTCTTGTACTCCTCCGGAGAGCCCAGACCGTAGATGCAGGACACCGAGGCAACAATGATCACATCCCGCCGGGTAAGCAGCGCGCGGGTGGCGGAGTGGCGCATCTTGTCGATGGCCTCGTTGATGGCGGAGTCCTTTTCGATATAGGTGTCCGACGAGGGGATGTACGCCTCGGGCTGATAGTAGTCGTAGTAGCTGACGAAATACTCCACCGCGTTATTGGGAAACAGCTCCTTGAACTCGGCATGGAGCTGGGCCGCCAGGGTCTTGTTGGGGGCCATGACCAGGGCCGGACGGCCTGTTTTGGCGATGACCTGGGCCATGGTGAAGGTCTTGCCCGAACCGGTGACCCCGAGGAGAACTTGGTGCGGCAACCCTTCCGCCAGGCCCCGACACAAAAGGTCGATGGCTGCCGGCTGGTCTCCGGCAGGGGCATAGGCGGTTTCAATCTGAAAGGGCATGGATCGCATCTCCTGGGATAGGAACAATGGGCAGGCAATCGGCATCATATTCAAGATGAGGCGTAATTTCAATCCTGACTAATCAGAACCTGGCAATGCCTCGATTGCAAACAAAACCTGCCCAACAAACTTTAGGCTTGCCATCGAAAATCCCGCTCGTTATATAAATCACATAGGAAACGGAAAATATCCTAATATTTTTGGAGAAGATATTCATGGATGCCATAAAACTTTAAACATCAACAACTTCCCAGGTGTAGCCCTTTACACCTAGACTAGAAAGTCAAAATGTCAAGCCTGACCCCATTCTCATTCTTAGGTGAAATCAAAATGCCATGCTCATTTACCTACGTTATTAAATTCTTGCCTGACACGTATTTGTTTCCCGCCCTGCAAATTGCATTAATAGCGTTTTTCATTTTTTCATTACTTATGAATCTTATTGGAGCAATCAAGGCGGGTAGAGGCGGAGTATCTCTCTCAGTTACCAGAGGTAACGAATCAATGGGGCGTTTCTTTGGGTTTTACGCGGCGATTAGTGGTTTGTTTGTGGCAATTTGTCTATCTAGTGATTTTGCAAAAGACTACAGAGTTTTTTGGTCAATACTGGATACCGCGATAGTGGCATACGTTTGCCTATTCAACATATGGTTTAGAAATAAACTATTGGGCTGGGTAAATCACTTAACTAAAATTGAGACCAGATAATACCTAACCCATCCATCAAGAAGGTTCTCTGTGGATAAGCAAAAACTAAAAAAATATTTTTATAGCAATTTGGCGTCCCTATTTTGGTCTTCCTTTCTATTAGTTGGAGGAGGGATATTTGTCGCCTATTATGCACATATTGGATACATGCCTGATTTTGACCTTAAATCATCAGTAACGCTTTTGTCTGCGGCATCTATAACGGCAATATTAACTGTCATGTTTTTTCTGATCGTGCTCATATTGCCAGGCATGTTTTGGGCTAACACTTGGGCAGATAATTCTTCATTGAAGACTAATTGGGAGAATGCAACGGGAGATAAAAACTTACTTAAAACAACTTTGTGGTTTGGCGGTCCTGTTTTATTTTTCTATGGTTTTTTCACAATTTTATATTTCAGTTTGGTAGTCACTATTCCTTATCTTATAATCGGTATATTTGGTTTTTCATTTTTTGTTCATAAAAAGTTCGGCTTAAGTGGTAAGCAATTAGCAAAAGAAATATGGGGATATACCTATTCTTCATTTGCTTGTGCGATACTTGCTTTCTTTCCTATATATCTTGTACTCACACTGGCTGTATCAGCTACATCTACAACTAAGGGTTCCCCTGAATTTGTAGGTATATTGATCGCCATCTTTATTGCTTTCATCAATGTCCTAGCTACAGCGAAGCCGAAGGCTCTGAATGGAGCCATTTACTACTTAGGTTTGGGGCTTGCTACCTTCTTTGTTGTTTTTGCTTCATTTGAAATTTTTCATAGAATTCCAGAGAGGGTCATGGAAGTCTATAAATTTGGGGCAATAAACGCAAAATCAATTGTTTTAAAACCTGAGGGGTGTGAAACATTACAGCTTTACGGCCTGCTCACAGACGTCAAAGAAAATAAACAATGCTTACTATCCGAGGTTAAAATTTTATCTAGACTAGGGAGTGATATGTACATTATGAAAAACGATTTAAAATTCACGATCAGGAATTCAGAAGTGTTGTCTTGGTCTGTGAATGAGGCTTCTAACAAAAAAAATCCAGCCGACCGCTAAAGGCGGCGGCTGGATTTTGGCGTTGCACCTGGAATAAAAAAACCCATCCCGGCCATGAACAGAATTGACAAGCAGCGCCCTTCAGACGTATATACTGGTTCTATTATGGTGTAATTTCCAGCACTTTCCCCCCATAGGCGTATGCAGAAAATTGGTTTTTCCCCGCACATCTTCTCACAGACAAGACGCCGGGCATCGGAACAGCCCGGCTCCGCGTCCTTGAGCTTGCACGTTAGAAGCAACAATAAACTGCATTCCTACGCTCAGATTTTTCATGTTGTCATTTTGTAATCGTTCGATTACACTCAGATCATGTTCATAATCAAGACTATCCCTGAATTTGACGCTTGGCTTGACGGCCTAAAAGACCACACCACCCGTCTACGCTTGAGCCGTCGCCTTGACAAGGCCCAGCGGGGCAGTCTTGGTGACATAAAACCGGTTGGCGACGGCGTATTTGAAATGCGGGAACATTTCGGCCCTGGCTGGCGCATGTATTACCTCCAGCGGAACAACGTACTTATCGTAATGCTGGGGGGCGGCAACAAGAGCACACAGGCCAACGACATTACCAAAGCCATTGAACTTGCGAGCAGCTTGGAGGATTAAACAAATGAAAAAAAAGACCAAAATTTCAGACCTGCCTGAATTTGATATGGCAAAACAGTTGAAGAGCGAAGAAGACATCGCCGCCTATGTAACTATGGTCATTGAAGAAGGTGATTCATCCGAACTTGCACACGCACTTGGAGTAGCAGCCCGTGCGCGCGGAATGAGTGAAATTGCACAGGCAGCAGGTCTTACCAGAGAAGCCTTGTACAAAGCCCTTCGCCCGAATGCTCACCCACGTTTCGACACCATTAACCGTGTATGTGCAGCCCTTGGCGTACGTTTAGTGGCGCAACCTACACATATGTAGGCTTCAACATCCTGCTTCTAACGGCTCAATCAACTCGGACTGGCTTACTGTCAGCGCAATTTCAGCAATGTTCGGGTCGTCAGTCGGTCAGAAGTACAGGCAACACCGCTCCGGCGCCAGCCGGGCACCCGATTGCCCTGCCCCCTGAACACTAGCCAAGGTCGATGGCGTTTGCCCATCTAAAAAATGCCGGATTTCGAAAAAAACCATCCCACCCACGAACAGGATTGACAAGCAGCGCCCTTCAGACGTATATACTTGTTCTATTCATGGTGTAATTTCCAGCACTTTCCCCCCATACGCGTATTCAAAACATGGGTTTCTCCCCGCACATCTTCTTACAGACCAAACAAAACGCCGGGCGGCGCAAAAGTCCAGCTCCCCCGCTGTGTTCTCTCAATCAACCGCCCATGCGCCAACAGAAACATTTTCCAAACAAGAGAGTCATCATATGACCAGGGCAAACATCCTCATTGCCATAGCAATCGCGGTTATTTCCAGCAGCATCTGGGCTTCCGTCAACCAGCCGGAGCAGGAACCCCGCTGGCCCAACCGCATCCAGGGTTTTTCCTTTTCGCCTTTCCGCGATGAGCAGAGCGCCATAGACCACATCCTGCCCACCGAGGAGGAGATCGACGCGGATCTGGCCCTGCTGGCCAAGAAGACCCACGCAGTCAGAACCTATACCCAGGAAGGCTCCTTGGCGGAGATCCCCAGACTGGCCCGTAAACACGGACTCAACGTGACTCTGGGCGCCTGGCTGACCAGCGATCTTGAACGAAACGAGGGGGAAATCGAGACCGCCATCAGGGTCGCCAACGAGAACCCCAAGAACGTGATCCGGGTCATCATCGGCAACGAGGTGCTCCTCCGGGGCGATCTGACCCCGGAACAGCTCATCGCCTACATCGACCGGGTGCAGGCCGCCACTGGAATTCCGGTGAGCACGGCCGAACCGTGGCATATCTGGATGAAGTATCCGGAGCTCGCTGAACATGTAGACTACATCGCCACCCACATGTTGCCCTACTGGGAAGGCGTGGAAATGGCCGATTCCATTGACTACATTGTCAAACACATGAACATGCTGAAGCAAAAATTCCCGGACAAGCAGGTGATCATCGGCGAGGTTGGCTGGCCCAGCAACGGTAGAACCCGGCAACTGGCAGAGGCCTCCCCGGCCAACGAGGCCATCTTTCTCCGCCGTTTTCTGGCCAAGGCCGAACAGGAAAAATACACCTACTATATCATGGAGGCCTTTGACCAACCCTGGAAACAGGGAAGTGAGGGCTCGGTGGGCGCGTACTGGGGCGTATACGATGTCAACCGTCAGCCAAAGTTTCCTTTTACCGAACCCATTGTCCGAATTCCGGAATGGCGCACCCTGGCCGGGATTTCGGCAATAATCGCCATCATCACCTTCGCCTTTCTCCTGATCGACTCCAAAACCCTGCGCACCCGCGGACGCAGCTTTCTTGCCACCATCGCCTTCGGCGCGGCCACCGGAGCGGTGTGGATCGTTTACACCTACACCAGACAATACCTGAACCCGACCACCATCCTCATCGGCATTCTCATGGTAATCGGCATGATCGGGGTGGTGGTGGTGCTCCTGGCCGAGGCCCATGAATGGGCGGAGGCAACCTGGCTCTCCCAGTGGCGCCGACCCTTCACCCCGCAACATCTGGAAGACGACCAGCTGCCCATGGTCTGCGTCCAGGTACCCGCCTACAACGAACCGCCGGAGATGCTGATCGAGACCCTGAACGCCTTAGCGCAGCTGGATTACCCCCGCTACGAGGTCCTGGTCATCGACAACAACACCAAGGATCCGGCAGTCTGGCAACCGGTGGAAGCCCACTGCCGAACCCTCGGCCCCAAGTTCCGTTTCTTCCATGTGGCCCCGCTGGCCGGGTTCAAGGCCGGGGCACTGAACTTCGCCCTGAAAAATACCGCGCCCGAGGCCGAGATCCTCGCGGTCATCGACAGCGATTACATGGTGACCCCGGACTGGCTGAGGGACATGGCCCCCCAGTTTGCCAAGCCCTCCCTGGCCATTGCCCAGGCGCCCCAGGATTATCGGGACGACGGGGAAAACCTTTTCAAGGCCATGTGTTACGCGGAATACAAGGGGTTTTTCTATATCGGCATGCTGACCCGCAACGAGCGCAACGCCATCATCCAGCACGGCACCATGACCATGGTCCGTAAATCCGTGCTGCAAGAGGTCGGGGGCTGGGCAGAATGGTGCATCACCGAGGATGCGGAACTGGGGTTGAAGATCTTTGAGCGCGGCTATGAAGCCACCTATATTTCCAAGAGCTATGGCCGGGGATTGATGCCGGACACCTTCATCGACTTCAAGAAACAGCGCTTCCGCTGGGCCTACGGGGCCGTGCAAATTCTGCGGCGGCATGCCAAGGCCCTGCTATTTGGCAGGCAAACCGCCCTCACCAGAGGGCAGCGCTACCATTTTGTCGCCGGCTGGATACCCTGGCTGGCGGACAGCCTGAACCTGTTTTTCACCGTGGCTGCCCTGGGCTGGTCCTTGGGCATGGTTTATTTTCCGCTCCAGATTGACCCACCCCTGGTGATCCTGTCGATCATGCCGCTCACCCTTTTTGTTTTCAAGGTGGGCAAGATGATTTACCTGTACCGGACCAGAGTCGGAGCCACTGCCGGGCAGACCCTGGCCTCGGCCCTGGCTGGTCTTTCCCTGTCCCACACCATTTCCCGGGCGATTCTCCTTGGTTTCTGCACCAAGGACATCCCGTTTTTCCGAACCCCGAAATGCGCCAAGCGCCATGCCCTGTTCCAGGCCCTGCAATCCGCCAGGGAAGAAGGACTGATCATGATCGCCCTCTGGCTTGCCGCCATCTGCATCGTGGTGTGGCAAGGGTCAGAAACTGCGGATCTCATGGTCTGGATCATGGTCCTGCTGGTCCAATCGATCCCTTATCTGGCGGCGGTCATCATGTCCATGGTGAGCGGCTTCTCAAAAACAGAAGAAAAGATCATCAGCAGCATCACGGCATCCCCGACGGATGTACGTGAACCGGAGAGCGCGGCCTGAAGCAGGCCGCGCCCCAAGGAAACCCGCACCCGATGCCCTCCAAAGATCTGCCCCACGGAAAGACGGGATTTTTCCGTCGCCTCCGTTCGTTGTGTCGTCTGGTCTTTCGCTGGTTTCTCTTCTGTGTCGCGGGAACCATGGCGATCACCATCCTCTTCCGCTGGGTGCCTGTGCCATTCAGCTCCCTGATGATCCAACGGCAGATCGCCTCCCTGTGGGAGCAAGACAAGGCGTACCACTTCCGCTACCACTGGGTGGACATGGGGCGCATTTCTCCCTACGCGCCCCTGGCGGTGGTCGCCTCGGAAGACCAGAAATTTTTCACGCATATGGGTTTTGATTTTGAGGCCATGGGAAAGGCCTGGGAACACAACCTGCATCGACGGCGGGTGCATGGAGCAAGCACCATCTCCCAACAGCTTGCCAAGAATCTCTTTCTCTGGCCGGAGAGAAGCTTTCTCCGCAAGGGGATGGAGGTCTATTTCACCCTGCTGCTCGAGGGTCTTTGGCCCAAACGGCGCATCCTTGAAGTCTACCTCAACATCGTGGAGTTCGGCCCCGGCCTCTTTGGGATCGAGGCAGCCAGCCAGACCTATTTCCACAAGCCCGCCGCCAGATTGACCAGCGGGGAGGCCGCCATCCTGGCGGCAATCCTGCCCAGCCCCCTGCGCTCAAACCCGGCCCGCCCCTCCGGCTACATCAGTCAACGCGCCGGGCAAATCCAGCAGCAGATGCAGCTCATGGGCGGCACTCCCTCTCTCAACAAACCCCTCGGCCCAAATCCTAAGAAATAACCTTGGTGTCCTGTGCATCGAGGCTGAGGCACACCTCTTTCCTGGTAAAGGGACAGCGGAAGGCCATCCGATGGGCGACAAGCTCCATGCCGGTGGTGTTCTTGTTCCCCACCCCGTATTTCGGATCGCCAAGAACAGGGTGGCCGAGCAGGGCAAAATGGCGGCGGATTTGATGCAAGCGTCCGGTCTTGAGGGTGACTTCGACCACGGAGGTATCGCTGGCCTGGTCGTAGGCGGTGAGGGTATAATGGGTGATGGCGGGCTTATGGTCCAACGGCAGTTCGATCACTCCTTGCTCTGGGCTGGGACGGCCGAGCACCGTCACCCGGTACTGCTTGTCGATGGCATTGTCCTGCAACAACTTGGAAAGTTTGGCTGCCGCCGTCTTGCTGTGGGCTAAGATCATCAGGCCCGCCGCCTCCCGATCGAGCCGGTGTACAGGCAGGACTGGCCGCTTCAACCGAAAATGGACCTCGGCCTGGCGGACCAACGAACAGTGGTCGCCGTAATCCGTCCCTTGGGCCAGCAGCCCGGCTGGTTTCAGCCAGACGCTGTACTGCCGGGCATCGTGCAGACACTGGGCCACAGGGGGTTTCACTGCGAGAAGCCGGGGGTCATAAGACAATTCAAGGATATCGCCTGGCCGCTGTTGCGCGGTTGCCTTGCGCAGCCGTTTCCGACTACCCCTTTTCTCCGTCAGCCAGACCGCCCCCTTGCACATGGCGTCTTTCACCCGACTCTTGGCAAGCCCGGCTCGGGCCGCGATCAGGTCGCAGGCCGTGCCGACATCCTCGGGGGTAATGGTGATCCGCAGAGTAAACGCTGCCGGAAGAGGCACTGCCTCTGGGCTGTTATCTGAAATGCTCATAGCCTCGATAGCTGATCTCCCGGCGCTGGCCCGCTTCTTCAAGAAAAACACCTTGGCCTTCAATAATACGCCCCACTGCAAAAAGCTCTCGCCCGGTTTGTTCCCTGACCAGAGTGCACAGCTCCGCCACCTGCTGCTCGCCCACGGTGAAAAGCAATTGATAATCCTCCCCCCCGGAAAGAGCCCAGTCAAGCGGCGACTGCCCGCAGATTTCCGCCGCCTGGCGCAGCACAGGTGAAAGGGGAATCTTGTCCGCCATCACCAAAGCCCCGACCCCGCTCTCGGTACAGACATGGGCAAGATCGGTGGCCAAGCCGTCGGAGAGATCCTGCATGGCATAAACCAACCCACTCACAGCCAGCGCCCTGCCCAACGCCACCTGGGGCACAGGGTCCAGATGCGCGGCAACCAGAGTCTGCCAATCGGGTTCGTGGGCCAATCCCAACCGGCACAAAGCCAAACCCGCCGCCGCCTCACCCAAGAAACCACTGACCAGAACCACATCCCCTGGCCGGGCACCCTTTCTGGTAACCAGCTCGGCCTCGGCCATCTCGCCAAGCACCGTAACGGCAAGCACACTCTCATGCCCGCTCTGCACGGTATCCCCACCGATCAGGGCAACCCCATGTTCGGCAAGCACGGCAAGGAACCCAACCATGAACGCATCCAACCACCGGCCATCAAAGGCCGGGGCCAGGGCCAAGGAAAGCAAGGCAAACCGGGGCAGGCCGCCCATGGCCGCGATATCGCTGATATTGACCGAAGCCGCCTTCCGGCCCAATTCAAGAGGAGGATGCCAGGCCAAATCAAAATGAACCCCTTCCACCATGGTGTCGGTGGTGACCAGACTGACCCGATCCGGGGGAGTTTTGTATACCGCGCAGTCATCGCCGATCCCGAGCAAAAGATCGCCGGAACTCCCAGCCGCCTGGCGGATACGGGCGATGATCTCTCTTTCTCCTTCGGGCCGCGCCATGCTCATCCTTATTTTTTTATCAAGTTTTCTTAAAACTATCCCGATCTGTTAGCCAAAGGACAAGGAGAACCGATCATGCAAGTAATCTGCTGCGTTTGTCACAAAACAAAAAACCACAAGGGCTGGGCAAAACAGGCTGCCAGGTCCGGGGTGCAGCTCTCACACGGCTATTGCCCCCAGTGTTACCAGCAGGTGATGGAGAGGGTTACAAACTTCTTTGTCATGAACGACTGCCGCAAAAGCGCCTGACCCGTCTGGCTACTTAATTACCGTCAGGAAGGGCTTTTTCTTTTTCCCAGATCCAAGCTGTCCCTCGCTTTTCTTCTGCGCCGACTCCCCGCCCCCGCCAAAATCAATGGCCTTGATAAACCGCTCCTCGCCACCCATGGTGAATAATTCCTGTCCGGTGAACTGCGGCGTCCGCAGAGTCCAGGCCACTTTCTGCGGAGGGATGGTCAGCAACTGCAAGCTCACCTGCCACCACTCGTCTTTTTTATTATAATCCCTCTCGATCCCGGTGACCAAGGCATACATGATCCGTTCGGCCACGATCAGGACAATATCCCCGACCTGGGTGGTCTCCTTGAAAACAAAGATATTTTTCAAATCGTTTACAATTTTTTCTATCATGGGAAGAGTCTCACAAAAAGGGAAACAAAGGCATAGTGCCATCACAAGCTAAGCAAGATAGCCAATCAGGAAAATTCTTTCAACCAGAACGCACTCAGCAATGTACCACGGATCACCACGCTTTCCTGTTGTTCTTTTGATCCTTTTTTTGTTTAATCCTGCAAGATCTTGTCTTCGGCCACGCCTCTCTTGTAAAAGAAGCACCGAAACACATTCCCCACTTTGCCTGGAACTTTTTATCCGGTGGCGTGTCTTAACAACATACAGAAAAATTGGCCCTGGTTCTTAGGGCAAGCGGATACCGATGCCATATCAAGAAGCACCCGAACTTGTCCGCGCCTTCCGCCAGGGGGACCACCAGGCCTTTAACCGGCTGGTGACGCTGTACCAGAGAAAGATCTACAATCTGGCCCTGGGCTACGTGAAGCAGGAAGATGAAGCCAAGGATCTGGCCCAGGACATCTTCGTCACCGTATACCGACAGATCGACAAACTCAAAGAAGAGAGCAAGTTCGGGGCCTGGCTTTACCAACTGGCCTTGAACCACTGCCGAAACCGCTACCAGAAACTGCGCCGTCGGGGATTTTTCAGCAACCAGTCCCTTGATGACCCGGAAACCGGCCTGAACCTAAGCTCCGGGGCCACCCCGGAAAAAGAGTATGAGCGGGAAAACACCGCACGCCTGGTGAGAGAAGCCATTGCCTCCCTGGCGCCAGCAGAAAAGGAGGTCATTCTTCTCCGCGATCTCCAAGAGCTGTCGTACGAAGAAATCAGTGAAATCCTTGATCTGCCGATGGGCACGGTCAAGTCCAAGCTGAACCGGGCCAGACTGGCCCTGAAAAACCGCCTAAAACATTACCTGTAAAGGGTCCGCCCATGCAATGTACTGAAACCCAAACACTGTTCACCGATTTCGCCGACAACACCCTTGGCCGCGAGGAGCTGCACGCCCTGACCGACCATCTCCTCGGCTGCCCAACCTGCGCCCTGGAATGGCGGGAGTTTCAGCAGACCCTCAACCTAGTGCACAGCCTTGAGACACACGCTCCCCCCGCCGACCTGCTGCCGGGCATCCATGCCAAACTTGCACACAAGGGAGTTTTCGACCGGGCCTGGGCGCTTGTCGAGACCCTGAATTTCTCCCTGTCAATCCCCGCAGCTGCGGCCATATTCACCATCGCCATGCTGGCCGGATTTCTGCTGAAGACCTCCCCCCTGGAACAGCCCAACATCTTCCCCTCGCGGTCTGCCCAGCTACAGCAAGGAGAGGTTCTCACCCCCAGACGACTCCCCATTGCCCAGAACGCCATGTTCGCCGTGTCCCATAATGGGGGGCAGCAGGGCGGGGATCTGGTGCCGCTGAACCGAACCGCCCTGGCGACCCAGCTGGCACCGGAAAATGATGCTCCCCACCTGTTGTCCCCGGATATGCATGTACTCATCGAGCATATCGACCACGACAGTCAGGTCCTGCTCTTTCGGGAGATGTTAGACCGGAACTGGCAAATCCATCGTATAAGCACCGCCCTGTTTCTTATCCATTTCCCCCAGGCAGAACTGGAGAATTTCCATGAACTCCTTGGCCGTCACCATTCCGCCCTAATGCCTGCTGCGGCAGCGGAAATAGAATTCGGCCGCGACAAACAGATCTTGACCGCTGCTCTCCGCCTTCCTTCCTCCCCCTTCTTCCCCAGAAGGGCTCTTTCCTGGGACCGCAGAGCCGCCCCGCTCCTGCGGTCCCGCTTTTTTTTAACGAGGTCGCCCACGCACCGGGCTTGACATCCGGGAAAAGAGATATACACAATAGACAATGATACACAGCAAAAACCGGTTGCTCCGAACCGAGACAACATTTTGTATCGCTCAACCCACCAAGGAGTAGATTATGATTTCCTCTCTGCCAACCTTCTCCCACCGCCACCCCGTTTTTGGTTTTCTGACCGTCCTGCTTCTGGGGCTCTTTCTCGTGACCCTCCCCGAAACATGCCGGGCGGCGAGCAGCCCTCCGGATACCTTTGCCGATCTGGCGGAAAAACTCAGCCCCACCGTGGTCAATATCTATACCACCCAGGTGGTCAAGGCCTCCCGTTCGCCCCATGACATGTTCAATGACCGAGACATCCCCGAGCCCTTCCGTCACTTCTTCGGCCCCTCTCCCTTTGGCCAAGAACAGCCCCAGAAGGACCAAAAGCGGACCAGCCTTGGCTCCGGCGTCATCATCTCCAAGGACGGATACATTGTCACCAACAACCATGTGGTGGAAAACGCCGACACCATCAATGTACGGTTGACCAACTTCGAGGAATACGACGCGAAGATCATCGGCCGCGACCCGAAATCAGATCTTGCCCTCCTCAAAATCGCGCCCAAAAACGGCCTGCCCGTTACAGCCTTCGGAGATTCGGACAAATTGCGGGTAGGCGACTGGGTCATGGCCATCGGCAATCCCTTTGGCTTTGAACAGACCGTGACAGCCGGGATTGTCAGCGGCAAAGGCCGCTCCCTGGGCAGCGGCCCCTATGAAAACTTCATCCAGACCGATGCCTCCATCAATCCCGGCAATTCCGGGGGGCCGCTCTTCAATCTCAAGGGCGAGATGGTCGGGATTAATTCCGCCATCTACAGCCGCAGCGGCGGCAACATCGGCATCGGCTTCGCCATTCCCGCCAACATGGCAAAAAATGTTGTCAGCCAGCTCAAGGAACATGGCTCGGTGGTGCGCGGCTGGCTTGGGGTGATGATCCAGCCCGTCACGCCTGAGTTGGCAGCCCAGTTCAAAATGGAGCGGCCCATCGGCGCCCTGGTGGGCGAGGTCACCCCTGCTAGCCCGGCGGACAAGGCCGGCATCAAGCCCGGCGATGTCATTGTCGCATTCAACGGCACGGAAATATCCCAGGTGAGCATGCTGCCCAATCTGGTAGCGGAAACCACGGTGGGAAGCAAGGCAGAGATCACCCTCTTCCGGAAAGGCGCGCTGAAAAAACTCCCCATTGTCATTGCCAAGCTCAATGAGGAGCAGGCGGCCGCAAGCGAATCGACCGAAAGCCTCAACAAGCGCCTGGGCCTCGGGGTGCAGGACCTTACCCCGGAGATTGCCGCAGCCCTTAACCTTACCGATAAGCAGGGCGTGCTGATCACTGCGGTTGAACCGGATTCCCCTGCGGCGGAAGCGGGCCTGCACAAAGGCGACTTGATCCTTGAATTCAACCAGAAGCCTGTTCGGGATGTGAAGGCCTTTCTCAACGAGGTCAAAGGAATAAAAACAAAAGCAACGGTGTCCTTTTTTATCAAGCGAGAAGGCCGCACCAGATTTTTTGGCTTGAAACTCAAGTAACCAACACGAGGAATGAAGATGAAAAGTATGCATGGTTTCGGAAAACGTCTGGGCTGCCTTGCCGCCCTGCTGAGCATGTTCAGCTTGGCCACTGGCTGCACCTATCAGGACCGGGTCGCCCCGCTCAACCTGCCGGACGCCAAAAACGGCGGCATTGTGGTGGGCGATGGAGTCAAAATCTCCGCCCTGGCTTTCAACGACGATGACGCTGCAAAACAGGCATTTGGCTTTGGCGCACGCAATGCCGGCCTGCTGCCCGTGCAGCTCACCCTGCAAAACGACGGCTCGGAAAAGGTAAAGATCAATCCCGAGCAAACCTTTCTCATCGATAACAACAACAGGGCCTGGCCGATCCTCACCCTGGAGAAAACCTACCAGCGGACCTCAGGGCATGTTGATCTTGGGGAAACAGCCAAAGGCGCAGGCAAACCGGCTCTGCTCATGGGCGCAGCCGGAGCGCTGGCCGGGCTGGCCGTAGGGGTGGTCACCGGCAAGAATGTCGGCGAAGCAATGGGAACCGGTGCGGTGCTTGGCGCGGCGGGCGGAGCGATTGTCGGGGGAGCCAAGAGTTACAGCGAAAGCGGAGACAAAATCAGGGAAGACCTTGCCTCCAAAAGCCTGCGGAACCAAACGATCCTGCCGCACCAAATCGCCTACGGCGTTCTTTTCTTTCCTGGGATGCCGGGCGAGGAAGCAGAGGGGGTGAAAGAACTGCGGCTCTCCGTAACCATCGGCAACACGCCGCAGGTGGTTGTTCTCTATCCTGCGCTCAGGTAATTTCAGCTACCGGCTGACAAACGAAGCGCGGCGGCATCCGCTGCCGCGACCTGGGCAATGGCCGCCCGGACCTTGGCGATGTCCTTGCGTCCGGGCGCACTCTCCACCCCAGAATTGAGATCCACGGCAAAGGGACGCGCCTGCCGAACCGCCTCGCCCAAATTATCCGGGGTGAGGCCGCCTGCCAGGACAACCGGTCGAGGAGAAGACAGTTTTTCCAGCAGAGCCCAGTCAAAGGTCTGCCCGGTACCCCCGGCTGCCTTCTCATGAAAGGTGTCAAACAAAAACCCGGAAACCATGTCGGCATAGGGCGCCAGATCCGCCGAGGTCAGGGTTTCCCGCACCCGAAAAACCTTCATCACCCGGCAGGCGATTTCCGCACAGTATGCTGGGGACTCGGCCCCGTGCAATTGAACCTTGCTCAACCCGCAGTAACGGGCGATCTCATTCACCGCTGCGGCTTCCTGATCGACAAAAACCCCCACCGCATCGACAAACGGTGGCAGACTTCTCACAATCTCGCGCGCCCGTTTCGGGTCAATATACCGGGGGCTTTGCTCGACAAAGATCAAGCCGATTGCGTCCACCCCTGCGGCCACCACGGCGGCGACCTCGGCCATCTCCCGCATCCCGCATACCTTGATCCGCGTTCTGGTGTGCATACTCTTCATCCTTGCTGCCCGCCAACCAGCGTTCGCAGGGCCTCGGCCGGGTCCGCAGCACGCATCAGGGTTTCCCCAACCAGCGCCGCCCGAATCCCATGCTCTGCCAGCCGCAACATATCCTGATGGTCACGGATTCCTGATTCGCTCACCAGGGGGATATCCTTCGGAATCATCTTCTGCAGGCGGAAGGTGGTGTTCAGGTCCATGGAAAAATCGCGGAGATCGCGATTATTGACCCCAATCAGGCGGCTCCCCGCAGCCACGGCCTTTTCGACCTCCGCCTCATCATGCACCTCCACCAAGGCATCCATGCCAAGCTCGGAGGCCAGGGCCTGATACTCTTCTATCTGGCTGGTCTCCAAAATGGCGGCGATCAGCAAAATCGCGTCGGCGCCATAGGCCCGCGCCTCCCGGATCTGTAAGGGATCGATGATGAAATCCTTGCGCAGAACCGGCAGGGCAACAACAGCGCGCACCGCAGGGATATAGGCGAGCGAGCCCTGGAAGAAATCCACGTCAGTGAGCACCGACAAGGCCTGGGCGCCGCCAGCCTGATAGCTGCGGGCGATGGCCACCGGATCGAAATCAGGCCGAATCACACCCTTGGACGGGGATGCCTTCTTGGCCTCGGCGATAACAGCCACCCCGGCACAGTCGGTGAGCGCCCGGATAAAACCGCGCGGCGACGGAATCTCAAGATCAGGGGTGGTAATGCCTCTGGCCTTGAGGGCCGCGACCTCTTCTTTCTTCCGGGCCACGATGGTATCTAAAATCATGCTTGCACCGCTTTGGAAAAGGCGACCAGCGCGTCCACCTTGTTGAGCGCCCCCCCGCTGACCACCACCTCACGGGCCAGGGCCACGCCGGAGGCAAGAGAGTCGCTGCGCCCGGCAGCCATCAAGGCGGCGCCGGCATTGAGCAGGACCATGTCCAAACAGGGACCGGCCTTGCCGCTGAGCACCGACCGCAACTGCGCCGCCGCCTCGGTTGCGGTTGTCCCGCCTTTGATTTCAGCCAGGCTGGCCGTAGCCATGCCCAAATCCGAAGGATGGATGCTGTATGTTGTCAATGCGCCATTGACCCAGTCGGATACCCTGGTAGTCCCGGTAATGGTGATCTCGTCAAGATTGCCCTCGCCGCATACCACCAAAGCACGCTTGGTGCCAAGTCGCCCCAGCACCCTGGCCAGGGTGTCGGTGAGGGAAGGATCAAACACCCCCATGACCTGCACATTGGCCCCGGCAGGATTGGTCAGGGGGCCAAGGATATTGAAGATCGTCCGAATCCCGATCTCGCGACGCGGGCCGATGGCATGCTTCATTGCCCCATGGAGCGCTGGAGCAAACATGAAGCCGATGCCGATCTCCCGGATGGATCGGCCGATTTGCTCCGGGCTCAAGGCCAGGTCCACACCCAGGGCCTCCAGTACGTCGGCGCTGCCGCAATGGCTGGAAACGGAACGGTTGCCGTGCTTTGCCACCGGAACCCCGGCTGCGGCCACGACAAAGGCAGTGGTGGTGGAAACATTGAAGGTGCCGGAAGCGTCGCCCCCAGTGCCGCAGGTATCCACAAGGATCTCACCCTCGGCAACCCCATGCACCTTGGTGGCCTTGGCCCGCATCACCCTGGCCGCGCCGGTGATTTCATCCACGGTTTCGCCCTTGATCCGCAGGGCGGTGATAAAGGCACCGATCTGGGCCTGGGTGGCTTCGCCGCCCATGATGGTCTCCATCACCCCAACCATCTCCGCTTCGCTCAGGTCGGTGCCCGCCACCACTTTGGCAATGGCTTCCTTCATCATACGGGCATCTCCCGGCGCTGCTTGGCAAGGATTTCCGGGTAGGCCGGATCAAGGAAATTTTTCAGCAACTGCACCCCAGCCGGGGTCATGATGGATTCGGGATGGAACTGCACCCCTTCCACCGGCAAAGTCCGATGCCTGAGGCCCATAAGTTCGCCCTGATCGGAACGCGCCGTCACCATTAGGCAGGCGGGCAGATCCGATTCCCTGACCACCAGAGAATGGTAACGCATGGCCTCAAAGGGGTTGGGCAGGCCAGTAAACACCCCCAACCCATCATGGCTGATGGGGCTCGTCTTGCCGTGCATGAGTCGGCCGGCGCGCACAGTTTGTCCGCCAAAGGCCTCGCCTAAAGACTGATGCCCCAAGCAAACACCCAGCACCGGAATCCTGGTGCTGAAAAAGCGGATCGCCTCGATGGAGATGCCTGCCTGAGCCGGAGAACAAGGGCCGGGTGAAATCAGCAGCCGGTCGGGCGCAAGCCCGGCGATGAAGGAGATATCCACCTCGTCGTTGCGGAAGATCTTCATCTCGGCGCCCATGCCCCCAAGGGTCTGGACAATATTGTAGGTAAAGGAGTCGTAATTATCGATGATGACTATCATATTCTTTCTCGCACGCCGCCTGGGCTAAGCCGTTGTTCAGAAAAACTGTACCCTTGAAATGCAGTGATCGGCATAAGGAGCCGTAACGAAACGAACAAGAAAACCCTTGTTTCGTAACGGCTCCTAAAACTCTTTTTCTGCCAGTTCCACTGCCCGCCGCAGCCCCATGGATTTGTTGATGGTTTCCTGATATTCCAGGACGGGCACCGAATCGGCGACAATCCCCGCACCGGCCTGCACCCAGAGATCATCACCCTGCATGACAAAGGTTCGGATAGTGATACAAAAATCCATATTCCCGGAAAAGCCGAAATATCCGACGGAACCGGCATAGGGCCCCCGCCGCTCTGGCTCAAGCTCTTCGATGATCTCCATGGCCCGAATCTTCGGGGCACCGCTCACCGTGCCTGCTGGGAAGCAGGCACGCAGGACGTCGAACTGATCCTTACCTGGAGCCAAAGTCCCATGCACCCCGGAAACCAAATGCATGACATGGCTGTAACGCTCGACCACCACGAGATCACGGACCTCCACCGAGCCATACTGGGCAACTCGGCCCACATCGTTTCGCCCCAGATCGACCAGCATCAGATGCTCGGCCCGCTCCTTGGGATCGGCCAGCAGCTCCTGCTCAAGGGCAGCATCCTCTGCTTTGGTTTTCCCGCGTTTTCTCGTCCCGGCAATGGGCCGCAGCTCGATATCCCCCTGCTCCAGACGGACCAGAATCTCTGGGGAGGAACCGATCTGAACCAGATCCCCGAGCTTAAGGTAAAAAAGATAGGGGCTGGGATTGATATGACGCAGGGCGCGATAGAGCTTGAAAGGTGCCAGTTCTGTTTTGGTGTGAAAGCGTTGCGACAAAACAACCTGGATGACATCCCCGGCCTGGATATACTCCTTGGCCGCTTCCACCATCTTTTCGAAGGCCTGCTCGCTCATATTGGAGGTAAAGGCGTGGGGTGTGGTGGCTTTCTTGCCAACACCGCCGAGATACTCCGTGGGCATGGGCGCTTGCAGACGAACGATGACTTCCTCGATCTCGGCCTGCGCCTTCGCATACAGGGGCGGGATATCCCCCACCGCAACCCCGGAGGTCTGCACCAGATTGACCACGGTGAGTAACTGCCGGAGATTGTCGTAGATCAAGACGGTGCGCGGCACCATAAACGAGCTGTCTGGAAACTGGGCCAGGGGCGGGTTGCGCTCGGGCAAGCGCTCCATGAAGCGCACCATGTCGTAGCCCAGAAACCCGACCGCCCCGCCAAAAAAACGCGGCAACAGCTCCGGGTCGCAGGCCATTTCGGAGTTGCAGGCATTGAAGGACTTAAGCAGTTCTTGCAGGGCCTCAAGCGGGTCGCCCTCCTGCGCCTCCACTGCGCCCTCACGGGTGATGGTGATATGGGTGCCACGGCTGGCCAAGGTGACGATGGGGTCAAACCCGATAAAGGAATAACGCCCCCATTTCTCGCCGCCCTCAAGGCTTTCAAAGAGAAAGGCGTGCGACTCCCCGCCCGCCACCTTGGCAAAGATGGTCAGCGGCGTATCGAGGTCGGCGACGATTTCCCGATAGATCGGCACCAGACCGGCATCGACCGCCAGGTGTTCAAACTCCTGCAAGGAAGGTCGGAACATAATGGCTCCTCAACTCATATCATAAAAAAAGCCATGGAACACAAGCGTCCCATGGCTTTTTTATTTTTCTTTTCGCAGCGAAACACTCTTCATAATTACAGGTCTGATCCCTGCGCACGGCGGAAGAGGCACAACCAGGCCAATCGGAAGGGCCTCAGGCAAAGCGTTCTCCTACTGGAGAACACGCCAAGGCTCCAGCCGTTACCGGCTCTCTTGTTGTATTACTCCGCGGCCAACATAGCATTTACCCGCTTGGTCAAACGGGAAACCTTGCGGGAGGCATTCTTTTTGTGAATGGAACCCTTCACCGCTGTTTTCTCAATAATGGGGATCGCCAGCTTCAGTGCTTCCTGGGCCTGATCCCCGGCTTTCAGCTCAACAGCCTCAAGGACCTTCTTGACAACACCCTTCATCTTGCTCTTGTTGGAGCGATTGCGAAGCCGTTGCAACTGATTCTGACGATTCCTTTTTTCAGCGGACTTATGATTAGCCAATTCTCAACTCCTGTTACTGTATTGTTGATTGATTCAAGACACTCTGCCCACGTCATCTGACGGCTGGCAGGTTTTCTGCCCGGCCGCCGTTTCCGGACAACACCGACAGAAATATGCTGGAAAATTTTGTGAAGATAAATCAAATCGCCCACCTTGTCAAGCAACAACTGGGCAGACTGTTTTGAATCTTTGTGGGGCAGACCCGACAAGTCCTGCATACAAAAACATCCTTTCTTCGCGCAAGACCATACCCGATCTCCTCAATTTTTTTAAAAAAATTCGTTCATGCCCCTTGCCTGGCACCCTGCTTTTCGTTTACTTTAAAAAGAGATCAGATATTAAAACCTTTTCACCCCCATATTTTTTTAACGGAACCCGAACCCCGATGCTGGAATTCGCACAGTCACTCCGCTGGCAAGACATCTTCGATATCATGATCGTCTCGTTCATCATCTATCGAATCATGCTGCTAATCCGCGGAACCCGCGCCGTCCAGATGCTGGCGGGCATCGTTGTGCTCATCACGCTCTATTTTGCCGCACGGGAATTCGAATTCCTGACCCTGTACTGGCTGCTGGGAACTTTTTTAAGCTCCATCTTCCTGATCATTATTATCATCTTCCAGCGAGATATCCGACGCGCCCTCACCCAGGTCGGGCAAACCACCTTTTCCAAACCCCAGGAAGACATGGTGCACATTCTGCTTGAGATCGTCAGGGCGGCGCAGCAAATGGCCCAACGCAAGGTCGGCGGCCTCATCGTCATCGAACGAGAAACCGGGCTCAACGACTACATCGAATCCGCCCACAGCCTGGATGCCATCGTCAGCAGACAGCTCCTGGTCAGCATCTTCCAGACCACCGCCCCCCTCCACGACGGAGCGGTAATCATCCATAATGGCCGAATCCGTTCGGCCGGGGCCCTGCTCCCCCTCACGAGAAACCCTTACATCAGCAAACAGCTTGGCACCCGCCATCGGGCCGCCATCGGGCTTTCCGAAGAAACAGACGCGGTGATCATCGTGATCTCGGAAGAAACCCAGAAGATATCCCTGGTCCAGCATGGGGCCATGACCTCCGATCTCGACGAAAACGCTCTCAGAAGCCGACTTGACGCAATCTTTGTTCCCAAGGAAAATACGACCCCCCTGCTATGGAAAAACTGGTTAAGCAAATAATCCGGCGCCTACCCACCCCCAATCTCCTCAACTGGCCGAACAATTGGGGGCTGAAGCTCATTTCCCTGATCTTCGCCGTCCTCCTTTGGTATTTCGTGGTGGGTGAGGACAAGGTTGACACCACGGTCTACATTCCGGTTGAAATTGTCAATCTGCCCAAGGAACTGATCATCTCTAACCAGTTCAAGAAACAACTAGAGGCCACGGTCCGCGGCCCCCGCGGCCTGATCAGCGGCATCAACCGCCAGCGGATCACCAGAACCATCAACCTTGCCAAGGCCACCCCCGGCACCATTGTCATCCGCAACGAACCGGAAACGATCCAATTTCCGCGGGGCGTCACCGTATCCCGCATCCAGCCCACCCACATCACTCTGCTCATCGACGAACTGGTCGAAAAAGACCTTCCGGTCCAGGCCAGAACAATCGGCGAACCGGCCATTGGCCACGAACTGGCAGGGGTAGTTTTCGAACCCCCGCTTATCAAGATTGCCGGCCCCAAGGCCATTGTCGGGCGGGAAAAACTCTTTACGGGAAAGCCCATCGACATCAGCGGGCTGAAAGGACCGACAACCATCCAGGTTCCCCTGGAACTGCGCCCCGCGCTTCTCGAACTCATGGGTGAAACCGTGGTCACCGCCAATGTGGTGATCCGCGAAAAAACCTCAGAAAGAACCATCGCGGATGTTCCCATCCACCTCGCTGACACCGATTCTGCAAGAAAGGTGACCATCGAGCCGAACACCATCGACATCCGCGCCCTGCTGCCGCTGAGCAGCAAAGGAAACCAGGCTAGGCTTTTCGAGGCCACTGTCTCAACAGACGGGCTGTCGGTCGGCGTCCACAGAGTCCCGGTTAAAATCACGGCGGCGGAGCAGATAAAAATTATCGAGACTGTCCCGCCCACCGTCACCGTAAGGATTGGCAAGAGCCCTGGCAAATGAGTCAGGGACCGTCCATGATAGATTGCATTGCCTATCCCGTTTTTTCGCCCCACACGAGGAAACCATGAGAAAATTATTCGGCACCGATGGGGTGCGAGGGGTGGCGAACACCTATCCCATGACCACCGAAATCGCCATGCAGATAGGCCGGGCCCTGGCCTTTTTGGTCAAAGACATGCGGCGCGGGCACCGGATCGTCATCGGCAAGGACACCCGCCTTTCCTGCTACATGATCGAAAACGCCCTGGCCGCAGGCATCTGCTCCATGGGGGTGGATGTCCTCCTGGTCGGACCGCTGCCCACACCCGGCATCGCCTTCATCACCACCAGTATGCGGGCCGATGCCGGGGTGGTGATCTCCGCCTCCCACAACCCCTTCCAGGACAATGGCATCAAGATCTTCGCCAGAAACGGTTTCAAGCTCCAAGATGATCTGGAATTGGAGATCGAAGACCTGGTCTTCTCCGATAAGATGACGGCCCTGCGGCCAGTGGCCGAAGAGGTGGGCCGCGCCACCCGAATCGATGACGCCAAGGGCCGCTACATCGTCTCCTTAAAAAACACCTTTCCCCAAGAATACACCCTGGACGCCTTCCACATCGTGCTGGACTGCGCCAACGGCGCCACCTACGGGGTTGCTCCCCACGTTTTCGAGGAGCTGGGCGCCACGGTCACCGTCCTCGCTGCCGAGCCGGACGGCACCAACATCAACCGCGATTGCGGCGCCCTGCACCCGGAACACATGGCCGCCAAGGTACGGGAACTCGGGGCGGACATCGGCATCGCCCTAGACGGCGACGGCGACCGGATCATCGTGGCGGATGAACACGGCAACATCGTGGACGGCGACCACATCATGGCCATCTGCGCCGCCGACTTACTCAGCCGCAAGAAACTCAAGAAAAAAACCCTGGTGGCCACGGTAATGAGCAATCTCGGCCTTGAGGTCGCCATGCAGCGCCTGGGCGGGGCCATGGTCCGCACCCAGGTCGGCGACCGCTATGTGGTGGAAGAGATGCGCAAGTCCGGCTACAATTTCGGTGGAGAGCAATCTGGACATCTGGTGTTTCTGGAGCACAACACCACCGGCGACGGCATCCTCGCCGCACTCCAGCTGCTGGCAGTGATGATCAAAAAAGGCAAGCCCCTGTCGGAGCTGGCCACAATCATGGAAAGCTTTCCCCAGGTGCTCAAGAATGTCCGCACCGCCAAGAAAATCAACACCAGCAGCATCCCCGGCTTCAGTAAAAAACTTAAAGAACTGGAAAAGAAACTAGACAAGGACGGCCGCATCTTGGTCCGCCCCTCAGGAACCGAGCCGGTTATCCGGGTCATGGTGGAGGGCAAGGACGCCGCGCTGATCAACGCCATGGCCGATGAACTCTGCGAGATGATCCGCAAGGCTGACACCGCCAACGCGTAACCACTCACACCATGAAAATCCGACTCGACCAGCTCCTGCTCCAACACGAACTGGCCCCCACCCTTGAAAAAGCCCAAGCCCTGATTGCCGCAGGCCAGGTACTGGTGAACGACCAACCAGCCGACAAGGTCGGCTCGCTTTTTGCTGATGACTGCCAGATACGGCTGAAGGGAACAACCTGCCCCTATGTGAGTCGGGGCGGATTCAAACTGGAGGCGGGGCTGGATCATTTCCAGATCAACCCCGCCGGGCTGGTCTGCGCCGATATCGGCGCCTCCACCGGGGGCTTCACCGATTGCCTGTTGCAACGCGGAGCCGCCAAGGTGTATGCCGTTGATGTCGGTTATGGCCAGCTGGCCTGGAAACTGCGACAAGACCCGCGGGTGGTGGTCATGGAGAGAACCAACGCCAGAAACCTACAAGCCGACGATCTTGACGCCCCCCTTGACCTGGCAGTGATCGATGCTTCGTTTATTTCCCTAAAAACGCTTTTACCGCCGCTGCTGGTTTTTTTCCCCGGAACCATCCGGGTCCTGGCCCTGATCAAACCGCAATTCGAAGTCGGCAAGGGCCAGATCGGCAAAGGCGGAGTCGTCCGGGACAGTGATCTGCACGAAAAGGTGATTGAGGAAATCCGTGAATTTGCAGATGGGCTGGGCCTTATCCCGGTTGGCGTCAGCCCATCCCCGATCCTTGGCCCCAAGGGGAATCGGGAATTTTTGATCTACCTTGTTTCGCAGCACGAAAGCTAGACGCAGTAACGCTTGCCGCGCCAGAAAAAATCATCCCGCTGGCGTCCTGACAGGTCCTGAGCAAAACGGGCGATCAAGCCGGACTCAACCACCAGATCACAGAGCTCCCCATCCAGATCCCCCCGCTCAACCAGCCCTTCCAGAATACCCATGGCCTCGGAAAGCATTTTCCCCGGCTTGTAGGGCCGATCCGCAGCGGTCAGCGCTTCCAAAACATCGGCCAGCGCCAGCATTCTCGCGGGCAGGGGAATAGCGCCGTTTGCAAGCCCCCGGGGATAGCCGGTACCATTGAGCTTTTCGTGATGCATCCCGGCATAGGCCGCTACATTGCGAAGTTTTTTCGGAAAAGGCAGGCCCTCCAGCATCCTGATGCTCATATCCACGTGGTGGTTCATCACCTTGCGTTCCGCCGCAGTCAAGGTGCCTTTTTGCACGCAAAGATTCTCAACCTCATCGGGGGCGAGCAGAGGCATATCCATCCCGCTCATGGCATAGGTCAACCCGGCAAGCCGCTGTACTTTTTCGATGCTGTCGGCAGGCAATCCCTCGCCGCCCAAATTGATCGTATCGAGAAAATTGATGATCTCCTGCCATTCTTCCGTTTTTCCAACAGGCCGTTGAGGAACAGGGCGTCCCTCTTCCCTCGGGCATGGCTCGTTTTCCAGCCGAGTAACCTCATCATTCAACTTGGAAATTTCCACACGGTGCCGAATCAGTTCTATCCGGTCAAAAATAGTCTCAAGCTTGGTCGCCTTGTCCATGAGATGCTCAGGCGTGGTGATCTTCCCCACGTCATGGAGCCAGGCCGCCATCCTGATTTCGGCCAGCTCGTCGGCGCTGAAGCTGATCGGGGCGAACTTGCCGACGGTGGTGCTGTTCACCTCCAGGGCGATCTTCTCGGTAAGATTGGCAACCCTAAAGACATGCCCTGCCGTATAGGGGGATTTTTCATCAATGGCATCGCCAATTGTCCGCACAAAGGCGTCCAACAGATTTTCAAGCCCCCGGACCAGCCGTATCTTGGTAAGAGCTATGGCTGCCTGGGAGGCCAGACTCATGACCATCCCCACCTCGTGCTCAAGAAAGGGAACAACCACACCGGTTTCCCGATCCTTGGCATTGAGCAGCTGCAACACCCCAATAACCTCATCCTCATGATCCCGCAGGGGGATCACCAGCATCGAGCAAGAGCGATACCCGGTGGAGGCGTCAAAATCACGGGTTCCCTGAAAATCAAAGCCCTCGGCGTCGTACACATCTGGGATATTGACCGGCTCGCCGGTGAGGGCGCAGTGGGCGGAAACGTTGCGATGATTCTCCCGGTCATCCTCAAGGCGCAACGGCACAGGAGGCCAGGAGATGGCTTCCCCGCTCCCTCCCATAAACACCCCGAGCGAATCATTCTGGACAATGGCAAAATCAAGGGCCTCCTGCTCATCCTCCTTGATGTACAGAGTGCCGCCATCGGCATTGGTGAAATGCCTGGCCTCCCGAACGATTCTCTCCAAAAGTCGATCGATGTTCTTTTCCGAAGAGAGCCCCAGGCCGATCTTTACCAGTTGATAGAGATGATTCCCCTGACCTTCGCTGAACGCCCGAACCTCCTGAACCACCCGGTCGGCAAGGCCGGTGATAACCTCCGCCGGAATCCCGGCCATTGCCTGCCCGGCGTAGTCTTCGATGCCCCGCACGACCTTCTGCATGAGCAGGTCCACTGCTGGCTGCCGGCGAACCCGAGCCTTATCCGGGAGAGTATTCATGACCTTTATCCTTGCCTGAGGCGGTAATTCTTGCCCTTACACTTCCTACCCAGTCCATGGCGGGATAGGGGAAAAATCCTGTGCCATACAGGCACATTATACGACAGAACACGATGACAAGCAATTCCACATTAGAACAACAAGCACCGTCGCAGCTTGTCCAATTGCCCAGAAGGCAAAAGACCTCGGAGACGGTTGACTTGCCGGAGCGAAAATGCTACCTTGGGTGCGGTGCAATTCCCTAGACCTGTTCAGCATTTCCTGCGCTCTGCTGACCATACTATTTACAAGTTTCTTCAGGAGTTTATCCATCATGACCAAAACACCTTCCCTTTCCCGACTATTTCTGTTTTGCGGTCTCGCCTGCGCTTTTTTCCTTGCGGTTGGAGCCTCTGCCCAAGCCGCCCCAAAAAAGGCTCCGACCAAAGCAGCTTCCGAAAAATCCGTCGAGCACACGGCTCCCGAAAAGGCCTCCGCCACAGAGACGCAACACCTCAGTGTCCTAAAAAACGGCGCCAATATCCGCTCCGGCCCCGAGGCAACCAAAGAAATCCTCTGGACGGTATTCAAGGGCTACCCGTTGCAGGTAACCGAACGCAAGGGGAAATGGGCCCACGTGGTGGACTTTGACGGAGATAAGGGCTGGATCACCACCGATCTGCTGGCCAAGGAGAAAACCGTCATTGTCAAGGCAGCCACCGCCAATCTCCGCGTTGGCGCGGGAAAAGACTACGAAATCGCGGCGGAAGTCAAGCACGGCGTGGTCTTCAAAACCCTGACCACCGAAGGCGACTGGGTCAAGGTCAAGCATGCGGACGGCACCACCGGTTGGATATTGGGCAAGCTCCTCTGGCCCAACATCCTGCCATAACCCAAGCCCCCCAAGCTCCATGGGCAAAAAAGCTCCTCCGGCATATCCGCTGCATCCCGTCCTCCTGGTTGACGACGAGTCCCACACCCTTGCCAGCTTTGATATCGCCCTCCGCTCCCATGGCATCAACAATACGATCCGTTGCCAAGACAGCCGGGAGGTCGCGGGCATCCTCGCCCGGCAGCCCGTGGAGATCATCCTTCTCGACCTGATGATGCCCCATGTTTCCGGGCATGACATCCTCAAGGACGTCGGCCAGCGTTTCCCGGATCTGCCGGTCATCATCGTCACCGGAGTCAACGAGGTGGATACCGCGGTCCACTGCATTCAGCAGGGGGCTTTCGATTACGTGCTCAAACCGGTGGAGATCGAACGCCTCCTGCCCAGCATCAAACGTGCCCTTGAGGTCAGACAGCTCCGCCGGGAAAACTCCCGGCTTGCCAGCAGTTTTTTTGAAAAAGATCCGACCCGCCCGGAGGTGTTTTCCCAGATCATCACGGGCAACGACACCATGAAAGCCCTGTTCCGCTATTGCGAGGCCATCGCCGAAGGGCGGCAGCCGGTGCTGATCGCCGGGGAAACCGGGGTGGGCAAGGAAAGCATCGCCAGGGCCATCCATGACTTAAGCGGCAGAGCAGGGGAATATGTGGCGGTCAACGTGGCCGGCCTTGACGACCAGATCTTTGCCGACACCCTCTTTGGTCACGCCAAGGGGGCCTTCACCGGTGCGGATCGCAGCCGCTCCGGCCTGGTGGAAAAAGCCGCCGGAGGCTCTCTGTTTCTTGACGAAATCGGCGATCTCAGCGAGGCCTCACAGGTCAAGCTCCTGCGTTTCCTTGAGGAACGCGAATATTACCCCCTGGGCTCCGACCAGGTGCATCATTCCGACACCAGGGTCATCGTCGCCACCCACCACGACCTGGAGCAGCAACACCAAAAAGGCCTGTTCCGCACCGACCTGTTTTACCGGCTGCGCACCCACCGTATCCAGGTCCCCCCGCTGCGAGAGCGCAAGGACGATATCCCTGCCCTGCTGGACTTTTTTCTTACCCAGGCCGCAGCGGAGTTCAAAAAAGAAAAACCCCGCTGCCCGGAGGGACTCATCCCCCTGCTTTCCGGCTATGCTTTTCCCGGCAACGTCCGGGAGCTGCGGGCCCTGGCCTTTGATGCCATGAGCCATCAGCGGGGAGCCACCCTCTCCCTGGCATTTTTTCACAAGGAGCTCGGCGCAACCATCCCGACGGCAAGCCAGCCCTCCCTTGCCAAGGTTCTCCCGCAAAAATCCTGGGCCGCCGGGTTTGATCGGCTGCCCACCCTGAAAGACGCGGATCAGGAACTCATCACCGAAGCCCTCAGACGCAGCAGCAACAACCAACGGGCCGCCGCCCTTCTTCTGGGCATAACGCCGCAGGCTTTAAATCAACGGCTCAAACGCCAGGCGTAATCACGAAAAAAGGCCACCGCACGACCATGGCAAGCAAAGGAAAAATACTTGTTGTTGATGATGAGCCCATGGTCCTCAAGCTGCTCACCATGCAGGTGGAGCGCCTCGGCTATGCGGCAATCGGTGCGAGCAACGGCCCGGAGGCCCTGGCCTTTCTTGGCAAAAACCCTTTCCATCTTTTGATTACCGATATCATGATGCCGGATATGGATGGCCTGGCCCTCATGCAACAGGCCGTGGCCATCCAACCCGACCTTGAATGCATCGTGATTTCCGGCCAGGCGGATCTTACCATCGCCGTAGAAGCCATGAAAATGGGGGCGATCAACTATATCCAAAAACCGATCTCCCTGCTCGAGCTGGAAGTCTCCCTGGCCAGAGGCATGGAACGGATTGCCCTGCTGAAGGCCCTCAAAAAAAGCCAGCAGGAACTGAGCCAACACCGCGACCATCTGGAGCAATTGGTAACCAAACGAACCGCAGAACTGGCCCACATCAACAAACAGCTCCAGGCGGATATCAAGGCCCGAAAAAAAGCGGAAAAAGAAGCGGAACAACGGCGGCGGCAGCTCATCGAAGCCGACAAAATGGTCTCCCTTGGCATCCTGGTCGCCGGGGTGGCCCATGAAATCAACAATCCCAACAACTTCATCACCATGAACGCCCCCATCCTCCACCGCGCCTGGGAGGATTTCCTGCCTATATTGGCAGAGCATTACCAGGAACACGGCGATTTTCCCGTGGCAGGCATCCCCTTTTCCGAGATGCGTGAACATATCCCCGAGCTTTTTTCCGGCATCCTCGACGGCTCGGAACGCATCCGCAAGATCGTCTTCAACCTGCGGGATTACGCGCGCCAGGGCATCTCCGATATGGACCAGGACGTTGACCTCAACACCGCGCTACGCGCCGCCTTGGTCCTGCTTGCCAACCCGCTTAAAAAAGCGACCGATCACCTCAGCATCCACTACGGCGAAGGGCTGCCTCCGGTGCGGGGCAATTTCCAACGGACCGAGCAGGTCATCATCAACCTGTTGCAAAACGCCTACCAGTCCCTCGCCTCCCCCGACAACCACCTGACTGTTTCCACCGGCCTGGATGCGAAGACCGACACGCTTTTTGTGGAAATAGCAGACCAAGGCGGCGGGATTTCCCAAAAAAATCTCAAACGCATCCTGGACCCGTTTTTCACCACCAAACGCGATGGCGGCGGCAGCGGCCTCGGCCTTTCCATCTCCGCAGGGATCATGGAAGAGCATGGGGGGCGGCTGGAATTCAACTCGCAGCCCGGCAAGGGCACCATTGCCAGAGCGGTTTTTCCCATGACCGTGTCCGGGGAGAAATAAGGTTTATCCCGAAAGGTCGGGGAAGGACTTTTTTGCTATTCCCCCTTTCTTCTTTTGCGTGCCCAAAAGAAGAAACAAGAAAAAGGCACCCCAGCCAGTCCTGGCCCTGCGGGCTTCCCTTACTTCTCGACGAGGGCGGGACGCGGAAAAACTGCAGCCGAGCACCGGAGAGGCTGCCGAAAAGGGGATTTGCACTGTTTGAGGCGCAGCCGAGTTTGCAAAGCCCCGGCAGCATCGAGGAGCACAGGGCATCCCGCCTTCGGCGGGACAAGGGACACAGGGTGCCCTTTCTTTGGTTCGTTTCTTTGGGCAAGCAAAGAAATGAACAAATTAATTTCCTCCTGTCCCACAGAACATCAACTTTTGTTGACACCCATCAATATTCATTCATTTCAGCCACACCACTGCCTCCCTAGCCCCATTCCCCATCCCGATAATAAATATATCTTGATCAACCATCACCCCTTCGCCCCATCGCATAAAAAAATATTCCATGCGATATCATCTAGTTAGACAATTTTTTTCCCGCCTGGCACATTTCTTCCATAAGCAAGAAGCAACCCCCCGAAAACCACGGAGGCGAATGCCACCTGCCCAGGAGGAAAGACCATGGGAACATCAGCAGTGAAAGCCACGCTGGCAACGCTCATACCTGATCGGGAAACATACATCCACGGCGCGCTGCGGATCACCGAAATCCTCGGTCTCATGTCGGCTTCTGCCCTTCCCCTTGCCAACGATACGGTCATGGGCATCATAAATTTCCGAGGCAGAACCGTCCCGGTCATCGATCTGCGGATGAACCCCACACCCGGTCTCAACGGCTTTGCCGAACAGATCTGCATCCTATCGGCGGAAAGCGCCGACCAGATTCAGCCCCTTATCTTCGGCGCCCTGTTGGATTCGGAAGCAGACGCCTACGAGCTGATCATCGGAGAGACCCACTAAAAAGATTACAGGCCCGACCGGGCCTGACACAAGTAGCCGTTTGGATCGGTCCCCCCCCCTCGCCGATCCAAGACTTCCTGCCAAGTCCCTCCGGGGGCTTGGCAGGAAGTTGGCTTTTTTTGCAAGGCAAAAAAATGACCGGGAGCACTCCATGGAGCACGGCGGAACACCGATAATTGCCGCCATTCCACAACCTCCTCCCACAGGACTGGCCCCATCCATGTTGCAAATCCCTCTTTTGCTGTCTTACCCCGATCTCCCGGTTATAAACCTGCCTCCCGGCAAGCTGCTGATCACCAAACAGGCATCCATTGTCTCCACCATCCTCGGCTCATGCGTTTCCCTGTGCCTGCACAGCGAGAAATTCAGGATCGGGGCCATCTGCCACGGCATGCTGCCCCGCCAGACAAAACCGCCCGTTGCCGGGCATTTCCCGTATCTGGACACGGTGGTGCCCCACATGCTCGAAACCATGGCCAGCCGCTTCGGCCTCGCCCCATCAGCGCTGACAGTAAAAATGTTCGGCGGGGCAAGCGTCATCCAAACCGGCCTGCCCACCCCCGATGGACTTGCCATCGGCCAACAGAATATTACCGCCGCCCTTACGGCACTTGCCCGTTTTGGCCTTACCCCCAATGTACAGAAAACCGGAGGCACCAAGGGATACAAGCTATTTTTCAACACCGACACCGGCGAAGTTTTTGTGCGGCGCATCGCCCCCAGCCTCGCAAAAAGCTTCGCGCAAGCCATGAGTAGACAGGCCGCCCAGTAGCACCCAGGGCCGGTACACACCATGATCAGTCCACACATCCTGATAGCGGAAGACGAGAAACACACCCGGCTGGCCCTGCATTTAGTATTGCGCCAAGCCGGTTTCAGCGTGATCCTGGCGACCAATGGCCGGGATGCCTATGAGAAGATCCAACAACAGCCTGCCAGCCGCCCCATCAGCCTGATCATCACCGATTTCAAAATGCCGGAACTCGATGGCCTTGGCCTGATCGACAAACTCCAGAGAGCGGGCATCTCGATCCCCATCATGGTCATCACCGGTTACGGCGACAAGGAGCTCCTCCGGCAGCTCCACAAACGCGGCCACGCTTCCTACATCGATAAGCCTTTCGTTCCCGCAGAAGTTCTGAGCCAGATCGCTTCCGCCCTGCCACAGGCACAGGCCGTGGCCTGAAATATTTTCGGACCAGTCCGTCGTCCGCCATTTCAAACGTTTCAAACCTTCCTTGCCCCGCCACATCTCCGGTTTTCCGCAGCGCCTCCCAAAAAAAGTATTCTGATTAGCGCTTATCAAAAAAAATGATTTCTTCCTGATAATCTCTTGATTTTACCCATTTTTTTTGAGAGCATTATTTTCAATAGGCTTTGTGCATAGTTTTCCGTATTACTTCATTCAACGAAAAGGAGTCCTCAATGAAACGATTTATTGGCATTATGCTTTCCATGTCTCTTGTGGGAATGTTCGCCGTAGGCAATGCTTTTGCCGAGTCCTCGGAGGGATTGTCTGCGCAGGCCGCGAAAAAGGCCGAGGTTGGTGCCCCTATCACTCCGGACCAGATTATTGCGCGGGTTGAAAAAGCTGCCAAACTAGTAATGGCTGAAGGAAGTAAATCCATAGATAAATTCAAAGGCGACAGTGAATTTATCGGCAATGGCACCTATATCTGGATTCATGATTTAAACGGAAAAATGATCGTGCATCCTTTGAAAGATACTCTTGACGGGACCAAGATCTTAGGGATTAAAGACCCAAACGGCAAGCCACTTTTCAGCGATATGAACGATCTTTGTAAAAAAAGCGGAGCCGGTTGGGTTGCTTATATGTGGCCCAAGCCCGGTTCAGACGCGCCGGTACAGAAAGTTTCCTATGTGAAACTTGTAAAAGCTGACAAGGATTATGTGGTAGGCTGCGGGATTTATTGCGATAAGGCAACAGCCGACAAGTTGCTTGCGACAAATCCCAAATAATTTGACACAGGTCTGGCTGTCACAAATCAGTGTGAACCAAAGCCATACTTTTCATCCCCCCTATTCCCGCTTCAGTTTCATCATCCTTTCCTGATGGGCTGCTTGCCGGAACATGTCCACCTTCCTTACCCAGGCTAGCCGGTACCGGCCTGGGTAAGGAAAGCTATTGACCAGCCCTTACGAACACACTAAAAGAAGAAAGGTTCTGTCCGCATAGCAGAAAACTCCCTCTTCCCCCGGAGTCTTCGCTTACCTGCGGGAGAGGGTCGGGATGAGGTGGAAGCCCAGATGCGGTAGCTGCCACCTTCACCCACCCAGCCCCCTCCCGTAAATGGAGGGGGAGTTTGGCAAGATCAACCACGCAACCCACAGGTCATCACATGGTTTCCATAGCCACCCTCGGCCCGGAAGGCTCCCTCGCCTGGCAGGCAGCCCGCCAGTACAACCCGGACGCAACCATCAGGCTTTTCCCGAATCTCGCTGCAGTGTTCACGGCCTTTGCCGCCCAGGAAACCGATCTGGCCCTGGCGCCGGTTTTCAATACCCGCGAGGGTCAGGTCAAGGAATACAGCCGCCTGATCAAGGCCATGGACAAGGGCTTCTGGCAGGATAACATCGTTCTGCCCATCCATCTTTCCCTGGGCAGCCTTGACGCCAACGCACCCCTCACCATGCTCCTGGGAAAAAGCGGAGTGCTGCGGCAATGCGAGGACTACATCACCAGCGTCTACCCCGACGCCACCCTTACCTCGGTACATGATCTGGACGCGGCAGTGCGCGACATCAAGGCGAAGGGACTTGTCGGCCACGGGGTCATCGAATCGGAGGAGGCCTTGCGCGCCTACGGCTTCGCCATCCGCGCCCGAGAGATCGTGCCCCACAACCGGACCCGCTACGCCGTGCTGGGCCAGACTCCGGCCCCCCGCACTGGGTATGACGCGACCGCCATGGTCACCACTCCGATCAAGGACCGGGTCGGCATCCTGGCGGAAATTTTGCACGAGTTTACCAAGCGCAGCATCAACCTCATCGACATGCAGACGGAAACCGACCCCCAGAGCCAGAAGCTGCAATTCTTCATCGAGTTCGAGGGGCATCTTGCCGACGAGCGGGTTCGCCAAGCCATCGAGCGCATCGAGCACCAGATCATCCAGGAGCCGGGCTCGGTGCGGGTGCTGGGCAGCTTCCCCAGGGTGGACATGCGGGTCAAGCGCATCAAGACCTTTGGTTTTATCGGCAGCGGCGACATGAGCCTCTGGTTTGCCGAGCGCCTGAAAAGCGAAGGCTACGAAACCATGATCACCGGCCGCAGCACCGCGCTGCGGCCCGAAGCAATGATCCCCCAGGTGGAGGTGGTGGTGATCTGCGTACCCATCAGCGCCACCCCTGCGGCAGTGGCGGAATACGGACCGCTGCTGGCGGAAAACCAGGCCCTGATCCTGCTGGCGGGCGAGGCGGAAAACGTGCTGCACACCGCCCTGAGCCACACCAAGGAGGGGGTGGAGGTGCTGCTGGTCCATAACCTGTGGGGGCCGCAAGCCGCAACGATGAAGGACAAGAACGCTTCGGTGGTCCGCACTGCGCGCAGCGGCGTGTTGAGCAGCGAGTTCGAGGCCTTTTTATACAAGCACGGAGCCAAGATTTCCCTGGACGCGCCGGGCCAGCACGACCTGATGATGGGGGTCAGCCAGAAGCTGCCCACCTCCATCTCGGTCGCCCTGGCCATGGCCCTCAAGGACAACGCCATCCCCCCGGAGGCCATCGGTAGCCACGCCACCCTGACCTCGCTCTACTCCATCCTCTCCATGGCCAGGGTGCATGGGCAAAACCCCAGAACCTACGCAGAGATCATGGCCACCAGCGGCCAAGGCCGTCGCATTGTCCAAAGCTTTGCCGAAAACCTCGACCGGATCACCAAACTTGCCGAATCCGGCGACATCGAAACGCTCTGCACCCTGATCGAGGACAACCGGAAATATCTCAGCGAATCCTTCCTCAAGGACCGGATGCAGCAGGCCCTGGCCGTGGACGCCACTCTGGGCCGGGTGCTCAGCCGCGATTGACCGGCACAAAAAAGCGTCCATCCTGCAAAACAGGGCTTGACGCCATCTCCTATTTTTCTATATGCTGTAAAGTATTGAAGTAATTCACACAAATTTTCCAATGATCAACCCGCTGCGCGGAGGAGAGAAATGGCCAGACAACAGACAACAATAGGCAAAAAAATCGGCGGTGGCTTTGGTATCGTGTTGCTCCTGACCGCCATCATCGTGGGCGTTTACCAATTCGCGCTCTCCTCCGCCACCTCCTCGTTCAGCGAGCTCCTTGAGGTGGAGATGTCCATTGCCGTGCGCGCCCTCACCGCCAGGAACGACCTCAACAAGTGTCGCCGCTTCGAAAAGGACTTTCTCATCTCCGGAGATGAGAAACATATAAAATCGCAGAAAGACAGCTTTGCTGACCTTGAGGACCAATTGGATACCATCGAGTCCATGGCCAAGAAGAGCGGCAAAACCAAGTTGATCGAGGATGTCCAGAAAGTCAGCGCGGCAGTGAACACCTACCAGAAAAATGTCGAGCTTGTATTCACTGCTCCCGAATATGAGCGGATGAGCCTTCTGCCAAAGATTAAAGAGGCCTCCCATATCGCGGAACCGATCCTGGTAGAGATGTACAAAACCGTCCAGGACGAGGCGAACCAAGACACGGTTACCGCCAAGGAGCGGGCCAAATTTCTCGGTTTGCTGGCCCTAGCTTTGGGTGTTATTGCCTTAGGCAGCGGCTCGGCCCTGGCCTTTTTCCTGGGCAAGGGGATATCCACCACCCTCAAGCAGGTCAGCCTGACCTTAAACGAAGGGGCAGAGCAGGTGGCTGCAGCTGCGGGCGAGGTATCATCCTCCAGTCAGACCTTGGCCGAAGGCGCTTCCCAACAGGCAGCGGCAGTGGAAGAAACCTCCGCCTCCCTGGAAGAGGTCGGGGCCATGGTCAAGCAGGATGCCGACCATGCCCGGCAGGCCGACGACCTGATGAAAGAGGCCAACACGGTAATCCTGAGCGCGGACGAATCCATGCGAAAGCTCACCGTCTCCATGGAAGAAATCTCCGCTGCCAGCGCCCAAACCCAGAAGATCGTCAAAACCATCGACGAGATCGCCTTCCAGACCAACCTGTTGGCCCTCAACGCTGCGGTGGAAGCAGCCAGAGCCGGTGAGGCCGGGGCGGGATTTGCCGTGGTGGCCGACGAGGTTCGTAACCTGGCCATGCGTGCGGCGGAGGCGGCGAAGAACACCTCTAATCTTATCGAAGGCACGGTGCAGAAGGTCAACACCGGCAGCGCCCTGGTCAAGGAAACCAGTGAATCCTTCAACACCGCCGCCGAATCCACCACCCGCATCGGCACCATTATTAGCGAGATCGCCGGATCGGCAAGCCAGCAGGCCAATGCCGTCACCCAGGTTACCAAGGCCATCCACGAAATCGACACCGTAACTCAAAGCAACGCGGCAGCAGCGGAAGAATCCGCCTCTGCCTCCGAAGAGTTGAACGCCCAGGCGGAGATGATGAAGGCCTCGGTAGGCAACCTGCTCGAAATGGTGGGCGGCGCAGAAGGCCCAGTGAAACAGCGACAGGATGCCCAAAGGCTGCGACGCCCCCCCACTCCGATGCAATCCAGCGCCAAAAAACTCGCGGCCCCGGCCAGAAAGGCTCTTCCCCCTGCGGCGAAGAAGACACCGGCAAGGGGATCAAAGCCCGAGGACATCATCCCCATGGGCGATGACTTCGAGGATTTTTGATTCTTTTAAAAAAAATGGGAACTTTTACAAAGAGGGGAAGGTCTTAAATTCATAGGCAACGTGAAAACAAAGAAATCTCCTCCCCTTGGTTTCTTTTCACCTTGTTTCTTCTTCCCCCCTCTTCCTCGCCGCCCCAAGCGGCACTCAGAGGCCATTTCCGCCCCTCCGGAAATGGCCTCTGTTTTTTTGCGGCATGCGGGGTGTTTTCTCCCCGATGTTGATCGGCCTCGCAACAACTCGTCACCCCGGCGGATGCCAGGGTCCAGCATACCTGCACTTGCCTAAAGATACTGATTTCCCTACGCCGGAATGACGACCAAAAAAACATTTTTTCTACTTGATAAAAATTCCCATAAAATACTATCCTGATCCCAGACACAGTTTTTTCCGTCAAGACAACGACTACTCGAACAGGAGGCAACAATGGCACTTTTAACCTGGCAGGACAAGTATTCCGTGGGCATCCGAGAAATCGATGACCAGCACAAACAACTCATCATCATGATCAACGAACTCAACGACGCCATGCTGGCGGGCAAGGGCAAGGAGGTCCTGATGACGGTGCTAAACAAGCTCGCCAACTACTGCGTGAGCCATTTCGCCGTGGAGGAAAAACTGTTCGACACCCATGCCTACCCGGAAACCGCCGACCACAAGGACAAACATCGCAAGATGACCGACAAGGTCACGGCGCTCATCGGCGAAGTGCAAAGCGGCAAAAGCACAGTCAGCATCGAGGTGATGAACTTCCTCAAAAACTGGCTGGACAAGCACATCATGGAAACAGACCAAAAATACAGCCCCTACCTGAAAAGCAAGGGCGTGAAATAACCGATCCCGCACAAGGCCGAAGGAGCAGCCAGCTCCGTTCCTCCGGCCTTTTTCAACTTACAGACATCACGGAGTCCCCATGAACTGCCGGGTAAACATCGACACCTACCGCTGCAACAGTTGCGAAACCTGCGTGGTCATCTGCCCGGAGGTCTTCCGAATGAACGAGTCCTCGGAAAAAGCAGAATCCACCTCCGACACCGTGGCGTGCAGCGAATCTCTGGACCGGGCCGCAGCCATGTGCCCTGAAAAATGCATCGAGATCGAGCGAGTCTGATTCCCGCCGCACCTTCGCTCTTCGCCGCGTGTAGCATGAACTTCCTGCCTCATGCTGACAAGGCAATACCCAAACAGCGATGATTCCCCTACCATCCACAACAAAAATCGGGTATAGTTGCGACCCGGATTCTACTTGCCGAGGCCAGCGCCGCTAATAGCAGTGCAAGCAGCGCTGCTGGTATTCCGGCAAACCCTTACCCCCATTGCGGCCCCGTGCCGTCTGTTGCGGGCATACATTCATCGAAACAGGAGAAACACCATGAAACTTATTCTTTTGGGCGCACCCGGCGCAGGCAAAGGCACAGTAGCAAAGCTGCTCACCGCCATCGACGGCTCGGTACAGATTTCCACAGGCGACATTCTCCGCGGCGCGGTTCAGGCCGGCACCCCACTGGGCAAGGAAGCAGAGGGCTACATGAATCGCGGCGACTTGGTTCCCGACTCATTGATCATGGGCATCATGGAAAACCGCCTCCAAGAGCCCGATTGCGCCAAGGGCTTTTTGCTGGACGGCTTCCCCCGCACCATCCCCCAGGCCGAAGCCCTGACCGCGCTCTTGCAGAAACTGGGCATCAAATTGGACATGGTCGCTTCCATCGACGTGCCCCGCGATGTGATCTTCGACCGGCTCTGCACCAGAAGAACCTGCACCAATTCCACCTGTCAGGCGATCTACAACACCAAGAGCAACCCGACCAAGGTGGAAGGGATCTGCGACAAATGCGGCAGCCCGGCGATCCAGCGCGAGGATGAAACCCAAGAGGCCATCGCCCACCGTCTGGACACCTACAACGAGAAGACCGCACCTCTGGCCGGTTTTTACGAGAAGTCAGGGTTGCTGAAATCCATCGTTGGCACCTCCAGCGACGTGGTGGTTGATGCCATCAAGAAGCAACTTGGCCTCTAATACCCCGGATATCACCATCATCGGCGGCGGCCACGCGGGATGCGAGGCCGCCTGGCAAGCTGCCCAGCGCGGCTGCAGGGTAACGCTCCATGAGATGAAACCGGTACGCTTCAGTCCGGCCCATGAGTTGCCGCAGTTGGCCGAACTGGTGTGCAGCAACTCCCTGCGTTCCGCCGATGTCTCTTCCGCTGTAGGTCTGCTTAAAGAAGAGATGCGTCGCCTGGGCTCCCTGATCATGGCGGCAGCCGACCAGACCCAGGTTCCGGCTGGTCGGGCCCTGGCCGTGGATCGTGAGCTTTTTGCCCAGTTTATCACCGAAAAAATCGATTTGCATCCGGCCATCACCGTGGTTAGGGAGGAAGTCACCGAACTCCCTCCTGTCGGAACCTGGCCGATGATCCTGGCCTCCGGCCCGCTCACCTCTGCACCCCTTGCCGCATCCCTGGCCCAACTCACCGGGGAAGAGCACCTGGCCTTTTACGACGCCATCGCTCCCATTGTTAGCGCCGACTCCCTGGACATGAGCATCGTCTACCGGGCCTCCCGCTATGATGACGGGCCAGGCGATTACCTGAACTGCCCCATGAACCGCGACGAATACGCGGCCTTTATCGAGGCCATGCGCAACGCCGACAAGGTGCCGCTCAAGGAATTCGAGGAACAAAAATACTTTGAGGGCTGTCTTCCCATCGAGGTCATGATGGAGCGCGGCGAGAACACCCTCCGCTTCGGGCCCATGAAACCGGTGGGACTGCCCGACCCGAGAACCGGCCGCGACCCGTACGCCGTGGTCCAGCTCCGCATGGAAAAAAAGGATGGGTTGCTCTACAATATGGTGGGCTTTCAGACCAAGCTGACCTATGGCGCGCAGCAGACGGTGTTCCGCCTGATTCCGGGCATGGCCCAGGCAGAGTTCGCCCGGCTCGGCAGCATCCACCGCAACACCTTTGTCTGCGGACCCAAGGTGCTGCTCCCCAGCCTGCAAGTGAAAAACCGGCCCGATCTCCTGCTGGCCGGGCAGCTCACAGGAGTGGAGGGTTATGTGGAGTCCACGGCCATGGGCTTGCTGGCCGGGATCAATGCGGTGCGGCTGGCTCATGAGCAACCGGCTCTTGAGCTGCCCAACGACACCGCCCTGGGCGCTTTGATCGGCCATCTGACCCTGACCGACCCCAAGCATTTCCAACCCTCCAACATCAACTTCGGCCTGTTCCCGGCCTGGGCGACGAAGCTACCAAAAAAACTGCGAGGACAACAACGTGCGGAAACAGCCCTGGCTTCCCTCAAACAGTTCTGCGACGCGGAAAATCTGGAACCGGCTTAAGCATGCGCCCCGCCTGCTTTGCCTTCTCCTACTCTTTGGCCTGCTGATCCTCCCCGTGGCCCAGTCCGCCGCAGCCACACGTATCCCCCAGCAACAGCTCGACATTGCCTTTGACCTTGCCGGCCATCGGCTCATTGGCACATCACGCATCACCATCCCGGCCCAGACCGCTGTCACCGTCTCCCTTATCGGAATCGAGATCACCGCCTTACAACTGGACGGCGTTCCGCTCCAGGCCACGGAGCAGGTGGTTCTCCCGCCCACGGCAAACGACCGGCAGGTGGCCATCAGCTTTCGCAAAACCATGGCAGGCAGCCAGGCCGACGGACTCATCGACCATACAGGCATCGCCCTCACCGGGATCTGGCATCCGCTCCTGGACACCGACTGTCTCCAGGAGCTGACCGCCGCCATCCCCAAACAGTTTGAGGCCATCTCCGAGGCCGAGGAGATCAGCAGCACAGTGGCCGGAAATATCCGCACCGTCCGCTTCCGCTTCCATCATCCCGCAGACAGCCTCAACTTCGTGGCCGGGCCCTATGTGGTGGAGCACCAGCCCATCGGCCCAGGCCAAACCCTGTACTCCTACTTCTTTGCGGAAGACCTGCAACTGGCTGCGGAATACCGCAAGAAAACCCTTGCCTACCTCAAACGCTACCAGGAGCTGATCGGGACCTACCCCTACAAGCGTTTCAGCATCGTGGAAAACCGACTCCCCACCGGCTACGCCATGCCCACCTTCACCCTGCTCGGCCAGGCCGTGGTTCGGCTGCCCTTTATCACCGAGACCTCCCTGGGCCATGAGGTGCTGCACAGCTGGTTCGGCAACGCGGTTGGCGTGGACGCCAGCCAGGGCAACTGGTGCGAGGCGCTGACCACCTACCTGGCGGATCAGGCCTTTGCCGCAGACAAGCGGGCCGATGCCACATTCAGAAAGCAACAGCTCATCACCTACCAGAGCTATGTGGGGCAGGACAACACCAAGGCGCTCAAGGATTTCAGCGGGGCCGGCAGCCATGTTGCCTCCGGGGACAAGGCGAATCGCGCGTTGGGCTACGACAAGGGGAGCATGCTCTTCCACATGCTGCTCCGGGAGATCGGCGACGCGCCCTTTTACGCCGGACTGCGGGAGTTCTATGCCCGTTTCCGTAACCAACAGGCGAGCTGGCAGGATCTGGCCGCAAGTTTCAGCGCAAGCTCCCACCAGAATCTCGAACCGTTTTTCAGCCAATGGCTCAACCGCGCCGATATTCCCCGCCTGGAACTCGCCGATAGCCTCAAGGAAAAAGACGGCCAGATCGAACTGACCCTCACCATCAAGCAACTTCAGGAAAAACCCTACCGCCTGAGATTGCCCCTGGATATCGTCACTGCCAAGGGCAAGGAACGACGCGAGGTGACTCTTACCGAAACCGAGACCAAACTAAACCTCAGCCTGAGTGATTATCCCACGCTGGTGGTTGCCGATCCCGACTACGATCTGATGCGGGCCCTGGCACCGGAAGAACTGCCGCCCACTTGGTCGCGCTTCCTCGGCGCCCGCGAAAGGCTGGCCATTGTCCCGGAGGCGGAAGACCGGCAGATCTATGCCCCGTTCATCGAACTCCTCACTTCCATGGAGTGCCCGGTCAAGACCGCCAGCGAGGCCACGGACAAGGATCTGGCAGGAAAGGCCGTACTTTTCCTCGGCACCAACAGCCGCCTGGCCCGCTCCATCTTTGCCTCTCCACCTCAAACCACCAAGGGCTTTAGCCTGGAAGCGCGGGAGAACCCCCTGGCCCCTGGCCAGGTTGCGGTGCTGATCGCTTCGAGCAGTGCGGCGGAAACAGCCGCAGCCGCGCCCAAGCTCTCCCATTACGGCAAGTACAGCGCGCTCTATTTCAACCTGGGCCGAATTGAGCGGAAAACCATTGCCGAGACCGACCAGGGCATCCGCCTGGCCATCGATACCCCGCCCATGGGCATCGCCATGCCCCAGGCCCTGTCCTTTGCCGCAATCATGGACCAGATCGCCGACAAACGGGTGGTCTATGTGGGGGAGAGCCACACCCGCAACGAGGACCATCTCCTGCAACTGCGGGTGATCCGGGCGCTGTTCACCCAGAACCCCAAGCTTGCCATCGGCATGGAGATGTTCAGCCACGAGGCGCAACCCGTTCTTGATCGGTATGTGGCAGGAGAGCTGAACGAGCGGGAATTCTTGAAACAATCGGGATATTTTTCCAAATGGAGCTTTGACTACCGGTTGTACCGGGAGATCATCAACTTTGCCCGGCGCAACAAACTGCCCATCGTGGCCCTCAACCAGGAAAAAGAGATCGTCAGCAAGGTCTTCAAGGAGGGCACTGCCGCCCTGAGTGCCGAGGAACTTGTCAAGATTCCCGCAGACCGCGACCTTGCCATCCCCGGCTATCGTGAGCGGATCACCGAGGTCTTTACCATGCACGGTGAGCACAGCACGCCGGAACAGATCAACGGCTTTTTCCAGGCCCAGGCCATTTGGGACGAGACCATGGCCGAGTCCGTGACCACCTTCCTCACCGCCCATCCGGAGAGCCGAATGGTGGTGCTGGCCGGACAGGGGCATACCGACAAGGCCACGGCCATCCCGCCCCGAGTCGCCCGCCGCCTGCCAGGAATTCGCCAAGCCGTCATCCTGAACAGCGAGAACGAAGCGCTGGACCAGACCGAGGCGGATTACCTGATCTTTTCCAAACCCGTGGAGCTGCCACCGGCTGCGGTTCTCGGGGTGATGCTGGCCAACACTCCCGATGGCCCGCTGGTGCAAGGATTATCCGAAAAGAGCAAGGCCGGGGCGGCAGGGATCAAGGAAAAAGATGTGATCCTTGCGCTGGATGATGAACCGGTGGCCACCATCGACGACCTGAAGATCATCCTACTGGGCAAGGAAATCGGCAAGTCGGTGACGGTGCGGATCAAGCGGAAGTCAGGGGGGTTGTTTAAGCAGGAGTCGGTGCTTTCCATTCCGGTTGTACTGTAATAACAAACTCACAAGCGGCCAGGTTCTCTCTTTTAAAGGAACAGTTGCCACAGTCCGAAAAGTCCCCTCCCCCCTGGCGGGGGAGGGCTAGGGAGAGGGGGAAGCAGCCACGAAATCGGCAAGTCCAGCTTCACCCACCCCCAGCCCCCTCCCGTCGAGGGAGGGGAGTAATTTGGAAGAGCCCCACCCATCTTTTCTTTTGGCCTTCCCCCTGCTCCGGGCTATAATGGGCAAAAATCAAGGACCACCCATGACAACGCCCGACGGAAACTACACTACCACCCCACCGATCCCAGCCCAGTCCGCCTTGGAGTTTCTTCAGGATGTCCGGCAGCTTGTCGCCTTCCAGCAGGCAATCGGGATCGATGGCTACCCACGCACCCCGGAACTTGAACGCTTTGTTGCCGGGCCGCAGCAACCGGTCGCCGCTACTGCCAAACCGCAAACCGTAGCCGCCTCCAAGTCGAAGACACCCCTGGCCCCATCAGCCCGGCAGCAGACCACATCCGCCGTCATGCCGGACACCACCCTGACCGAGCTGTATGCCGAAATGCAGGCCTGCCAGCGCTGCCCACGGCACCAAAGCCGGAACAAGGCAATAACCGGAGAGGGCACAATCGGGGTCAAGCTCCTGATCATCACCGATGCGCCCTCTGCCGAGGACGACCATTCCGGCCTACCCATGAGCGGGGAACCGGGCCAGCTCCTCGACAAAATGCTAGAGGCCATCGGCCTGAACCGTGATGCGGTCCACCTGAGCCTGCTCACCAGATGCCATGCCCAGGAGTCGCCAGGCAAGGAGGCGGTGGACGCCTGCCTGCCCTTCCTGCTCAAGGAAATCATGCTCGTCGCCCCAACGGTCATCTGCGCCATGGGACCACTCGCCGCCCAAAAGCTGCTCCACACCAGCAAACCCTTAAGCCAATTGCGCGGCAGGTTCCACGATTTTCAGGGCATCCCGCTGATCCCCACCTTTTCGCCGGAATTTCTTTTGAGAAATCCAGAGATGAAGAAGGCGACTTGGCTGGATTTGCAGATGATTCAGAAGAAGATTCAGGACGTATAGCTTTACATCGTAGGTCATGAGAACAGATTCATGGAAACAATTCTAGCGATCAATGCCCACCTCAAGTACGTCGAATACTTGTTACATATATTCGATACTTACCCAAACACAACGACACTCAAGACAATAAGGGAAGAATTTGAAAAACGATTTTCGACCCAACACGTCCTGCTGAATCAAAATTTCGGAATCTGCAGACTGTTACCGCTCCTCCTCATAAAGGAGGAGTACAAAAATGACCGAAAAGACCTAACAGGAGTGATCGAACAAATTAAGGTCATACGAGATTCTATAGCCCACAATAACTTCTCAATTGACGAGGAGGGATATCACTTCAAGAATGACAAGAAGGCTGTTTCTCTGACATATGATGAATTTGTCCAGTTCGTACATCAGATTGAGAATGAGTTCTATAAAGAAAAACTAGCCAGAAAAGACAATGATTGAAAGATGCTGTTTCGGCGAGGTTGAGGGCGGCATTCTTAGCGTCCGCTTTACTTATCGTGCGGGGTAATTCGCATATTTGGTGCCGATTACTGGCGAAAGGCTACAATCTCTCCGGAGTGAAGGCCACCACCTGATCGATACTGTCCACCCCGGTAAAAAGCATGACCAGCCGATCCACCCCCAAGGCAATGCCCGCAGCAGGAGGCATTGCCTCAAGACCATCTAGAAACCGTTCCGGCATGGGGCCAGGGTCGCGGCCCTGCAGCCGGATACCCTCCTGCTCCGCCAGAAACCGGGCCCGCTGCTCAACGGGATCAACCAACTCGGAAAAACCGTTGGCCAGCTCCAGCCCGGCCACGTAGAGTTCAAAACGCTCGGCCACCGTTGGATCAGTCGGAGAGAGCCGGGCCAACGCGCCCAGCGTGGCCGGGTAGTCACAGAGAAAGGTGGGGGTTGTCATGCCCAGATGCGGCTCCACGTACTCCACCAGCATCTCATCGAACTGGTCCTGGGCCAGCGCCTCTTCCACCGTGCAGGGCGCGTAGCGGCGAAAGGCCTCGGCCACGGTGAGTCGCTCCCACTCCGACCCAAGATCGATCCTGCATCCCTGCCATTCCAGCACCCCACCCTTGCCCATGGCCGCAGCCAAATGGCGCAGCAGCGCTTCGCAGTCCGCCATCAGATCGCGGTAGTCGCTTCCGGTCGCGTACCACTCCAGCATGGTGAACTCGGGCAGGTGGCGGTCGCCGCGCTCAGCCTTACGGAAGCATTTGCAGAGCTGGAAAATCTTGGGGATGCCTGCGGCCAGCAGCCGTTTCATACAGAGCTCTGGCGAGGTTTGCAGAAAACAACCCTCGCTGGTCAGCGGCACGATATGGGCTTCCGGGGCAGGGGCAGGAATACGGATGGGGGTTTCGACCTCGAGATAGCCTCGGTCGATGAAGAAGGTGCGCAGAGCTTGAATGAGAACGGCCCGCAAATGCAGGCCGTGAGTGGGGATCATAGTCGTTGTGCAGAGTCCGGTTTCGGTTCGGCTTTTACCTTAACTCCCCTCCCTTGACGGGAGGGGCTGGGGGTGGGTGACTTTGCCAACGGCATCACATCCAAGACGTTCCCCCTCTCCCTATCCATCTCCCGCAAGGGGCGAGGGGACTTTACGGCTACTCTTTTACTCTGGTAACATACACCCCGGTGCGGGTGTCGATCTGCAGCTTATCCCCTTCTTCGATAAAGGGCGGCACCTGAACCACATACCCGGTTTCCATGGTCACGGGCTTGGAGTCGCTGCCGCTGGTGTCGCCCTTGACCCACGGGTCGGACTGGGTGACCTTGAGGCTGACGAAGTTGGGCAGGGTAACGCCGATGGGACGGCCGTTGTACTGCAGCACATCCACGTCCATGTTGTCGGTGAGAAAGTTGGTGGCATCGCCCAGCTGTGCCTTGGACATCTCCAGCTGCTCAAAGGAGACGTTGTCCATGAAGAAATATTCATCCCCCTGTTTGTAGAGGTACTGCATGGTCCGCTCTTCAAGGGCGGCCTTTTCCAGCTTGTCGTTGGAGCGGAAGGTCTTTTCAAAGGCATTGCCGGTGATCATATTCCGCAGACGGGCGCGATACAGGGCCTGGCCCTTGCCTGGCTTGGAAAAGGAAAAATCCGTCATGATATACGGTTCACCGTCGATCTGAACCTTTAGGCCTTTGCGAAAATCAGAAGCGGAATACATACTTGCTATCTCCCTGTGGCAATCAAAATCAAAGTAAAAAAAAACACTGTGCGGCCCCTTACTAACCGGATTCCCGCATTTTTGCAAGGGTGAACTTCAGGCCAGCATCACTTCCTTTTTACCGATGGCCTCGGACTTGATACGGTCCAGCAGCTCGCCCAACACCGGTTTCACATTTTCCCGAATGTCTCCAGCCACGATGATGAACAATAGATCGTCGCCGGGCTGAAAACTGCCGCTTTTGGCCTCGATAACGATATCGAAGATGCCGGGCTTTTGCAGAAACTCCTGACGGATCGCCTCGATCTTGTCCTGATCCGGGGTGACCTCAAGAGCCGAGACCCCTTCCCTGGTCTTGCGCGACCAGGCCCGGACCACGCCGTTGTGGACCAGCACCATGCCGACGTTCTCGGCAAAGGCGGGGTTCTTCTTCATCTCCGCAATCGTTTTTGAAATATCCATGAAATCACCTGCAAGCCAAGATTGTTTTGTCGACTATAACTTCTCTCTATCTAAACTATTGCCCAAAAGAAGATCCGCCCTGACTATCACCGATATGATATGATTCATCATCGGCATCCAAGATTAACGGCAGAGAACATCCCCATGAAAAATCCGCAAGACATCCAACTCGGTCCCCATGATGATCCAGGAAAAATCCTCATCGTGGATGATAGCCCTTCTGTTCTGCGCGCCATGGAAAGACAGCTCGAACTCGCCGGGGCCATGAATCCATCTCTGCCCAAGACGGCCACGAGGCCATGGACATTCTCAAAAACGAAGCAAATATCTGCCTGATTATTTCAGATTGGCTCATGCCAAATATGGACGGGCTGGAACTCTTATCCCTGGTCCGCCAAACTCCCTTACTTGAAAACATCCCCTTTCTGATGGTTACCGTCCTTGATTCCACGGAAGAAGCCGTTGTTGCCCTAAGAAAGGGGGCCAATGACTACATCAGAAAACCATACCACCCCGAAGAATTACTGGCCAGGGCCGGTAATCTTGTCAAAATGTGGAAGTTTGAGAAAAAACTGCACAGACAAGCCACCTTCGACGAACTGACCGGTCTTTACAACAGAAACAGCTTCAGGATTCTTCTCGAAACGGAGATATCCCGAGCCAAGCGATACGGAACTGCCCTTACCCTCGTCATGTTCGACATTGATTTTTTCAAAAAAACCAATGACCAATACGGCCATCTCGCCGGAGACCTGGTCTTGCGGTATCTGGGGGCGTTCACAAAAAAACAGGTCCGGGAGGTTGATTACCCTTGCCGATACGGCGGGGAAGAATTTGTCCTGATCCTGCCCAACACGAAGCTCTCCGACGCCACGATGCTGGCAGAAAGATTGTGCGAAGACATCAGATTCCTCGCCATACCTATTTCCGAAAAGGACTCCCTTTCGCTCACCTGTAGCTTTGGCGTTGCCGAATTCATCGCCAAAGACGACGACTACGATTCCTTGATGAAAAAGACCGATGCCGCCCTGTATGATTCAAAAAATAATGGCCGCAACAGGGTGACAACAGCACCCCATTAGAAGCCTCAGGTTTCCGCCCGGCCACTCTGCAAACTTTTGCTCACCACCTCATATACATCCCGTGACAAATTTTTCTCAGTAAATATCCGCTCAAGCTGAACCCGCATCAAGCCACGTCTGGTTGCATCGTAACGCCCTCCCCGCCCGAGCCGTGCGGCCAGACGGGCGGCAATCTGCGGATTGAGGGGGTCTAGGGCCAGAATCTGCTCGGCCAAAAAGTGATACCCCCGGCCAGACGGGTCGTGAAAACAGAGCGGGTTGCTTGCGGCAAAGGTGCCAATGAGGGCGCGGACCTTGTTGGGATTTTTCAACTGAAAGGCCGGATGTGCCATGAGCCCTTGCACCTCGGCCAGGGTTTCCGGCAGCGGGGCGGTGGCCTGCACCGCAAACCACTTGTCCAGCACCAGAGAATCCCCCTGCCATTGCTGGTAAAAATCAGCGATCACCTGCTGCCGCTCCGGACGGGCGGAATGGGCCAGGGCGGCAAAGGCGGCCATCTGATCGGTCATGTTGTCCGCCCCGCGAAACTGGGCAAGAGCGAGTTGGATAGCCGCATCGTCTTCAAGGCTTACCAGATAGGCGAGGCAGAGATTACCAAACGCCCTTTGCCCTGCCAACCCCGGCGCGTAGCGGTATGGGCCGCTGGCCCGGTTGGCCTGATAGGCCTGTTCCCACAGGGGCCGCAGGGAACAGGCCAGGGTCTGCCGGGCAAAGGTGCGGGCAACGTGGATTGCCTCGACATCCACTACCTCCATCTGCTCGGCCAGGTATTCCTCCGAAGGCAGGGTGAGCAGCAGGGCAAGAAGGGCCTTATCGCCGCCTTTTCCCTCAAGCAGCCGGGCACAGGCCGCAACAAATCTTTCGTCAAGAAGCAGAGGGCGGTTATTCCGAAAATCCTCCACCAACCCCAGGAGCAACCGGCTGGCCAGGCACTGCCCCGCCTCCCAGCGGTTGAAAGAATCCTGATCATGGCGAAAGAGGAAGAGCAGCTCTTCCGCATCACAATCGTATGCAATCTTGAGTGGTGCGGAGAAATTGCGCAGGATCGAGAGGCGCGGCTTTTCCAACACCGCGTTAAAGTGAATGATTTCCTCGACCCCGTGCAGCTCAAACAGACCGCGCTCGGCCTCTGCCTGCCGCTCCGGGGAGACCAGCGCCATCTCGCCACCCTGGCTGTCCAGCAGAGCAAGGACCACCGGGATATGCAGCGGTTCCTTTTCGGACTGGCCAGGGGTGGGTGGGGTGGTTTGCACGAGGGTCAGGGTATAGGTCTGAGTCTGGTCATCATACTTGCCCTGCACAATAAGCTGCGGCGTGCCGGCCTGGGTGTACCAGCGCTTGAACTGCGTTAGATCGCGGCCAGAGACCTCGGCCATGGCCTGGACAAAATCATCGGTGGTGGCGGCCTGGCCGTCGTGGCGCGTGAGATACAAGGCCAGCCCCTGCCGGAACAATTCCGCTCCCAGCAGGGTGTGCAGCATCCGGATGATCTCGGCCCCTTTCTCGTAGATGGTCACGGTATAGAAATTGTTGATCTCCATGAAGGAATCGGGCCGCACCGGATGGGCCATGGGCCCGTTATCCTCTGGGAACTGCACATTGCGCAGGAGCCGGACATCGTGGATGCGCTTGACCGCGGCAGAGACCTGATCGGCGGTGAACTGCTGGTCGCGGAACACGGTGAGCCCTTCCTTGAGGCTCAACTGGAACCAATCCCGGCAGGTAACCCGGTTGCCGGTCCAGTTGTGAAAATACTCGTGGGCGATGACCGCCTCGATCCCCTCGTAATCGGCATCCGTAGCGGTGTCTGGCCTGGCCAGCACGTACTTGGAGTTGAAGACGTTGAGCCCCTTGTTTTCCATGGCGCCCATGTTGAAATCGTCCACCGCCACGATCATGTACTGGTCAAGATCGTACTCCAAGCCAAAGGCCTCCTCGTCCCAGCGCATGGCCTTGATGAGCGAGACCATGGCATGGCCGCATTTGTCCCGGTTGTGGGCCTGCACATAGATTTCCAGGGCAACCGGGCGGCCGGAACGGGTGGTGAAGGTATCGGCGATCTTGACCAGATTACCGGCAACCATGGCGAAAAGATAGGAGGGTTTGGGAAACGGGTCCTGCCAGCGTGCGTAATGGCGGCCTTCAGGCAACGGTCCGGCTTCCATCAGGTTGCCGTTGGCCAGAAGCACCGGATAGCGCTGTTGCTCTGCGGTGATGGTGACCTCGTAGCGGGCCAGCACATCGGGCCGGTCTAGAAAATAGGTGATCTTGCGAAAGCCCTCGGCCTCGCACTGGGTGCAGAAATTGCCGCTGGAACGGTACAGGCCGTCGAGGGAGGTGTTGTTCTGGGGATAGAGCTCGGTTTCGACGGCAAGCACGAAGCGCTCCGGCACCGTTGGGATGGTGAGGGTTTCATCGTCAAGCCGATACTGGTCCTGGGTGAGGGCAACGCCGTCCAGGGCAACGGACTTGAGCACCAGGCTCCTCCCTTGGAGTACAAGGGGGGCATCCGGTGCGGTCGGGCCGTTGCGGCGGCAGACCAGGCGGGAGCAGACCCGAGCCCGCTCCTCGAACAGATCCACGGCCAGCAACACCTCTTCAATCGTGTAAGCAGGCGGGCGGTAGTCTTTAAGCAGAATAGTTTTGGGTTGGGCATCCATGGGATCAGTCCGAAAATCTATCAGCGAATCGATTCAACCCGGGGCACCACCAGATGCAGTCCCGGTTTCAGCTGGGTGAAGTCCACGGATTCATTGTATTTTTTAATCAGCCAGAAAGGCAGCTCGAATTCGCTCTGACACAGGGACCAGATGGTGTCGCCCTGTTTCACCCGGTAGGTGCGGGTGCCTTCCATCAGCCGGTAGGCGGCAAAGAAGTCCTCCACCATCTCCTTGTGGAACTCATAACGCTGGGCCTCAAACTTTTCCTTGCTCCCCTTGGCAAGGGGAATTTTGATCTGCTGGTTCACCGCCAGGGCTTGTTCGTAGCGCAAGTTGTTGAAGTGGCGCAGATCCCAGGCCCGCACCCCGAGCCAGCGTGCATAGTGCCCCAGGGTTTCCTCGGCTTCCACCCGAACGACGCCATAGGTCTTGCCCTGCTTCTTGACCACCTCAATTCCGAGATTGCCCAAAACCTTGGCCGGAGTCAGGGAAGGGCACTGGGCGCCCTTGGCCTTTGCCGGCTCCGGGGCTTTGGCCGGGGTAGCCTCAGGCAACGAGGCGACCTTCACCGGCTGGACCACCTGCGCCGAACCCGGCGCACCCGCCAACTTCACCAGGGAGACCACCTCACCCCCGGACTGGGCCGCCGTCTTTCCCCCGGGCACCACCGGAATCAGACCGGCCGGACGCGGGGGCTCCGTCTTCTTCCCGACCACGGCGGCCAACGTACCCCGTTCGCCCAGGCTGGGAATGCGCAGATTCTGGCCAGGACAGATCACCGCCTGCTCATCAAGCCCATTGCCCCGCAGAAGATCGGTCACCGTAATACCATGGGTCAGGGCGATGGAATAGGCGGTATCTCCCTGGCGCACCTGATACATATTGGTCTGCGCCTGATCCTCCTTGAGAATCTCCGAGGGGATATTGTCCGCCAACCGGACAGCCTTGCCCTGTTGCGGCACCCGGACCTCATAGCCCTTGGGAATCAATTTTTGACCGAGGTGCACCGGTTCGCGCAAGGCAGGATTCAAGGCCTTGAAGGTTTCCAGGTCAACCTTGAGGTGCTTGACCAGATCGTTCATCAGGGCATAGTTGGGCAAGGTCACAGTCTTGCTGTTCACCGGCGGCTCAATGGGGAGTTGGCCGAAATAGGTCCTGTAGTTCTTGGCCACCTCCCGGGCGGCAAGAAACTCCGAGTAGAAATTCCGCGAAGCAAACTTGAACAACTCGCTTTCATGCTCCTGGAAGATTCTTTCATAATCCCCCTTGGCCGCTTTGGCCCGCATCATGCCGTTGACCCCGTGATTATAGGCGGTTACCGCCAACGGCCAGGTGCCGAGCAACTCGTAATTATGTCTCAGCATTCTGGCTGCGGCATGGGTGGCCTTGATCGGGTCGCGCCGCTCGTCGATGGCATAATCCACGTCCAAATTAAACTGCTTACCGGAAGATTCGGTGAACTGCCAGATGCCTGCCGCGCCGAACTTGCTGTACGCCTTGTAGTTGAAGGATGATTCCACGTGGGGCAGATAGGCAAGATCCTCGGGCACTCCGTAGCTCGCCATGATCTGCTTGATCTCGGCCAGATAAGCCCCGGAACGGATCAGACCTTTTTCGAAATTATCCTTCTGCCCGGACTGGAAACGGATATTGTCCTGGGCCAGGCGAAAATCCTCCGCCGTGGCCCTGGGGCCGAACAACCCGGCCACCCGTTTTTCCTCCCGGTTCTGGGGGGGAACGCCTGCGGCCAGGGATTTGAGGATATCCAGATATCTCTCCTTAGCCCTTTCTATCCTCTGTCGGTCCCGTTCCTTGGCGCCGGCCTCAAAGACCCCCTCGACATCCAGCACCTCGTAGATAACGCGCAGATCCCGCTTGTCGTGGAGAACACCCTGGGTGGAAGGATATTTGCCGTAGATATCACACCAGAAAGACACATTGGGCGTGACGCAATCGTAGAGGGGAAAGGGGTCCTGGGCAGCCCGGACCGGGGAGACACTCACGACGGCCACGCAGAAAAACAGCGCCACCGCCAGCAACAAACGAGGATATGCCATAACAGCTCTCATGAATTTCTTTATTTACTCAGTATTCACAACGGGTAAGGCGACCAGTATACTCGCTCCTGCCGGGATTTGCCGCTAAAATCAGGGTGGTTCGACAATTCCAGGCGAAGGGACGGGAAGAGCTTTTCGGCTGTTCTCTTTTTCTTCTTTTGCATGCCCAAAAGAAGAAACAAGAAAAAGGCACCCCGACCAGTCCTGACCCTGCGGGCTTCCCTTACTTCTCGCCGAGGGCGGGACGCGGAAAAACTCGGGCTTCGCCCTCAAACAGTTTCCGCATCTTTTTCCGCCCTCGCCTGCGAGGCGCGGCAGGACAAAATGGGGGAGGGGAAAAACTCCCATTGGCACGCAGCCGAGCACCGGAGAGGCTGCCGAAAAGGGGATTTGCACTGTTTGAGGCGAAGCCGAGTTTGCAAAGCCCCGGCAGCATCGAGGAGCGCAGGGCATCCCGCCTCCGGCGGGACAAGAGACACAGGGGGCCCTTTCTTTGGTTCGTTTCTTTGGGCAAGCAAAGAAATGAACATACCTATTTCATCTGCGGACAGGCCAATCGCCTGATTCAACCCTAAAGATCAACCGACCAAACCACTGAACTTTTCCTCAAGATAAACAAGAAAATGCCCAGCAGAAAGCGGCGCGCCCGTCACCCGCACCAGCAGATCCTCGGGCAGATACACGCTGCCGTGGCCATGGATCTCCTTGCGCAACCATTCCTTAACCTTGACCAGATTCCCATCGGCAAGGGTCTGACTAAAATCAGCATCGTACCGCTTATAGGCCTCCCAGATCTGGGCCGAAGCCAGGTTGCCGATGGTGTAGGTGGGAAAATAGCCGAAGCTACCGTGGGCCCAGTGAATGTCCTGCAAAACCCCGTCGGCATCGGATTCAACCTCCACCCCAAGATACTGCCGGTATTTCTCCCGCCAAACCAGAGGCAACTCGGCAACCTCCAAGCTCCCCTCGATCAGGGCCTTTTCAATCTCAAACCGAACCAGAACATGGAGGTTATAGGTCAGCTCGTCGGCATCCACCCGGATCAGACCAGGGGTAACGGCGTTTATTCCCCGGACAAAATCACCAAGCTCCGTGTGCGCAAACTGGGCCGGAAATGCCTGTTGCAGCTCCGGGTAAAACCGCTGCCAGAATGGTCGGCTCCGACCCACGACATTTTCCCAAAACCGGGATTGCGACTCGTGAATCCCCAAGGAAACCCCGTCATCAAGATGACTGTGGGCCAGGTCCTCGGCAATGCCCTGCTCATAGAGGGCGTGGCCACCCTCATGCAGGGCGCCGAAGATAAAATCCAGGCTCTTGGGGGCATAGCGGTTGGTGATACGCCGGTCGTGGTGCCCCAGGGTGGTGGTGAAAGGATGGGCCGAGCGGGCCAGACAGCCCCGGCTGAAATCAAAGCCCATGGCCACCAGGAGGTGTTCGGCAAACTGCTCCTGACCGGCCAGGGCAAAGGGCTCGGCAAAGGCCAGGGGGGCCAGGCGTCCGGCAAACTTTTTGACCATGGCAACCAGGGGCGCTTGCAGCTCGGCAAACATGCTTTCCACCTGCACGGTGGTGAGCCCTTCTTCGTAGAGATCGAGCAGCGCGTCATAGGGATGGGCTGCGTAGCCCAGATATTCGGCCTGTTGCCGGGCCATGCCAACCAATCGTTCCAGCAGGGGTTGAAAGATGGCGAAATCGGACTGCTCCCGGGCCTCAAGCCATGCCATCTGGGCCTGGGAGGTAAGGCGGGAAAACTCGGCGACAAACTCCTCGGGCAGCCGGGTGTTCTGGTTGTAGCTGCGACGCATGACCCGCACCAGAGCGCGATCCTCCACGGACAGCGATTCTTGCTGCGCCTCGGCTTGCGCCAACAGAGCACCAAGCTCTTCGGCCACCTCCCTCCGGTGCACCAAAGCGCTCAGGGTGGCAAACTGCCCGGCCCTGCCTTCCGCAGCTCGGCGGGGCATGCGCACCTCCTGATCCCATTGCATGAGGGCCAGGGTATGGTGCAGGTCAACCAGTTCGGCGGAATATTTTTTTAGCTCTGTGAGGGTGTGCATGGGGCCTCCATTGTTATGTGTCGGAATACCACTAGACCTTAAGCGCCTTCACCAATAAGGCAAGCCCGCTGCCCAACAAAATCATACTTACCAAACGGACAAAGGCCGTATGGCTGATCCGCAGGTGCACCCGGCCGCCAAGCCAGAGGGCCAAAGCAGCAACAGGCATGATCCCCACAAAAAGCGCCATGATCCGCAGGGTATAAAAACCGCTCAGGGAAAAGCCCACGATCCGGCAGAGACCGTCGATCACAAAAATCGTGGCGATGGTGGTGCGGAACTCGGTTTTATCCGGTTGCCGCAGGGTCAGATAGATCACATAAAACGGCCCCCCGGTGCCGAAAAGCGCACCCACCGTGCCCCCCAGCAAACCGGCAGGCCCGGCCAGCCAACGCCCACCGTGCAGGGGCGGGAATGGCAGCAGAGCATAGACCGCATAGAGCATGATAAAGATGGAAAGGGCGAGGAGCAGACTGCCCGGCGCCAGAACCGTGTGCAGAAAAAGACCGGTGGAAACGCCCAGCACGGTAAAGGGCAACAGCGGCAGCAGATCGGGCCAGCGGATGAGCCGCCGGTTGGGAAGACCCTGGCTGATTGAGGCCAGCCAGTCCAGCAGCCCGATCAGGGGCACCACCTGGGATACAGGGAAAAAGAGGGCCAGCAGAGGCACGGAGATGAGCGCCGAGCCGAACCCGGCGATGCCGCGAATAAAGTAGGCGAAGAACAGCACGCCAACGGCAAAAAGAATCTCGGGATGGGCCATGGAAATACCAGTCATGCCGGGTCAACACCCCTTTTGTTGCCGTTTAGAAATCTCTAATCAAGAAACCATCTCAATCATGGCTTTTGCCCTTATGCACTAAAGATCCCGTTGGCACGCAGCCGAGCACCGGAAAAGCTGCCGAAAAGGGAGGTTGCACTGTTTGAGGCGAAGCCGAGTTTGCAACATCCCGGCAGCTTTGAGGAGCACAGGGCATCCCGCCTTCGGCGGGACAAGTGGCGGGGTGCCTTTTTCTTGTTTCTTTTTTTGGGCAAGCAAAAGAAGAAAAGAGAACCGCAGAAAAGCAACCTCCACCATTCCCAAAATCCAGAAACGAACCCTACACCGCCTCTTTATACGGAAAATCCGGATGATCGAGCAATTTCACCATCCGCTGCTTGGTCTCGGTATGGGCATCATGAAACTCCACCAACTCCGCCACCGCAGCCACAACCCCCTGCTCATCCAAATCCCGCAAAACCCTGCGCCCCACCTTGGGACTGGGGCCGCCCTTGCCGCCGACAAAAAGATCAAACCCCTTACGGGTAGCCATGATCCCGATATCCGTGAGCAACACCCCGGAACACCCCAAGGTACACCCGGAGATGGCGATCTTGAACTTCTGCTTGGTTTTCTCCCGGCCCTTGAACTTCTCAAGGATCAAAGCGGAAATCCGCTCCGGATCGCCGATGCCCATGGAGCAGTCGCGCACACCGATGCAGACTCGGGGAATCGGGAACTTACCCGGCCCCTTGAACTGGGCACCGAGCGCGGCCAGCTCCCCGCGGAGCACAGGCAGATCCTCTTCCCGG
>JAPLJH010000044.1 GCA_026388695.1 Deltaproteobacteria bacterium | reverse complement strand
CTGATTTTCAATGGAGGCGGCGAGCGGATTTGAACCGCTGAATAATGGTTTTGCAGACCACTGCCTTACCACTTGGCTACGCCGCCTTTTTGGTGGGGGCAATCTTAAACGCAGATCGTTTTTTTGACAAGGGAAAATGTGCGCGCTGCTCCGGCCTGCGGCAGGCAAGGAAAGAGGGCGTAAGCCCCGCGTCGGGCCGGGTGATCCGTTGCCATTTTTTAGCGGCTGGAGTATGGTGTTTCCTCGGCAAGAGGGGTGACACCCTCCCAGATTACCCCTTACCTGTACCCTACCGTGACTACCAATACCCTTAGCCAAACCCCACAGCCAGACCTGACCCTGCTTGAGGAAAATCTCGGCTACCATTTCCGGGATCGCGCCCATCTGCAAAAAGCCATGATCCACAGCTCCCACGCCTTTGAACAGGGCAGGCAGATGCAGAAGGACAACGAGACCCTGGAGTTTCTCGGGGATGCGGTGCTCGATCTCACCGTGGGCTATGCGCTTTTTCGGCATTTCCCGGAGATGCAGGAGGGCGATCTCACCCGGCTGCGGGCGGCCCTGGTCAACGAGCGGCACCTGGCCCGGATGGCGCGTGATCTCGATTTGGGCCGGTATCTGATGTTGGGCAAGGGTGAGGATAGCAATCAGGGCAGGGAAAAGGCGTCCATCCTCTCCTGTGCCCTTGAGGCCGTGGCTGGAGCCATTTTTCTCGATGGCGGCTACCCTGCGGCCACCGAATTTGTCGAACGCCATTTTATCCCCTGGTTTGAAGACCGGCAGCAGACCATGTTCCTGGCCGACGCCAAGAGTTCGCTCCAGGAGCTGCTTCAGGAGCGGTTCAACGAGGGTCCCCGGTATGTGCTGGAGGGGGACGAAGGTCCGGATCATAACAAGACCTTTCATGTCTCGGTCCGTTTCCGGGATGAGATCCTCGGCCAGGGCAGTGCTCGCAGCAAAAAGGAAGCGGAGCAGGAAGCCGCGGCCATGGCCCTCAAGAATCTTGCCTAAATCAATGCCCCCGCCCTTTGTCATCCCCATCTTCATCGCCCATCAGGGCTGCCCCCATCAATGCCTGTTCTGCAATCAGCGTAGTATCACCGGTGCCCCGGAGGGCATGGTCGGTGCCCGCGAGGTGGAAGAGACCATCCGCACCCAGTTGGCCTGGCCCCGCCGTTATCCTGATGCCCCGGTTCAGGTGGCCTTTTACGGGGGCAGCTTCACCGGCCTGACCATGGAGCGGCAACGGGAATTGCTTGGTGCGGCCCAGCCTTTTTTGGCCTCGGGCCAGGTCCGGGAGTTGCGGCTCTCCACTCGGCCGGATTATGTGACCTCGGAGATCGCTGGGTTTCTGCGGGAGCATGGGGTGGGGATCGTGGAGTTGGGCGCCCAGTCGCTGGATGATCGGGTGCTTGCTGCCAGTGGACGGGGGCATACTGCGGCCCAGGTGCGGACGGCGGTGGCTTGCCTGAAGGGGGCGAGGATTAAGGTGGGGCTTCAGCTCATGCTCGGCCTGCCCGGTGACAGCACGGCAACGGCCTTGGCCAGCGGTCGTGCGGCGGCAGCGCTTGGCCCGGACATGGTTCGGCTTTATCCTTGTTTGGTGATCTCAGGCAGTCCCCTGGCGGAGCTGTATCACCAGGGGCGGTATCAGCCCCTTTCCCTATCGCGGGCTGTGGCATTGGCTGGGCGGCTCTGGTCCATTTTTAATGGGCAGGGGATTTCTGTGGTGCGTATGGGGTTGCAGCCCTCGGCCTCGCTGGAAGAAACCATGCTGGCAGGGCCGTACCATCCGGCCTTTGGGGAGCTGGTTCTTTCCAGGCTTTTTTTCAATCAGGTTCGCGCGGAACTTTCCGTCCGGTCGCCCCAGCAAGCCCATTGTCTGTGTCTGGCCAAGGCGGACGAGTCCATCTATCGAGGGAAGGGCAACGCCAATGTTAAACGGCTTGTTGCCTTGGGGCTTCTTGAGGGGGTGGAAACGGTGTTCAGTGCAAGCCAGCCTCGGCAGAGCGTGGTTTTGAATCCGGTTGATTCGTAAGATATCTGATTACCAATCATTCCCAGCAGCCAGAGGAATACTCTTTATTCTTCTGTTCATTTTCTTTGCTTGCCCAAAGAAAACGAACCAAAAGAAAAGGCACCCTGTGTCCCTTGTCCCGCCGCAGGCGGGATGCCCTGTGCTCCTCGATGCTGCCGGGGCTTTGCAAACTCGGCTTCGCCTCAAACAGTGCAAATCCCCTTTTCGGCAGCCTCTCCGGTGCTCGGCGGCGTGCCAATGGGAATTATTTTCTCCCCCATTTGTCTTGCCGCGCCTCGTAGACGGGGGCGGAAAAGACGCTAAAACTGTTTGAGCGGTTTCATTCCCTCCCCCTTGGCGGGGGAGGGTCAGGGAGAGGGGGAAATAGCCAGGACATCAGCAGGTTGCAGCTTCACCCACCCCCCAGCCCCTCCCGTCAAGAGAGGGGCGCTTTTTTCTCCGGACGATCTGTATGGTTTACCGCTTGATTTAGAACCGGAATCAGACCGAGGGCTTCTTGGCGCTAAAAAGCTGACAATGGATGCCGGAGCTGGCAAACACCACCATGGACGGATACTGGAGGGATTTGAAGCCCAGGGCCTTGCAGCCGTAAGGGTGTGCCGGTTCGTGGGTGATGTAGAAGTGGAGGCAGGCCAGGCAGTTTGGCCGCTCTGTGGTTGGTGAGGGCATCGGTTTTACCTCAGGCAATGGCCGGAGGCCGGGGCTGTCGCGTCTCCGCTTCTAATCCGCGCAACAGAACAAAGCGGCCCAGTGGCGTTACCTGGCAGGGAAAGCTGCCCACAAACAGGGGGTTGTCGCAGAGCCCGCCGGAGAGGTAGAGCTTGGTCGGCGAACCGGCAAAGCGGTAGGCGTTGATGGCAATTCCTTTAACAAAGCGGGCCACTGCCTCGGCCACCGGCACCCCGGAGATCACCGCGTCGAAGATATCACTCATCCCCAGCACCCCGCAGGTCACGGAAAAGGTCTGCTCCGGCACCCGGAGGTGGGCATAATCCAGCTCGTAATACCGCTCCAGCAGTTCGATGGTGAAGCCCATCGACGCACCGCATTCCGCGTTCCAGCCCATGTCCGCCAGTTTGCCGTTTGCATACTTGATGAACTTGATGTCCCGGCTGCCGCAGTCGAGCAGGACATATTCCTCTTCTTCGATCAAGGCCTCGCCGCCCCTGGCCAGGGCAATGAGCTCGTTGACGTAGCGGTCGGCGAAGCGTTTGCCGTTGTGGCCGGTGGCGAGATCCACCCGTGTTTCCCTGGGCAGCTCCTTGGTGGCGATGATGGTCGGCTTGGCCCCAGGCGTATCGAGATCGAGAAACTTGCAGTAGGAGGTGCCGAAGTCGCCCAGGATCATAGCCGCACTCCGGAAAGCTCGAGAAAGGCCTGGACCTTGGCGCGGGCGCTGCTGGTGGTGTGTACATCCACATCCAGGTAGAGGGCGTGGGGATGTTTTTTGGCCAGGTACCGGGCCAGCGCGGTTTTCGCGCAAAAGGACTGGGCAAAGAAAACCGTGGGGATCTGCGGGTTGAACAGCGCCTCCAGCTCGTGATCCGCAGGGGTTTTGTTTTCCATGCAGCGGGCCCAACCGAAGATGTGCGTGGTCTCCGGGAACAATTCGAGGATGGAAAAATCCCTGGGCGGCACCCCCCAGAAACCGGCGGTTGGCAGAGAAACCGGCGGTGGAGTGTCATAGGGGGCAGCGGATTTTACCCCGGCGGTGATGGCTAGCATTCGGGCGAGCAGGGGCTGGCGGGTCTGGCAGAGTGGGGTGCCATAGCCTGTCGAGTCCATGTTTTTGGTGCAGATCACCGGAATGGGCAGGGCCTCGGCCAGGATCGTGGCCGTGTGCAGGGCGCAGTCGCACTTGCCCGGGCCGGTGTCGGCATAGATGGCGTCCAGTTCCAGGTGCAGGGCGTTGACCACGGCGGTGCGGAGGATGGCGCAGTAAACCCTGGGCAGATAGGGGCTGGCGGTTTCGAGATCTTCCCGAACCAGGGGCTCGTCCAGATCATGGATAACCAGGCCATGTTCGTTGGCAGCCCGAATCACTCCCAAAGGCGGGATGCCGATGATGCCGATCTTGCGAAAGCGGCTGAGCGTGGCGGCTGAGGATGCGGGATCGAGGGCCATTTCAGGGCGCTATTGGTTGTGCCGTTTCAAGAGGAAGCAGCCAATACCGATGGTCAGCAGATGCACGGACCAGGAGGCGATGCCGGGCGGCAGGATGGCGGTTTTGGCCAGGGACTGGCTGGCGCTCCAGGCGCCCCAGGCGGCAAAGGCCATGCCGCAGCTCACCGGGATGGCCAGGGCCAGATCGCGGCCTTTGTTTTTATGCACCGAGAGCAGCACCGGAATCCCCAGCAGGAGCAGGGGGATGCCGAGAAAGATGTAGGAGAAACGGCGGTGGAATTCCAACAACGATTCGTGGTTGGCAATCTTGCTGTCCAGGGCCTGCTTCAGGAGCTTGGTGTATGAGAGTTCCTCTATTTTGTAAGGCGGGACAAAGAACTCTTCCGGCTGTTCAGTAAATGCCGGGGTGAGCGTCTTGAAGAGCTTTACCGAAAAGCCGCCATTGTCGGTGCGTTCTTTTTGCTGGCCGTTTTTGAGCAGCCAGGTGCCATTTTCCCAGGTGGCGCTATCGGCGGTGAGCAGGGTTGTCAGGCCGTGTTCCGCGTCATAGGCGGCAAAGGAGAAATTGCTGAATTCGTTTTTGCCAAGGTTGGGGCGGATAAAGGAATAGATTCCCTCGGTGCCCCGGAAATAGGTGCGGCCATCCCGGATGATGCCTTTGGGAATCTGGTTGTTGACTTGTTCGTACCAGATTTTGTCGGTTGCCGCAGTGGTGGGGGGCAGCACCCATTCGCCGATGGCCACGGTGAGCAGGGTGAAGAGGGCGGCCGCGATGAACAGGGGCCGGATGATGCGGATCACGCTGATCCCGCTGGCCATGAGGGCCATGAATTCAAAATGATGATTGAGCACACCCAGAGTGATGACCCCGGCCAGCAGGATACAGACCGGGATCAGTTGTACGTACATGAAAGGTAGTTTGAGCAACAGGAATTTCACCGCCAGGCCGATGGTTTGTTTTGCCTCCAGAAAGTTGTCCAACCGCTCGAAAAAATCGACCAGCATATAGATGGCGAGCAGGGAGCAGATGACCAGGGCCAGGTTTTTGGCGAATTGGGCCATGAGATAACGGTCCAGCAGTTTCATGGCTTTCCTCCATTTTTGATTCCTGGGAGTCTGGCCATCAGGGCAAGGGCCGGTTCGCTGAGGCGGGTAAAAAAGAGCGGGACGGTTTCCTTCGCCACCTGCCGGGTGAGCATGAAGGTGAAAACAGCCATCAGGATGTCAGCCAGCCAGAGGCCGACCGCCACCGGCAGGTGGCCGCTTTCCGCGTTGGCCCGGCCCGCAGTGAACAGAACATAGTAGATGACAAAAAGCAGCAGGCCCAGCGGCACACCCAGCGGCCTGCGGCCAGGTCGGGCCAGCATGGCCAGGGGCAACCCCAGGAGGGTCAGGATGAAGCCGCCCACCGGCAGGGCCATGCGGGTGTGGTACTCAATGAGCATGCTCAGTCCGGTGGGGCTTTTGGGGCCGTGGGCTGCCACCTGTTCCAGAAGTTGCTTCTGGTTCATGCCGCTTTTCCCGATATCAGCAATGGAGGTGCCGCCAATCTCCGTGGGGGCCTTGATGGGCAGATTGATTTGGTAACGGTCAAAGCGGATGGTCTGGGTGATGTTCTCGCTGGCGCGGTGCAGGGTGCCGTCCGTGAGAGTCAGGGTGATCAGCATATTTTCGGGTTGGGCGCTCAGGCGTCCTGTTTTGCCGACCACAGTGAGAGGCGTGTCGCCGTGGCGCATATCGGAAACATACACGCCTTGCCATTGCTTGGTCTGCGGATCAACCTTATCAATATACAGCACCACATTGGCGAGGCCTTCGCTGAACTGTCCTGGCTGGATGCCCCTGTCGATTTTTTCCGTGGCCATCTGCAAAAAAAGCGTTTTCATGGCCAGGGTGCCCTGGGGGATCAGGGTGACTGCGGAAAAATAGGTGAGCAAGGAGGTGGACAGGGCGACGACGATCACCGGCGGCAGCAGGCGGATCAGGCCGATGCCGGTGGCCTTCAGGGCCATGATTTCGTTGTCGTTCACCATTCTGGTGACGGCGACGATGACCGCGGTCATGCTGGCCATGGGGATGGAAAACATCATCAGCTTGGGCAGCATGTAGGCGCAGAGACGGAGAAAATCACCGGAACTGACGCCGAAATCGAAGATCACGTTGAGCAGGGGGACCAGCCTGCCCAGAAAGAGGATGGCGTTGATGATGAGAAAGCTGGCAAAAAACGGGGCCAGAATCTCGGTGGCAAGATAGGTGTAGAGCAATAAGGGCATGTTATTTATTGATCCTCGTTACGGCGTAACGCCTTTATGGCTCTTTACCATTGGTCACTCTGAACGTCAAGCTCGCCGCTACGGAACCGTTCATCAGCACTGCATCTGCTTCGCAGTCTCGCTACGTTCGCTTAGCTGTTATCGGTCTGCTCATGTGCAATAGCACACTTCGCAAACCTCTTCCGCGCATCTGCGGCACTGATGAACGGTTCCGTTGAGAGAGAATTAGGGCGGGGGCGGCCATTTTTTTTTAGGGACTTTTCTTGGCAGCCGACATAGTATGTTGGGCAGGATGCCGTTGCTTATGAAGAATATTCTCGGGGTTGCCTGTTTATGCTGAATTCCTTGGTGCGCGCCGTTGTGGTGGCCGCACCCCCTCCCAGTCTTGGCGATAACACCGGCGATCTCGACCGGTTGAAGAAGGCGCTTGCCCCGCAGTTGGATGGGGCCATGCCGGTGGTGCCGTATCAGCGTCTGAGCAAGGTGGCCGAGCGCTTTCGCGCCGCAGGCTTTACCGGTGCTGCCATTATCAATGATATGCTGGGCACCCCGCTTCTGGTTGATTTCCTCCCCCAGTCGCCGCCGGTTCTTGCCGGGATGGCCCTTGACCTTGGGACCACCCACCTCGAAGCAACCCTGCTTGATTTGGCCACCGGCGCAACCCTGGCCCGGGCCGATCTGGAAAACGGCCAGATCCGTTTCGGCGCGGATATCCTCACCCGCATCCATCATGCTGGCAAGGACGAGGGCCTGGCCGAGCTGCACCGGGCGATTATCGATTCGGTCAATGCCCTGGCTGCGGAGCTGGCCAGGGATTCCGGCTTGGCAATGGCCGAGATCCGGGCGCTTTCGGTGTCCGGCAACACCAGTATGGTGCATTTTTTTCTTAAACTCAATCCCTACCATCTCTGCCGCGAACCGTATATCCCCATGGTCAACGCCCCGGACCCCTGTCTGGCCGGAGAACTCCATCTGGCCATCCATCCGGCCGCGCCGGTCTGGTTGCTGCCCAGCGTGGGCAGTTATTTCGGCGGGGATCTGATCTCCGGCGTTTTGGCCAGCGGCCTTGACCAGCAGGCGGAGACCTGCATGCTCATCGATGTGGGCACCAATGCCGAGGTGATTGTCGGCAACCGGGAATGGCTCATCGCCTGTGCTGGCGCGGCAGGTCCGGCTCTCGAAGGCGGCGTGGCTCGGATGGGCATGCGGGCAGGCCCCGGGGCCATCGAGCATGTGCAGATCGATCCGGCCAGCGGGGAGATCACTTATCAAACCATCGGCAAGGGCAAGCCCAAGGGGCTCTGCGGCTCCGGGCTCATCGATCTGGTGGCCGAGTTGTACCTGACCAGGCAGATCGATATCCGGGGCAAGTTTCGGCCCCAGGCGGCCGGCGGCCGGCTGATCCAGGGAAGCGAAGGCTACCAGTTTGTGGTGGTTCCGGGCAAGGATTCGGCGGATGGCCAGCCTGTGGTTTTAGGGCAGGTGGATCTCGACGCGCTCATGCGCTCCAAGGCGGCTATGTATGCCATCCTTACCACCCTGACCAATCAGGTGGGCGTCGCCTTTGCCGACTTGCACCGCATTTATGTGGCCGGGGCCTTCGGGCGGCACATCTCGCCGAGGCAGGCCATTGTTCTGGGGATGCTGCCCGATCTACCCCTTGCCACCTATGAGCCTGTGGGCAATAGCTCCCTGGTGGGCGCCCAGCGGATACTCCTTGAAAGAGCCGCGCGGGAACGGAGCTTGGAGCTGGTGAAAAAGATCACCTATATCGAATTGAACGTCAATCAGGAGTTTATGCTCCGTTTTTCCGGCTCCCGCTTTATTCCCCACACCGATCCTGCGCTGTTTCCCTCGGTCCCGTTCTTTGACGGAGAATAGACCCAAGGGCAAACCTTTGAAATTTATCCCAGCATGTGGTATAGGGCATCGGTTGTCTGGTATAGTAGTGGGGGCAGGAGGCAGGTTTTGGCCTGGGTTTAACGGACGGCGGGGATGATGGCGTGGGCGTGAACGGAAGTTTGGAAGTTCCCAAAAAACCGGTATCCAACAAAAAGAAAACCGCCAAGGAGCGCCTGCTCGAGTTGTGCGGTCTTTTTGGCAAGGATGACCAGGTTCTGGTGATCATCAACGCCGACCCGGATGCTATTGCCAGCGCCATGGCCCTGAAGCGGCTGCTCCGCTACCGGGTGAAAAACGTCACCATCGCCTATCCCAACGAAATCAGGCGGCTCAACAATGTGGTTATGGTGGATCTGCTGAAGATCCCCATGGAACGTCTGCACACGATAAAAATCGGGGATTATACTAAAAAGGTGATGCTGGATTCCCAGCCCAGCCATTTGCCCTGCTTCGAGAATATCACCTTTGATGTGGTCATTGACCACCATCCCGCCACCAAGGGCTGGGTGGCTCCCTTTGTCGATATCCGTAAGGATTTCGGCGCCACCGCCTCCATGCTTGTCGAGTATCTGCGCGCTGCCAGCCTCAAACCCTCGGTGGCGCTGGCCACCGCCCTTTTTTATGCAATCAAGGTGGATACCCGAAATTTCGAGAAAAAGGCCACCCTGGCGGATGCTATTTCCTTCCGCTATCTCTTTAATATCGCCAACCAGAATCTGGTCCGCAAGATTGAGTTGTCCTCCTTCCGCCGCTCCGAGCTGAATTATTTCAAGACCGCCCTCAACGAGATGAAGGTGAGCAAGCAGCGGCTGTATGCCCATCTGGGCAAGGTTCCCAGCCCGGATATGCTGGTGCTCATCGCTGATTTTCTCAATCAGGTCCACGATGTGGCTTGGGTTTTCGTCTCCGGTCTGCACAACGATAAGCTGGTGGTCATCTTCCGTTGCGACGGCTACAAGAAAAATGCCGGACGGCTGGCGGAGAAGATGTTCCATGCGATCGGCTCGGCGGGCGGCCATCGGGAAGCGGCCAGAGCCGAGGTGCCGCTTCGGAATCTGCCTGCGGAGATGCAGGATTTTTCCACCAAGACCCTGATGCGGCTTACCACCAAACATCTGCTATAGTAGGTGATCACAGGGCAGCGCATCTGCCTCGCAGTCTCGCTACGCTCGCTTAGCTGTCATCGGCAGGCTCATGTGCAATAGCACACTTCGCCAGCCTCTTCCGCGCATCTGCACCGCCCGGTAATCGCCTATCTTGTGCCCGGTTCAACACCTGCTAAAAATCTTTTTCCTCTCTCCCCCTTCCCGTGCTTGCTTTTTGGCGCAACCCTTTCCATAATGGTTTTGCAATCAGGAATCGCAGCAGAATTTTAGGAGCCGTTACCCGGCTTCTCCTCTTTCTTCAGGAATTCCATGAAACTGAAACCGAAGGTTCTGGCCATGATCCTTGCCGGGGGGCGCGTTGACGAGCTGAACGTGCTCACCGCCTACCGGCCCAAGTCGGCTGTTCCCTTTGGCGGTTTTGCCAGGATGATCGATTTCGCCCTGAGCAATCTCATGCACTCCGGCCTGGAACGGGTCGCCATCCTCAGCCAGTACCGGAGCTTTTCCCTGATCAGCCATATCGGCGTTGGCGCGGCCTGGGATATGACCGGTCGTTATCGCGGGGTTTCCATCCTTCCTCCTTCGCAAAGTTCGGGGCAGAGTAGCTGGTACCGGGGCTCGGCCGACGCCATCCATCAGAATCTCGATTTTGTCCAGTACCACGACCCGGAAACCATTCTGGTGCTCTCCGGCGACCACGTCTATCACATGGATTATCGGGAGATCCTCCAGTACCATCGGGACAAGGACGCAGACCTGACCATCGCCTGCCTGCAGGTGCCCATGGCCGAGGCCAGCCGGTTCGGGGTGGCGGAGATTGATGACGAGGACGGTGAGCGCGGCGGCCGCATCCATCAGTACCAGGAAAAACCGGTTGATCCAAAATTCAATTGGGCCTCGCTCACCGTGTACTGCTTCAAGCCCTCGGTGCTCTATGAGGTGCTGGAGACCAACGCCAGGGAGGATGATTCCTTTGAGTTTGGCCGGGATATCCTGCCTCGGATCATGGCGAGCCAGCGCAAGGTCTACGGTTTTAAGTTTCACGGCTATTGGGGGTACACCCGCACCGTTGCCGAATATTGGCAGACCAACATGGACCTGCTGGGGCCGGAACCAAAGATCCAGCTTGCGGACTGGGGCATCCGTACCAACCTGGAGCACAGGGCGGTCCGGGATTGCCAGCCTCTTAAGGTGGGTCCTGGAGCCAGCATCGAAAACAGCCTGATCTATAACGGCTGTGTGGTGGAGGGGCGGGTGGAAAACTCCATCCTCTTTCCTGGGGTCCACGTCAAGTCCGGGGCGGAGGTGAAAAACTCGGTGCTCTTTTACGATAATGTGGTGGGGCACGGCGCCATCCTCGACACGGTGGTGAGCGATGTCAACGTGACCTTCGGGGCTCGGGTGCGGATCGGCGAACCAGGGCCGCCCCAGGCCGACAAGGTGACGGTGGTCGGCTGGAATAATCATGTGCTGGACGGCATGGTGGTCGGCTCCGGCTGCACCCTGCACCCGAATCTGCGCCCGGAGCAGATGGTCGGGGAAATCGGCAACAACGAGGTGGTCCGATGATCCAAGGCGACAACACCCTGGTTCTCCTGCTGGCCGGCGGGGTCGGCAGCCGCCTCAATGTCCTGGTGCAGACCAGGGCCAAGCCAGCGGTGCCCTTTGCCGGGTTCTACCGGATTATTGATTTTTCCTTGAGCAACGTGATGAATTCGGGCTTAAGTCAGGTCGGGGTGCTCACCCAGTACAAACCGCTTTCCTTGATGCGCCATCTCGGCACCGGCGAGGCCTGGGATTTCACGGGCCGCACCAGGGGGATCAAGATCCTGCCCCCCCGCACCGGGGCTCACGATTCCGACTGGTACAAGGGCACCGCCGATGCGGTGCGGCAGAACATCGATTTTATCCGGGAGCATCCTGCCAAGGAGACGGTTATTTTGTCCGGGGACCACATCTACCGCATGGATCTCGACGACATGCTCCGTTTCCACCGCCGCAAGCAGGCCCAGGTGACCATCGCCATGATGGTGGTGCCGCTTTCCGAGATCCACCAGTTCGGCGCAGGGATAACCAACGGTGAAGGCCGCATCGTCGAATGGGAGGAAAAACCCAAGGTGCCCCGTACCGATCTGGCCTCCATGGGAATCTATGTGTTTGACACCGAATATCTGCTCCGGCTTCTGGAGGAAGACCGCGAGGAGGTGGATTTCGGTATGCATCTTATCCCCAAGGCCATTGAACGGGATAATGTTTTTGCTTACCCATTCCACGGCTACTGGCGGGATGTGGGTACGGTCCAGGCGTACTGGCAGGCAAACATGGATTTACTTAAAGTCGATTCGGAGATCTCCCCGCAGGCCTGGGGTATCCGGCCCAACCCCTATGCGGACCGGCTGCTGGTGGACCGTTGCCCTGCCCGTTTTGTCCGCGGCTGCAAGGTGGAGGGTTCCATGATCTCCGCCGGCTGCGTCATCGAAGGCGAGGTGATCAATTCGGTGCTTTCCCCTGGGGTGCTGGTGGGAAAGAATGTCCGGGTCAGGGATTCGATCATTTTGCACGACTGTGTTTTAGAGGAAGGGGCCGTGGTGGACTTGGCTATTCTTGATAAAAGAGTCCGGGTAGGCCTTGGCGCGGTGGTGGGGCAGGGTGAGGACAAGGCCACGCCCAACAAGGCCTGCCCCAAACATCTCTACACCGGGATCACCATGATCGGCAAGGAGGCGGAGGTGCCGCCCCAGGCCGTGATCGGACGCAACTGTGTGGTAACGCCTTCCTGCAAGGCAGGGGATTTTTCTTCGTTGGTCGTCGCCACCGGGGAAACCATCTGATCCGTTGGGTTTGCGGGTAGGGTTGTGCTGCTTTCAACCGGGGCGTGGCTGTGTTGGGCGGCCTGAACCGAGCTCAACCGTAGTTTTCCCCTCGCTTTGTCTCTTGTTGGCCCCAGTTCCCCGTGCTCGTAAGCTGGGCTTCAGCGGCTCGCCTTTTCTTTCTGTGATATCTTGGTGCGGATTTTGAGTTTGGCAAGGCCGAAACGGATGATGTTGTCCGGCATCGCTTCGGCGACATCCAGACTTCTGTTGGCCAGGCCAAAGGCCTCCCGTCTGTTGAGACCCATCATGGGTCCGTAGTGCAGGATCAGTTCGCCCAGCTCCAGGCTTGAGCCGTAGCAGAGAGTCCAGGTCAGGCGGTTGCAGAAGGCCGCCACATTGAGGAGGTAGAGCTGGGAGTCGAGTTTGCTGGTTGGTTGGGGCGGATTATCCCCCATGCTCAGGACGATCTTTTCGGAAAAATTCCAGAAGCGGGCGATTTCCATGCCCACGGTGGAAAAGGTGAGGTCGTTTAATACGGTTTTGGCGGCAAATTCATCGGAGTAGCCACGGTCGATGAGCTCTTGGGCCTTGCGGTACAGCTCCGGCAGATAGACCAGGATGACAAGCTTGCCCAGTTGGTGCAGCAGGGTGCAGATGAAGACCTCTTCCTCCGGCACGTTGATTTTCTTGACCTTGCAGAGAATCTTTGCCTGGGTGGCGCTGAGAAAACACAGGGCCAGGAGCTTGCTGATTTCTTCCTTTTCGACCCCGGCCTTGAGAAAATCCTCGAACAGGGCCAGGCTGACGGCCAGCTCCTTTAAGGTGGTGAGGCCAAGGGCGGTGATGGCCCGGCTGATGTTGGAGATGGGGGTTCCCCGGCTGTAAAAGGCCGAATTGACCACCTGCAACAGCTTGGTGGTCAGGGAGGCGTCCTTGAGAATAACCGCAGAGATTTCTTCAGCGTTGGAATCATCACGGTTCAGGAGCCGGAGCAACTCCTGGACATGGTCGGACATGGCCGGCAGCTCGCTCATGTTGACCTTGCTGAAGATGTCACTTAAGGTTTTGTTCGGGCTCATGGCACCTGTCGTAATTTCTGGCGGCGTAGTGGTCTGGGTGCGCGGGGAGGCCCAGCATCCTGCCTATTCTTTTATATAGTTACTCTGTCTGCCAGGGAACTGTAAAATAAAATGTGAAAAAAAAGGGCGTGGACCGGAGATCGGAGGTGGTTACTTCTTCTTGGTCAATACTTGGGGATGGTGTTTTTCTCCGCAGTCAGGGCAGATGCCGTGGCTGAATTCCACCTCGGCGTGGCTGCGAAGATAGCTTTCTATTTGCTGCCAGGCTCCATTGTCGTCTTTGATTTTTTTGCAGTAGGAGCAGATGGGCAGCAGGCCGTTGAGTCGTTTTGTCTTGGCCAGGGAGGATTGTAGCTCCCTAAGGAGATGCTCCTTTCCCTTTTCCGTCAGCTTGCGGATGGTGACATCGTGGATGATATTCACCACGGCGGTAATTGTGCCCGTAGCATCTTTCAACGGCGCGGAGGTGATCTCCCAATGCCGCTCGTTTCCGTTGTGGTGGTGCAGTTTTTCGTTTTTGTGGACTAGGCCATCGGCAAAAACCTCTGCGCTATGACACTGTTCGCAGCGATTCTGCCGGCCATGGTAGACGGCGTAGCAGTTTTTTCCGCAGTTGGAGCCCCATATCTCCTTGGCGGCTTCATTTTCATAGATAATGGAGAAGTGCTTGTCGATGATGGTGCAGGGATCCCCAAGGCTGGCAAGAATTACTTCGGCTTGGGAGTTGACCGTTGTCTGATCGGACTGGGGGAGGGGCTTTGGGGTGTCCAACATGCGCTCCTGCTGATTTTATGTATACCGTGATACCCTCGTAGCCGGAAAGTTGAGGTCGGCGGTCTTGGCGAGAATGTCAGGCAGGTGGTGTTTTTTCTGGCACCGTTCCCCCCGGTTTGGTGGCAGACCAATACAGCGTATATTTTTAGTATATATCGCAAATTTTAAGACAAATAGAATCTGGCAACGGTCTTTCTAATAATGGACTTGGCCGCCAATAGCAATACGGGAAAAATACGGGGTTTTGAGGGATGCCTATCAGACAAGGGAGGAAAGGTAGGAGCGTAGGTTGGTTTTTTTGTTTTTGATGCCGAGCTTGACTCGGAGTTTGTCGCGGTAAAATTCTACGGTCCGGCTGGAAAGATCAAGGACGGTGGCCATTTGTTTGGTGGATCTGCCCTGTTTGATCAGTTCCGCCACCTCCAACTCGCGGGGGGTGAGCCCATCCATTCTGGCGGAGAGTGTCAGGCTGAAGGTTGAGGTGATTTTTTCAATATTTGCCAAGGCCACCCGCAGGTAGAGCTCCAGCTCCTGGTCCTTGCAGCGCTCCTGTATTTTTTCCAGGTAGGGTAAAACCAGGCGTTGTAGATTGTCGTGGATTCTGCGTTCATATTCGGCCCTGGATTCTGCGCCTTGGTGCAGGAGAAGACTGAGGGCGTTGTTGAGTTCGGTGAGTTCACGGGCCTTGTGTTCGAGGTGGAGTTCCAGTTGCTGGATTGCGCTGAGGTCTCTGGAGAGGCCGCGAAAACCGACCACGGTATTTCCGGCTAATATTGGTCGGCAGTGAGTTTCGATTGGAATGACAGTGCCGTTTTTTCGCATCCCCCGTCGTCGCAGGCCATTGAGGGGTTTTCTGCTCAGGCGGGTCTCTTCCATGATTGTTCGCTGGACCTCCCGGTCTTCCGGAGGGATGAGCGTTTCAATGATGTTGCACCCCAAGAGTTCGGCGGGTTTGTAGCCGTAGAGTAGCTTGCAGCTTGGCGAGCAATAGGTCAGTTTCCCCTGGGCGTCTGTTTCCCAAATCCATTCAAGGCTTTGGCTCGCAAGTTCATGGAAGCGGGCGGTCTCGCTTGCCAGAGTTGTGTCGGCTGGTGCCGTGGTTTTCATTTTTTGTCTGAGCTCCTGAGTCCAGCGATAAAAGGACCCACTGCTTCCGGGCCTTTTTCTTCCACCAGTCGGATGGTGGCGGTGCCGATTACGGCCAGGTCGGCCTTGCCGGTCAGGATTTGTACGTCTGCCCGGCTGCTGATGCCAAAGCCCACGGCGAGCGGCAGGTCCGTGGCCTTGCGGCAGCGGGCCAGGTAAGCATCGAAGGAGGCATCGAACTCGGTCTTGCTGCCGGTGACGCCCCGCCGGGCCACACAGTAGACGAATCCGGCCCCATGTCCGGCTAGGGTGCGCATCCGCTCCTCGGTGCTGGTGGGGGCAAAGATCTGGATGGGGGCAAGGTCAAACTCGCCAGCCAGTCGGAGATACTCCTCGCCTTCTTCCGGCGGCAGATCGGGGACGATGAAGCCCCTGATCCCGATTTCCTTGGCCTTGCGCAGGAAATCCTCCACCCCGTACTTGAAGAGGATATTGTAGTAGGTCATGAACAGGAAGGGGATGTCGTATTGTGCGGCCATCTCCGCAGCAAAGGCAAGGCAGTCTGCGACCTTAGTCCCGTTGGCGATTGATTCCTGGTTGGCCTTGATGATCATGGGGCCGTCGGCCATGGGCTCGGAAAAGGGGATCTGAAGCTCGATTACGTCCACCCCGTTTGCCACCATCTGCCGGATTACCTCGCGGTTAACGGCAAAGGAGGGATAGCCCAGGACCAGGTGGGTCATGAGCAGGATGTCTTTTTTTGTCCGGGCGGCCCGGAGCTGCTCAACGAGCTGCATATTCTTCCCCCTTTTTCCGGATAAACTCTTTCCAAGACGGATCATCAAAGGCGTGGGCAATGGTGAAGATATCCTTGTCGCCCCGGCCGGACTGGTTGATGATAATGGCCTGGTCGCTGGGCAGCGCGCCTGCCTCTTTGAAGGCCTGGACAAAGGCGTGGCTGGATTCCAGCGCCGGGATGATCCCTTCCTTTTTGATGGTGAGATCCAGTGCAGCCATGACCTCTTGGTCGGTGGCTGCGGCAAAGCGGACTCTGCCTTTTTCCCACAGGTCGGTGAGCAGGGGAGAGACCCCGATATAATCGAGGCCAGCGGCCACCGAATGGGTGTCGCGCATCTGGCCGTCGGAGTCCTGGAGAAACATGGTTTTGTACCCCTGGGCCACGCCGGGTGAGGCGTCTTGGCTGGCGAGCCGCGCGGCGTGTTGGCCGGTTTCAATCCCCTTGCCCCCGGCCTCTACGCCGATCAGCTCTACTTCGGGGTCGGCAAGAAAGCCCTGGAAGATGCCCATGGCGTTGGAGCCGCCGCCCACACAGGCATAGACCCGGGCCGGGAGCCTGCCGTGGGCCGCGAGGATCTGTTTGCGAGCCTCTTGGCCGATGATGGACTGGAACCAGGCCACCATCTCCGGGAAGGGATGCGGCCCGCAGACCGTGCCCATCACATAATGGGTGGTGTCCATGTTGGAGACCCAGTCGCGGAAAGCCTCGTTGATGGCGTCCTTGAGGGTGCGGCTGCCGGTGGTCACAGGGACCACGGTGGCTCCCAGTTTTTCCATCCAAAAGACATTGGGCCGCTGGCGGTGCACGTCTTCCTCGCCCATGTAGATGGTGCAGGCAAAGCCGAACTTGGCGGCCATGGTGGCGCAGGCCACCCCATGTTGGCCCGCGCCGGTTTCCGCGATGACCCGGGTCTTGCCCATGCGTTTGACCAATAACCCCTGGCCCATGACGTTGTTGGCCTTATGCGCCCCGGTGTGGTTGAGATCCTCGCGTTTGATGAAAATCTGCGCCCCGCCGAAATGGCGGCTCAGGTTGTCGGCGTGGGTAAGGGGAGTGGGGCGGCAGGAGTAGGAGCCCATGAGATCGAGGTACTCCTGCCAAAAGGCTGGGTCTGCCTTGGCTTTGGCGTAGACCTCTTTCAGCTCCCGGAAGGTTTCGTATAGTACTTCCGGGATATAGGCACCGCCCCATTGTCCAAAATAGCCAGGTTTGTTCATGGTGAAAATCCTTGTCGCCTAACCGGCAAATACTTCTTTAGGGGTTTTCTAAAAACAACAAGATACTCCATTTTCGGCAGATTAGACAAGGAGAGAAGATGGGGAAGGCCTAAAAAAACGGGCGCGGTTTCGAGGCGTTTCCCCTTCTTTTTGGCGTGGCTGTTTTTGCAGGAGGCGTGCTGCCAGGTCATTGGTGAAACGCGGCCAGTTCTTTCATCGCCAGCATATTTGAGTGGAATCAGTACACTATTTCTTCACGCTTTCCGCTTGACACGGTTTTTTTTTCCATGTACACGATAGGGACGTGTTTTGCCGGAAATTCAGCAGATATACAGCGTTTCAGCCGGTTTCGAAGCCACCGCATGGCAGGTGCTTCGCCCTTTGTGTGCGGCAACCTTACCCTGTTTGCTGTGATGGAGTACCCCAACCCTCACCACGGGAGAAAACGGGATATGCAAGATTTTATCCTGACTGCGGAAATTTTAGACAAAGCCAGGAATGCCATAGAAGGGGCGCTCATTCAGGCGGGCGTTCGCAACGCCCTGCTCATTGATGGGGCAGGCAATATCCTATCCAACTGCGGGCATGATACCGATGATCTCGATGCCATTTCCCTGGCTGCGCTGGCTGCGGCCAGTCTCGGCGCAACCTCCCAGATCGCCAAACTGATCGGCGAGGAGGATTTTTCCCTGCTTTTTCATAAGGGGAAAAACGGGAATATCCATTTTGGCCGGATTGGCGAGGAGCTTATTCTCATCACCATTTTTGGGGAAGATGTTTCACTCGGGCTGGTGCGTTGCCGGGTGGCCGACCTGTCCGCGACCCTCTTGCAAATTTTTGAGGGATGACCAATGGCGCTCATTGATCTTAGCAAAAAGGAAATCCACTGCAAGATTGTCTATTACGGACCGGGACGCTGCGGGAAAACGACCAATCTGCTCACCGTGCACAGCTCCATGGCGGAGAAAGCCAGGGGCAAGATGCTGACCATCGAAACCAAGGGCGACCGGACCCTGTTTTTCGATCTTCTCCCCTTGAACCTGGGAAAGATCCGGGGCTTTAATATTCGAATCCAACTCTATACCGTGCCGGGCCAGGTCATGTATGCCTCCACCCGCAAGCTTGTTCTCAAAGGGGCGGATGGCCTGGTTTTTGTGGCCGACCATCTCCAGGTGCGCCGGGAGAGAAACGTTGAAAGCCTGGAAGACCTGCGCACGAGTCTCCTGGAATACGGCCTTAAGCTTGAAGAAATGCCCAAATCAGCAAACAGACTGTGCGTTATGTCACCAATAAGCATCTGCTGCATGAGACGAAATAAGCCTTCCTGGATGTTGTAAGGCCGGCAATTTCTCAAGGAGAATGGAGTTTATGACTGACAATGCCCCTGATCGTGACTTTCACGGCGAGATAGATGACGCCATTGACAACCTTTTCTCCCCGCATGCCGGGGCAGGACAGGGCCAGCCTGCGGCTGCGGCCTCCGACAAACCGGCAGGCCCGGCTTCCGTCGCACCTGTTGCCCCGGAAAAAGCGGCGGCCTTGCCGGTCAGCCTGCTCTCCGCCGATGGGACTGATGCCTTCAATCCCCTTGAGGAAGCCCTGCTTTCCCTGGATTGGGAGATATCTTCGGGCAACATAGAAAAAACCCGGAGTGCGCTGAAGGAAATTCAGGGTGTTTTTGAGGTGGATAAGGCTGTGGCCCTGACGGAAATTTTCTCGCTCATGGACAGGTTGCTTGAAGCCATGGCCATTGCCCCGCAAAGCGTTTCCACCTCCGCGCCGAAAACCTTGCAGGAAGGCCTGCAAACTCTGCGGGCCGCCGCAGGCGCCGAGGACCTCTCCCTTATCGAGAAAACGCTGCTTGACCCCACTCTTTCTGAGTTGCGTTCCGCTATTCCCAATATCCCCAAGGATTACAGCAAACTCTTGCAGAAGGCTGCACCAAGAGCGCAAGGCGTTGCCGGGACCGAGCAGAAAACAGCGGCTACTGCGCAAGCTGGTGCAACCAAAGCCGGGTCCTCCTTTACTTTGGTTCAGCCGGGGGCAGCGGATGATGATCTTTTGCCGGAACTTCCTGCTGTACCCATTGGCAGGGCTGCTGCGGTGCTGATCGAGGCGGTGAATGCCCATCTCACCGTGCTGGGCAAGTGTATTGCCAAACGGATCATCCCGGTTGAAAACCTTTTTGCCAAAACGCCTGGCTATGAAAAACTGCATGCCATCCACACCGAGTTGCGGGAACGCCTGGAAAGGCAAAAACAAAACCTGATCAAGGCGTTGGGCGATGAGTATCAGGCGGACGCTGCTGCTCCGGTCGAGCCTGCTGCTGAAAAATCGGCAAAATCGACAGGGTCAACGGCAGCAGTGTCGGCAGTTTGTCCTTGGCCGACGGTGACGCTTGCCACCTGGGGCGGAAAAACGGTGGGGTTCCTTCCGGAACAGATTGTCTATGAAAATAAACCGGCGGGCAGGGTCAGGAAATGCGGTCCGTTTTTGGCCATAAAAAAATTAAAACGCGGCTTTTTTGGCAAGATCGGCTTTGTTGTGCAAGGCGAGCTGGGTTTTCACGATGAAGCCACCCTGAAAATGTTGACCATCCCGGTGGCCAGGCCGTCTGACACGGAAGAGCGTGCTCCCAAGGCTGACAGCTCCCTGCTCATTGTGTTTAAGGGAAATAGCGGCATGGCCTTTTGGCTTGATGAGCCGACAGAACAGCTTGACACCTCCACCGGTTGCCGATGGGAAGCCCTTGCGGATCCTAATACCCTCGTTGCAGGCAATCTCACGGTTAAGGGGAATGCCGTTCCGATCATAACCATGAGGAGCGTGTAACCGGTCGGCATGGTTATGACAATCGCCATGGCCACTAAGGAAGCCATTGAGGCAAAACTTGTCGAAGCAGACCTGTACGCTGGGCAAGGACTCGTGGATGAGGCGCTGGCTCTGTGTGAGTCGCTACTGCCCCAAATTGCCGACAGCGAGCTGATTCTTCGGGATCTGGTTGAGGAAAGGCTGGTTGTCCTGCAAACCGAACGGGGTCTGACCGCCTCCGGTTCCACTCCGTCCGCGAGTGCCAGTCCTACTTCCGAGGCAGATCGTTTCGAGAATTGCCACGGGCTGATGGTGGCAGGTTTTTATAGCGAGGCCGGGGAGGAGCTGCGGGCCTTGCTCGCCACCGGATACCGGCCAGCCTTGGTGCATGCCAGGATCGGCACGTGCTGTCTCCAGCTTGACAAGCCCTTTGAGGCCATTGAGCATTTCGAGGCTGCGGCAGCGACTGTGGCGAGCAAAACTGACGGATTCGAGCGAAAGACCGAACGTCTCCAGCTTCTCGACCAGCTTGCCCTTACCTATGAAAGCACGGGCTCCATTTCTTCCACCATTAAAACTTTGGAGGAAATGATCAACCTTGATCCAGTATACCGCAACGCCAAGCAGCGCCTCGCTACCCTTTCCAAGAGAGCAACCAAGTATGGTCAATTTTACGGACTGATCCGCAACAAACTGCTGACTTCGGACCAGTTTGATGCGGCTCGGGTCAAAGCCAAGCAGCATAACAAAACCCTGGACAGCGTCCTGCTGGGTGATTTTGGTGTTGAAAGAAAACAGCTCGGGGCATCCTTGAGCGAATATTATCGTTGCCCGTTTGTCGAATTTGTTGATGCGGAGGTACAGGAGGCGCCCACCTGTATTCAGGGGGCCAAGGAGAGTTATTTTCGGATCAATGTCTTTATTCCCATCGGGCAGGAGGATGGCCGTGTCGTTGTGTTGACCGACAATCCCAACGATCTTGGCAAACAGGACAATATCCGCTCCGTACTCAAGGGGGCTGATTTTCAGTTTGCTGTAGGGCTCAAGGATGACATCAACAGATTTATCGACTTTTTTTACGGGAAATACGAGCAGGATCATGCGACGCAGGATGTTTTTGAAAATATTGAGCTTGTCGAGGAATTCGACGGGCAACAGGATGAGGATGAGCAAGTCGGCGGTGCTGCCGATGGTGTCGTGGTGCAGATGGCCAACAGGATCATTGAGGATGCCATGGCTCGCAACGCCTCTGATATCCACATCGAATCGCTGCCCGGCAAGAAAGGAACCTCTGTCCGTTTTCGCGTTGACGGCATCTGCTCCCACTATAAAAATATCCCCTTTACCTATAAGCGGGCATTGATTTCCCGGCTGAAGATTTTGGCCAAGCTGGACATCTCCGAGAGGCGGCTGCCCCAGGACGGCAAGATCAAGTTCAAGACCCGCCGCGGCAAGATCGAGCTTCGGGTTGCCTCCCTCCCTACCCATGGGGGCAACGAGGATATGGTCCTGCGTATTCTTGCCGCCGGGTCGGCCTTGCCGTTAGAGAAAATGGGCCTGTCCGAAAGAAATCTTGTGGAGCTGCGCCGCCTTCTTGATCTGCCCTACGGCCTGATCCTGGTGGTCGGCCCCACCGGCTCTGGTAAAACCACGACTCTGCACAGTGCGCTTAATTACGTTAACCGGCCGGAAAAAAAGATTTGGACCGTTGAGGATCCGGTGGAAATTGTCCAAGACGGGCTGCGGCAGGTGCAGGTGGAACCCAAGATCGGTTTGGATTTTGCCAAAATTCTTAGGGCCTTCTTGCGGGCCGACCCCGATATCATCATGGTTGGTGAGACCCGGGATCAGGAAACCGCCGAAACCGTTATTGAGGCGGCGCTCACCGGGCATCTGGTTTTTTCGACCCTGCATACCAACTCGGCCCCGGAAACCGTTACCCGGCTTTTGGGCATGGGCATCGACCCTTTTAACTTCTCCGATTCGCTGCTTGGCATCCTGGCTCAGCGTTTGGTGCGGCGGTTGTGCCCCCATTGCCGGGAGGCATACGCTCCCGAGGCGGTGGAAAAAGAGTTGATCCTTGCGGAATATGGGGTGCATCCCTTGAGTCCGCTGACCATGGCGGAGGTTGATCGGGCAGCCTTGTACAGGCCGAAAGGTTGCGAAAAATGCAAAAAGACCGGCTACCTGGGGCGGCTTGCCATCCATGAGCTGCTCACGGTCAACGATCCGCTGAAGTTGCTCATCGTTAAAAACAGCCCCATCTCGGAAATCAGAGACGAGGCAATGCGGGTGGGCATGCTTACCCTCAAGCAGGACGGGATTCGCAAGGTTCTGGATGGGCAGACCGACCTCTTGCAAGTCCGGGCGGCCTGCATCAAATGAAGAGCTGAAACACTAACCCAAGTAACAGGGGCAGTTTCTATGAAAAAAGTGCTGGTTGTTGATGACGACCATGGTTTTTTGCTGAGTTTGCAGGCCATGTGCCGGGAGCGGGTCGATATCTTTGAGGTTGTTACTGCAGGCAACGGCAAGGAAGCCCTGGCCGTCCTTGCCGGCCAGCCGATAGATCTGGTGGTCACTGACTTGAAGATGCCGGAGATGGACGGCTTTGAGCTGGTCAGCCGGATGAGCAGGCTCAGAAACTCCGTGCCGGTCATTGTCATGACCGCCTTTGGCACCCCGGAAATGGAAGACCGGCTCATGGACTTGGGGGCCTTTCAGTACATCGAAAAGCCGGTTGATTTCGAGCTGCTGCTGCAAAAAATCAAGGATGGTCTGGCCGCGGGCGCCAAAGGGCATGTGTCCGGGGTCTCGTTGTCCTCGTTTTTGCAGCTCCTGGAGCTTGACCGAAAAACCTGCACCATCATGGCCAGGGCCGGCGCCCGCACCGGCCTGCTGTTTTTTAAAAACGGCAGTCTGATCAATGCCTATGCCGATCCTCTTTCCGGCCTTGATGCCGCATTCGAGATCATCAGTTGGGATCAGGCCGAGATCGAGATTCACAATTTCTGCCGAAATCGGAAACGGACGATCGAGGCCCCGTTGGGATTCATTCTCATTGAAGGCGCCCGCTTGAGCGATGAACGGGGCGAGAGATCGACCCAGGCCGGAGGCCTGCCCGTAGGCGATGGTGATGATGAGTTTGCTCAACTGGATGATCTTGATTTTGCCACCGCGCCATTGCCGCCGTCCACCGCCGCGATGGCCCAAGCTCTGGAACAGGGCGGCAAGGTTGGCCTGGAGGAGACGCTCCAGGCAGCCCAGGGTGTCACCCGGATGGTGCTGGTTGCCAAGGACGGAACCGCCAGGCTTCAGCGGAACATCGACAATAAGGAGTTTAAGCCATTTGTCACCTATGTTGCCGTGGCTGCGGATAAAATCAGGGGAATTCTCGGGTATGCCGATCTTCCCTCCCATATCATCCTCACCCAGGAAAAAGGGGAACAGTTGCTGATCATTCCAGGAGCGGAATTATCGGTGGGGATAGAGGTTCAGTCGGGAGTTTCACCCACTAAGATTGTCGCGGCCATCGGCTCGGCCCTGGCCGAAGCCCAGCAGCTAGCGTCGTAGTTTTAATGAGGAGCTTGTAGTATGGATGAACTTTTACAGGAAATAAAAATACTTCCCGGAGTTTTGGGTGTTTTTGTCTCTGTCGATAAGCCGGATATTATTTTTTCTTATGTGCCGGACGGTTATGACCACGAGACACTCAAGCTGATGGGGGTCTCCCTCCAGCGCATTTTCAAGATGAATGCCTCCTGTCAGCTCAGTGTCAATTCCGTGGAGATGCGGTTTCCCGACGCCATGGTCCTGGTGAAGCATCTTAGTGACGGTTCCTTGCTGGTGATTCTTTGTGAGACAGAGGCAAATTTTTCGCTGATCAACATGACCAGCAACATGCTTCTTGGCGAACTCGCCCTGGGCGTGGAAAAGGTCCGCGCCAACCCGGATGCCGCCAGACAGGCAGTTTCGGCCAAAAAAGCCGGAAGCATGGATTTTGCACAGGCGCAGAACGAACAACCGCTGAAAAGCGCTATTCCCGTTTTTCAGGATGCGCTGGCCAGGGCCATTGGTCCCATTGCGGCGATGCTGGTCAAGGAGATTGTCGGGAAATGGCTACAGGGAGGGGTGTGTGCCCAGGAGCGTTTCCCTGAGCTGGTTGATCTTTTTTGTCAGGAGATCGGCGACGCGGCGCTGGAAAAAGAATTCCGGGCAGACACCGCAAAGCTTCTTCCCCGCTGAATTGCATGCGAAAAGGCCTTGCTCTCTTTTTGCCAAGGGAGCAAGGCCTTCTCTTCTTTTAGATGTCACGTCTATTTCATTTCAACCGTCTGAACTCAACCCGATTGTTTATCTTTCTGTTTTGTTCCGTGGAGTTGGGAACAATGGGCTGGGTTTGGCCGTGTGCCGCCACCTGCAACTTTTTCGCATCAATATTGCAATTTTTGATCAGGTAATTGCGCACCGCCTCGGCCCTCTTCCGGGAAATGGCCAGATTGGTCTTGGCATCGCCGGAATCGTCCGTGTTGCCGATGACTTCAAACACCGCGCCTTGCAGGTCGTGACTCGTAAAGGCGCGCGCCCCTACGATGCTGAGCTGGTCGGCGCCCTCTTCAGGAAGCCCCGCTGACTTGTCTGGGAAAAGGATCAACAGCCGGAGAATCGTGGCCTCGATGGGGCTGATCTCCCGGTCCTTGGATTTTTCCGCAAAAAGAACGGTGACAGCCTCCTCGGAACTCACCGATTCTCCGCGCTGGGCCTTCAACTTGATCCGTGCCGATTCGAGGGATTTTTCCGCCCGTTTATTGCTGGGGTCGAGGCCCAGTCCTTTTTCGTAAGCGGTCACGGCATTCTGCACTTTGTCCGTCACCATGTAAATGTCGCCCAGGCCGAAGAATGCCTTGGCATGTTTTGGGTCAAGGGTCGAAGCGGTGACATAGTAACGCAGGGCGTTGTTGTAGTCGCGCAGGCGCTCAAGGCTGTAGCCCTGCATGAAGTTGATCTCCGGATCTTTCGCGCATTGCTTGATGGCGGTTGCCAGCAGGTCGCGCCGGGCAATGAGATCGCGTTCCTGGCTGATTTCTTCGGCAATCTTTTTGCAATCCGCCGCCGAGGCAGGGAGATGCAAGAATGCAGGCAGCGTTAGGCCGCAGAGCAATACAAGGCAAAGGCCGACCGATGGCCGAGGTTGTTTATTTTTGTTTGATATGGACATATGCTCACCGTTTGAGGATACGGACCATGCTCATCCGCAGGCGTTCGATGGCGTTGGCCAGGGCACCGATCTCATCATTTTGCTTGATGCCGACACTCTCTTCCATGTTCTTGCCAAGGCTGATTTCTTCGGCCTTGATGCTCAGCCGGACAATGGGATTTACCACGAACCGGTCCATAAACAGCCAGATGCCGATAAGGGCCACCAGCAGACAGCCTGCCCCGATGAGATACAGGGTGATGGCTCCCTTTCGGGCGTTGGCCAGGGCTTCTTCCACGGAAACGTAGACCACGTAGGCCGCCACCGTATCGCCATCCTTCCAGTTGTAACCATTGGTTGAGCCGTAGATCTCAACCTGATCTTTGGGTGCGTCGTTGACATCGCCATGGCAATGCAGGCAATCCTTGCCCTCGACCTTAATGGGTCTTGCCAGGTAAAAGAATGTTTTGCCATCCCGCTGCATAGTGCCTTCATGGGCTGTAAGCTCGGGCTGTTTGGCGAACATTGTGATCAGTCCGGTCTCCCACTCGTCCGCCTTGTTTGACGGATAGAGGGGGTCAAGGGTTGCCTGCTTGAAATCATAACCGGTCAAATTCTTTTTGAAGATGTCAAAGGTGCCGCGGGTGAGCACAAAGCCGGACATCAGCTCGGGGTAAAAACGGTCTTTTTCGAAAACCTCCATGATGAGGGGGCGCTGTTTTTCTTTGTAAAAATCCCGGTTGGCCAGAATATAGTTGAAGATCAGCTCCCCTTTGCTTTTCGCCTCCAGCATGGCGTTGCGCTTGCTGAACAGGTAGCTGGCCGTCCCGATGCCCACGGTTGCGACGCCGAAAATAATTGCCATGATGATTATGAAGCGTGAGCGAATCCCCATCTAATTCTCCTTAAGATTGTAAACGTTTTGCTGGGGCAGGTCTGAAAAATGGACCAATGCCCTGGTAACTGATGGATTATACCGTAACCCACGCGCTATTCAACAGAGGAAAATAGAAGGCGAATGTTTTTGCCGGATATCTCGGTTCAAGCCTCTCCCCGTTGTGTTTTTGTGGCGCTCTTGGGCAAGGTCAGGTGGAAGGTGGTGCCGATGCCTTTTTCGCTGACCAGCTCAATGCCGCAGTGCATCTGGGTCAGCATTTTTTTGGAAATAACCAGCCCCAGCCCGGTGCCATGGGCCTTGGTGGTAAAAAATGGCTTGAAGACATCGCGGCTCAACTCCTCCGACATGCCGCAGCCATTATCGGTGATGGAGAGGAGGATGACATTGCCGCGGCTCTGGCTGCGCACCAGCAACAGCGGGTTTGGCGTCTCCGCCATGGCGTCAACGGCGTTGGCAAACAGGTTCATGGTGACATGCTGCAAAGCTCTGGGGTCCACCATGATCCGTTTCGCCTCCGGGGCGATGTCGATCTGGATCTCCACTTTTTTGGCGCGGATATCCGCGCCCAGCAACTGCATGAGATTGTCGAAAAACATCGCCAGGTCGATATCGCTGGTTCTGGGTGTTTCGAACATGCTGAAGTTTTTGAGCGATTTGAGCAGCGTCTCCATCTTGACGAGTTCCCCGGAAATTCTGTTGAAATACACATCTATTTCTTCGGGGGAATATTTGGTGATGTTGCTATGCAGGACAGCAAGGGCCATCTTGATGGAATTCAAGGGGTTGCCGATCTCGTGGCGGATGCCGGAGAAGAGGCAGCCGATGTTGTTCATCATCTCCGTGGCTTCGTCGATGGCCGCCAGGCGGTGTCGGTCGGTGATGTCTTGAATGAAAATCGAGATGTGGCGCTTGTCTTCGGGAATCCTATATACGGTATAGCCCAGCACCCGGTGTTCGTAATGGATGATGGTTTGGCGGCTCCTGGTCCGGCCCGGCTGCTGGAGGGGGTCCAGGTCGTTGCAGAGCAGGGCGGAGAGGCCCTCGTAATCTTGGGCGGCCTTGAGCGGTTCAAGGATTTTTACGGCATGGGCATTCTTGAAGAAAACCTTCTTCCCTATGGTGTCGAGAATGATAAGCCCGGTGTCGATGTCCCGCAGAACATCGGTGAAAATGCAGGGGGTGTCGCAGAAGGAGTCCTCCGACAACAGGGAGGGGCGGTGGTTTCTGCTGGGCAGTAATCGGTTGAAAATGGCTCGTATCAAGAGAAACACACCGTGAGGCCGAAGGAAAGAGGCTATAGATTTTTCACCATGGTAGCAGATTTCAGGGCAAAGGCAAGCGAGGTCGAGATTTTTTTGATTTTTCTTGTGGAGTGCAGGTGTGTTTCCCGGTTATAGTTACGCCCTGCGCAACCTTGCCGCTCTTCCCCGTGTGATTCATCGGAGGTTTTGATATGACCGTGCGTTCCTGCGTCCATCCTGCCGGACAGTTTGTCTATGGCGTGCATGTGCCTGCATATCAGGTTGCCAATCTGCGGGAAAATGATTGTGTCGAGCCGCTCGGCGCATTTTCGGACGATAATCCATATCTGAACCAGAGGAATTTCCCCGAGGGCGATCTGCAGGTTGGTCAGGCAGATGCGGTCTATGAGATTGTCAATCCCCTTCCGTTTCGGGGAGTTACTTACATCAGCAGCGCCTGGGCCGTGCCCAAGGCGGTAAGTCCAGCCGCCATTAAATTGCCAGAGCCACAGGCGGTGTCCATGCGCCAGGCGTTAAAGGATATTTTGCCTGCCGGAGAGGCCCAGGATTTGCAAAAAAGTTTCGCGGCTTTCCCGGAAACCGTTTTGCTGGCCCTGGCTGCGACTTCTACCGACCAGGATGATTTGGTGGCGCTGGCCGCCATGAGCTGTGAATTTCTCCGCGATGGATCGGGAGAGCCGGTCGGTTTGCGGTACGCAGGGGGTGCCAATGGTCCGGCGCAGGCCAGAATCCTCCGGCATGATCTGTTTGAGGTGGTGGTCAACAACCGCCATCTGCCCGAGTCCTACCGGAAGATCATGGTCCTGCGACCTGGAGTGCAGGGGGGCAGTGAAATCGTGGGCGAGTACCGCGCGGCCCAGGGCTGTCATGTGTTTGAGTATCTGCGCCGTAACAGCTATATTCCTTGGGGGCATTACGCCGCAAACATGGCGGATGATGCTGTCCGTTACAGTACGGCGGATCTTTCTGATGCCGACATGCAGGGCCTGCGGCACCTCTATTATCAGCGTACCTTTCTCCATCTTGCCGCCCAGTTGGGCTTGCCCCTGCCGCCTGGCCGGAAGGCCATGACCCGAACCGAGCTCGAAGAGCTGCGGCTTGCGGTGATAAAAGCCCTGCGGGAAAAAGATGCTCCGGCCTTGCCCTTCACTGCCACCCTTTGGGGTTGGAACTATGGCTTTGATTTCTCGGCCAGCGGCTACCGGCTCCATGCCTCGCATCAGCAGATCCACCAGCAATTCGCCATGCTGCCGCAGACGGTTTCCGCCTGGCATCATGGCGGTCAGGCCGCAGATGAGCCAATTCCAAGCTACGCCTGCGGGGATCTCATTGCCGAGTTCTGTGAGCAATACCAAAAAGAGACGGGCTGCGATTTTTTCAGTACCTATCTTAAGGCGATCCGTAACAACCGGCGGATGGACGGGCTGGAAAATGAAAATACCAGCCTGATTGTGTATGAAAATGAAAAGGTAATGCTCTTCGTGCCCAAGGCGCAGACCTCCCAGTGGGAATTGCAGATTATGCCCCTGGGGGCGGTGGGAAATATTCTGGAAGCGGACGCTGCCACCCGCGCTGCCTTGGACCGCGCCCTGCTCATCGCCCAGAAGATTCTTGCCCGTTTGGGCGCTAGGTTGGTGAGCAGTATCGAATATTCAAGCCGGATAACGGCCAAGCCTGGCGGGCAGCGGCTGCTGTATGCGCTTTTGCCCAAGTTGCCTTATTCCATGGGCGCCTTCAGCGAGGCTCAGTTGCGTTGGGTCAATGGTCATTTTCCGGAGGATTTTGCCGCAGCCTGTCGGCTGCATCTGCCCATGGTGCTGGATGGTCTTGAAAGAGAAGGGGGCGGCGTGGCTTGATCCCTAAGAATCCCGATTTTTCAAGGGATTCTGCGCAGGCAGAGGAACGCTGGCCCTTCTTTTTTTTGTGGACATAAAATGTTGCCCTGGGAAATTCGGTATGGTAATTTGCAAAGTTGAGTGTCTGGGGTGGGGTGTTGCCCTATGACTGTTTTGTGCGGTTTTTGGCGGTGTTGCGCTGATTGAAACAGGAAAACTTTTATATACACGGGCTGACTTGTTGGTTTTTTGGGCCTGAAAATTGTCTTAAATGAGGTGATCCGTTGAAGAAGAAGATCTTAATAGCCAACCGAGGTGAAATTGCCCTGCGGATCATTCGGGCGGTGCAAGAGCTTGGGCATATCGCCGTGGCTATTTATGAAACACCGGACAAGGATGCCCTGCATATCCGCACAGCGGACGAGGCCATCTGGATTGGCGATGGACCCCGCTGCGATTATCTGAACATCGACAAGGTTATCGGGGTCGCCAAAAAAGTAGGGGTCGATGCTATCCATCCGGGGTACGGATTTTTGGCGGAAAATCCTGATTTTGCCAAGGCTTGTGAGAGCAATGGCATCATCTTCATCGGTCCGCCCTCCGATGTTATCCAAGCCTTGGGCGATAAGGTAACGGCCCGGCGGATCATGATGGAGGCCGGAATCCCCATGGTGCCCGGTACCGATAATCTCTCCGCTGGCGATCACGGTCTCAGAGAGGCCATTGATTTTGCCGACAAATACGGCTATCCGGTTATGCTGAAAGCCACGGCCGGCGGCGGCGGGCGCGGCATCCGGCGGGTGGAAAACGAAAAGCAGCTGCGGGCCGAACTTCCCATGGCCAGGGCCGAGGCAAAGTCTGCCTTTAATAACGACGCGGTCTTTCTTGAAAAAGCAGTGATCAATCCCAAGCATGTCGAGGTGCAGGTCATTGCCGATAAAGATGGCAATACCGTGCATCTGGGTTCCAGAGACTGCTCGATCCAGCGTCGGAATCAGAAACTGGTGGAGATCGCCCCCTCGCTGATCCAGGACAAGGCCTTGGTTGACCTGATCTGTGCGACTGCCGTTACCGCGGCCAAGGCCTCACATTATGTGAATGCTGGTACCGTGGAGTTCCTCGTTGATCGGGACTGGAAATTTTATTTTATGGAGATCAACACCCGGGTGCAGGTGGAGCATACTGTTACCGAGATGGTCACCGGTATCGATATCGTCCGGACCCAGATCAAAGTGGCTCTGGGCAAGAAGCTTTCCTTTTGCCAGGAGGATGTGCATATTCGGGGTTTTGCCGTGGAAATGCGGATCAATGCCGAGGACCCGCAGAACAACTTCATGCCTGAAGGCGGCAAGACCGTTTCGGTCTATCGTTCGCCGGGCGGCTATGGCGTGCGGTTGGACGGCTTTGTCTACCAAGGGTTCACCATTCCCAAGGTGTACGATTCGCTCCTGGTGAAGATGACTGTCTTCGGTTTTTCCTGGAATGAAACCGTGGACAGGTTGCTCCGCTGCCTGAATAACTTTGTTATCACCGGCCCGAAAACAACGATTCCCTACTATGTGAATCTGGTGCAGGATCCGGATTTCAAAAAGGGCGATTTTGACACCTCCTTCATTGAAACCCACTCGCACCTGATCAATTACGATGACCAGGCCAGCGAAGGCAGCAAGTTGGCCCATCTGATCGCAGAGATTCATTATAAAGGGGAAAATCCCTACGCTGTCTAACTTTTAAAATTACCTGTTGGTTCGGAAGGGCGTAAGGCGCTTTTGGGTCAACTGCTGTGTAAGATAGGAGTCGCCATGGAACGCATTGTTCAGGGTATGGGTATCACTGAGGTACTCAAGATTATGCGAAAAGCGGATGGGTATTATATCACCAATACCGCCCGTGATATGTCGCAATCGGATTACAAGAACAGAATCCTGTTGCATACGGATTTGCTGGCCGCCCCCTCCCGTGAAGAGGCCGGTTATTTCTCTCTTGAGATCACCGGCGGCGCCTCGGTGCATGTCGATATCCTCCGTAAGCAGGTGGATCCTTTTCTCAAGCTGGAATTGCTGCGGGAAAAGATGCCCAAGACCATGTTTCAGACCCTATGCCGTGGCATCAACCTCTTCGGCTACCGCCCCTATCCCCAAAACGTCATCCGTTTTGTGGTCAAGGAGTTTGCCAAGTACGTGGACGTCTGGCGGGTGTTCGATTTTATGAACCATGTACCCAATATGCAGGCGGTTTTTGAAGAGGTGCAGGCTGCCGGCAAGATCCTGGAGCCGTGTATCTGTTTTTCCACGGGTCCCGAACATACCAATGAGTTTTATGTGAAGAAGGTCCAGGCAATTCTGGATGTCACCGGGGAGGAGATCGTCCTCTGCATTAAGAATCACGGGGGCTTGGGTTCGCCCAAGCGGATCGGCGAGCTGGTGGACGCGATTCTTCAGAAGTATCCTGATATGGTCATCCATTATCATGGCCATAACACCGATGGCAACGACATCGGCCGCATCGTTTCTGCGGCCATGTCTGGCGCCAAGATCGTCGATGCTTCGGATCACGCCTTCACCGGCTACTACGGGCCGCCACCGATTTTGAGCGTCATCCATACCCTGAAAGAGTACGGCCGCGAGGCCGTGGGCATCAACGAGGCGGCCATCATGGAAACCTCCGAGGTGTTGCAGCCCGAGCGGAAATACTACGAGTACTTCGAATCTCAGATCAAGGGCTTTGACCCCACGGTGCAGATCCACAAGCTGCCGGGCGGCGCCATGGGCAGCAGTCTGGAGCAGGCGGCCAAGGGCGGCTTCCTCGACAAAATGCCGGAAATCCTCCACAAGGAACTGCCCAAGGTCCAGATTGAGTTGGGCAATTATTGGAGCGTAACGCCTGGTTCCCAGATCCTCTGGACCACGGCGGTGAGCAACGTGCAGGGCGGCGAACGCTACGGTAACTGCTCCGGCGACCTGAAAAATCTGCTGCTCGGCAAATATGGGCCTTTTCCTTTCTATCCGCCGCCCGACTGGATATACGAGAAGGCCTTTGGGCCGGAGTGGAAACAGGTACTTGAGCGGGATGGCGGCATGGAGGCCATTGAGGATATTGATCTGGAGAAAGAGCGCAAGGCCTTGGCCGATAAGCTTGGTTCCATACCCACCGAACAGCAATTGGTTACCTATCTCCAGCATCCCAATGATGCGGTGAATTTCTTCCGCTTTGAGGAGAAGTTCGGCAAGGTCTATGTGTTGCCGCCGAGCATTCTTTTCCGGCGGGGCGGCTTCAAGCTGGGAGAAACCATTGCCTATAAAGACCATACCGGTAAGGAGCACATCGTCGAGATGGGCCCCATGCAGGAGAATGAGGACGGATCAGAAACCAACGTCTATCTTAATATCGATCATCACCAGCGGCATTTTGTTTTTGAAAACGCCGTGGCCCAGGCTGGCGAGGCAAAGGCAGCCAAGCTGAGCAAGAAGGAGATCGAAGACCTGGCCAAGGCCGGCGATGTCCGGGCGCCTTTTACTGCCAATATCTGTGAGATTTCCGTTCAGGAAGGCCAGGAAGTAAAGGCCGGGGAGAAGCTGGTGGTCCTTGAGGCCATGAAGATGCAAACCCCGGTGAACAGCGAGGTGGACGGGGTGGTTGGCAAGATTGTCGCCAAGGTGGGTGACGCCGTGCAGCCCGGCGATGAGTTGATCAAGGTGACGCCCGTCGCCTGAGCCGAAGCGATTGTGTTAGAATAGTAAAGGCCCGTGCGCGCTTTGTGTGCACGGGCCTTTTTTTTGTAAACGGTGTTTTAGCTGTTGATCTGGATGATCGAGTTTTCCATGCCAAAGGGATTGGGGCAACAGGCGTCGTTTTGGGGGTCTGTCCACCAATCACCGTCAACGAGAAAAAGGTATTCGTAGCGTCCGGGTTTGAGCTGTACTTTTTTTCGGCAGACGCCGTCCTTGAACTTGCGCATCTGGAAACCTTCCGCCTGCCAACCGTTGAAATCTCCCACCAGAAAAACCTCCTTGGCCTCGGGCGCCATCACCGTGAATTCGATGGATGATGGCGCGGTTTTCCGTGATTTTTTGGCGGCGGGTGCCTTTTTTGCTTTCTCTTTGGTTGCCATGGTTTTTCCTCCCTTGCTGTGTGTTGCGGATGAGCACTATGCCAAACATCAGCGTGATTTTTTTGCAGGGAACTATTCCCATGATGCGGGAAAGTCGGGGGAAAAGTCAAATGGAAAAATCAGGGATAGGTCAGGGGGCAAAGGTGAGGCGATTGAAGCCTCCTTGGGCAAACCAGGGGCGGGTGGCTTCGATGCCTTCCAGTTCGAGGATCAGAACCTCAAGGATAAGATAGACCTTGGTGCCTTTGCGTACGCAGGCGGTGAGGGTGTCGCCGTGGTGGCCCAAGGCGGCATGGAGGTGGATGCGCGGCTCGGTTTCATCCCAATAGATGCTGCCGCTGCCCAGGGTTTCCCTGGCGCCGTCTATTTGCGCCCAGACCGGCTCCGGGGGCATGACCGGTTCCTTGGGGCCGGTGACCACTCCGGCCTCGCGCAGGCCGCCCAAAACATGGAACCAGGCGCAGCGGATATTTTCTTTGATGATGAGCTGCCGCAGACCATCGAGAAAGTCATCCCCTTCGTCAAAGCGTACGGTGAAAACCCGGTTGATCGAGCCGGTGCGGTATTCCATGGCGTTCTTATGCCTCGTCGCTGGCGGGCGGGGTTTTCTCGCTAAACTGCTGACGCTCCATGGCGGCGTGCAGTTGCCGGAACATCTCCCTGCGATGCACCGGCTTTCTGGTGGCGGCATAGCGCAGGGCCGATTTTTTTAAGGCATTGTGGTCCAGGGCCGGGAACCTGCGGCAGGCCACGGCAATGGTCTCAGATTGCCAGCTTTCCGTGAGGTGCTCCTGGTCCCGTTGGGCTTCCTCCCGCGCTTCGATTACCTCGGTGATAATGTCTTCCCGTAGCCGTTCCAGCTCGTGGAACTCCCCGGTCTGTTTCAGGTGGGAACCTTTGCGTTCTGTCAGGAAGGCAAGAAGCTCGTCGGTTTCTTTCGCCCTTTCTCGCAGCAGGCCGGCGATGAATTTGGTCTGCCGTTTGAGCGCGCCGCCTTTGAGGTCGCGGGAGTTGTGGAGTTCTGTTTTTAACAGATCGTCGGCGGGCAGTTTTTTGATCAGGGCCGGGGAAAGAGCAACCAGCTCTTTGGCGATCTCTTCGATGTTCTTGGCCTGCCGTTTCTTTTCAGAGCGGCTCACGTAAATTTCTTGCGGGTCGGTATCTCTGCTGCTTGATTTTTTAGTTGCCATGCAAGTTCTCGCTACAGTAGTATTTCGCGTAACTGGACAGCAGCACCGCATCTGCTTCGGAGTCTCACAGGTTCGCTTACCTGTCATCGGCCCGCTTGTGTGCAATAGCACACTTTGTAGGTCTCTTTCGCGCATCTGCAGCACTGCTACACAGTTACATATCTTGGACTAGCCTTGGTTTTTGGCTCCAAGTTGGATAGTTACGCACGCGTTCATATTCCTGGGACAGTATCATTGCCCGCAAGTTTTATAAACAAAAAAGGGGACCCACCATGCATTCCCAATCCTTTACCGTCACTCAACCCACCCGGATTCGTTTTGGAGTGGACGCGATCAACGACCTTCCCGCCCTGGTAAAAGAGCTTGGCGGCAGCAAGGTTTTTCTGGTGGTCGATCCGGGCCTTGTCAAAGCCGGGTTGGTGGAGCGGATCACCGCACCCCTTGCCAAGGCAAAGATTGCCTATGAACTCTACGATAAGGTTGATCCCGAGCCGGGCTTAAAGCTCGCCGACAACGGCCTCAAGCTGGCGAAAAAGGCCAAATGCGACTGCGTGGTCGGCGCGGGTGGCGGCTCGGCCATGGATGTGGCCAAGGCGGTCAGTATTCTTCTTACCAACGGCGGTAAGGCCGAGGATTATCTGGGCCTTGGTAAAATAAAGAAGGCCGGGGTGCCCAAGATCATGATCCCCACCAGCGCCGGGACCGGGGCCGAGGTCACCTTTACCGCCGTGTTCATCAATGAAAAGACCAAGTCCAAGGGCGGGATGAACGGCGATCCGCTGTACCCGGAGGCCGCCATCCTCGATCCGGCCCTTACCGTGTCTCTGCCTCCGCACATCACCGCCACCACCGGGGTGGACGCCCTGACCCATGCCCTGGAGGCCTTTGTTTCCACCCAGGCCCACGCCATCTCCGACATGTACGCCCTGGAGGCCATCGATTTGATCAGCTCCAATCTGACCAAGGCCTATGCCCACGGCGGCAATATCGAGGCCCGGTCCAATATGCTCCTGGGCAGCCTGCTGGCAGGCAAGGCCCTGGCCACGGCAGGAGTCGGTCTGGTGCATGCCATGGCCTATCCGCTGGGCGGCATGTTCGGCATCCCGCACGGGCTGGCCAATGCGGTGTTGCTCCCCTATGTAATGGCCTACAACCTCATCGGCAATCCCGCTAGGTTTGCCATGTTGGCCGAGGTTATGGGCGCCAAGGTTGATGGGTTGCCCGAGCGCGAGGCTGCTGAGGCCGGGGTGGAATTTGTTTACCGGATGAATCAGGATCTCGGCATCCCTGCAAGCCTTGCTGAGTTGAAGATCCCGGCCAAGAAAATCCCCGAGATGGCCAAGATCGCCCTCACCGTGACCCGGCCGGTGGAAAATAATCCGCGTAAGCCCAGTCTGGAAGATGTGATCCGGGTCTATGAAACGGCCATGGAAGGGTGGGGCTGAGAAGGGACAGGTTTAAGGCAAGAAGATGTAATGCAACCGCTGTGAAAATAGAGGAGTGAATCATGCCCGGTTTTGAGATATTTGGTGAAGAAGAGAAAAAAGAGATTCTGGAGGTGTTGGACACCGGGGTGCTGTTCCGTTACGAGTTCCCGGAGCAGCGCAAAGGTGTGTACAAAGTCCGCACCTTTGAGGAGAAGTTTGCCGCCTATTGCGGGGTGAAACACGGCCAGGCCGTCACCTCCGGCACCGCAGCGCTCAAGGTGGGCATGGCCGCGCTGGGCATCGGGCCCGGAGACGAGGTCATTACCCAGTGCTTTACCTTTGTTGCCACCTGGGAGGCGATCCTTGAGATCGGGGCCATCCCGGTTTTTGCCGAGGTGGACGAAACCCTGAACCTGGACCCGGCTGATCTGGAAAAAAAGATCACTGCCAAAACCAAGCTGATTATCCCGGTGCACATGATGGGTGCGGCGGCTCGGATTGAGGAGATCAAGGCCATTGCCGACAAGCACGGAATCCCGGTTCTCGAAGACACAGCCCAGGCCGCCGGGGCCAGCCTGAACGGCAGGCGCCTCGGTTCCTTCGGAGCCTGCGGCACGTTCTCCTTTGACCCGGTTAAGACCATGACCACCGGCGAGGGCGGGATGATCGTCACCAACGACGAAAAGCTTTGGCGGGACATGAGCGAGTACCACGACCACGGCCACGACCATGCGGTCAACCCCGGCGGCAGGGGCGGTGAGGGCCGCAGCTTCATCGGTTCCAACTATCGGATGATGGAGTTGCAGGGCGCCATCGGTCTGGCCCAGTTGGCCAAGCTCGACGGCATTGTTGCGGCCCAACAGCAGAACAAAAAGGCCATGAAGGCGATTGTTGCCAAACTGCCCGGCGTGACCTTCCGCACCATCCTTGACGAGAAGGGCGACAACGCCTCCTTCCTCGCTTTTTTCCTGCCGGACAAAGCCAAGGCCCAGACGGTGAAAAAGGCCCTGGCTGAGAACGGGGCCGGGGCCATCTGTTTTGCCGAGAACACCTGGCATTACTACCCCAAGTGGGAGCATCTGCTGGCTGGCTCCACCCTTGCCAAGTCAGGCTGGCCTTTTGTGGAGCCGGGCGGTAAAAAACGGGTGGTGTACGATGCCCAGGCGTTGCCGAAATCAGCGGCGATCATGGATCGGCTCCTCGTGTATCCGGTGCCGGTCAAGCAGGTTTCCGAAGAGAGGCTTGGGCAGATCGCCGCAGCGGTGGAAAAGGCGGTTGCTGCTCTGGCCTGAGTAGGGGCCTTTTGTGTGACAAAAAAACCGTTCCCCCAGGGTTGGAGCCTGGGGGAACGGGTAGAGTAAACCGATCAGCCGGAGCAATTGTGGGATGGCTCAAGATTTTACTGATCGGGGAGCTCTCGCTAAAGAGATTGAAAGCCAGTGAAACCGCTTGGGATTATCCGCTATCCCAAGCGGTTTCTTTTTTAGAAATTCGCCTCAAAGGTCAGGTATACCTGATCCATTGAGGCGATGGCGGGATAGAACTGGGCAGAGAGCGGATCGTTCTTGATATCTTCGATCTTGGTCGGGGTGCCGAGCCACATGCCGCTGTAGGTGTAGTTGTAGTCATAATGCTGGTAGCCCAAGCGGATAAAGGCCTTGCCGTACTTGGAGATGGCCTCGCCGGCAGGGAGGTCGTAAATGCCGTAGATTTCATAGACA
>JAPLJH010000092.1 GCA_026388695.1 Deltaproteobacteria bacterium | reverse complement strand
TCAGGCCTTCTTGCAGGATATCTTTGCTCTGAGTGGCGCTCATGCGGAAATTTTTTGCGTGTTTTTCCGGTGCACCAGGGTCAGTCCGGCCAGGACAAAGGCCAGGGCCGCCAGATTGACATTATAAAATGCCAGCCCGGCCAGACTGGCGACCAGGGCCAGGGAGCACATGCACACAGAATTACGCCAAATGGCAAGCCCGGCAAGGGTGATGCTCGTCCAGGCAAAGACCTGGTTGTACATCAACTTGCCGATCATAGAGCGGACCAGGCAGATGGTCTTGTCCGGCGAATCCGCGCATACCCCCACCAGTCTCTCCGAGATAAAGACCCCGTGGCGTAGGGCCGCGAAGGTGCCAAAGGCGCCAAGCACCAGAAGGCCAAAGGGCAGCAGGGGGCGCAGCGAGATGGTCCGGCTCTCCCGCCAGAGGGGCCAAGCCAGGAGCAGGCAGATCACCACCCAGATATCGGCCTGCCAGTTCAGCGGGGTTTCGTTGATCAGAATCGCCACTGCCCCAGCGGCGAGGAGCAGGGCGCTGAGCCGTTCGAGCATGCCCGTGGCGGTTTGGCTGTCGTTTTGTCTGCGGGAAAACCAGGCATAGGCCAGAGCGGGGATGGCAAAGGCAAAGTTGTTGAAGCTCCGATAGCGGGCGTCCAGGACCAGGCCAAGGACGGCGATCAGGGCGCAGGCGATTACCCCCAGCCGCAGCACGCCGTTTACCGCCTCTGCGTTGAGGCGGGACTTGCCCCGCAGGAAATCCATGGATCCATCCAGGCTGAGGTGTCTGGGCATGGTGCCGGAAGCGATGGCCTTCAGGGTCAGTAGGTAGACGCTGGCGCTCAGCGAGAGGACAATAATGGCCCAAAGGTATTCATAGTTGTTGGTGGAGATGATGGAAAACTGATGCCCCTGCAGCACAATAAGGATCGCACCGCCGGTCATGGCTGCGGAAAATTGCAGCCAGCGGGCCGCGCCCATGTTGCTGTGACCACGGGCAATGAGCAGAGTCATCAGAGCAATGGCTGCGGATTGGGCAAAGAGCATGCGCCAGTTGGAAAAATTGGAGACCGGTCCGGCAAGGATATGCTTGTCGGTGCGCTCCGGGCTGTACAACCCCCAATAGCCGCCCACCGCCCCTTCCTTGATGCGCTTCCACGGCTGGTCAAAGGCCTCGATCAGGTTGTACTGCCAATGTTCCTGCTCGGCCAGGGCAACAAAGCCGCGGATGAAACGGGCCTGATTCTCCAGGCTGGGCAGCGCCCCTTTCCGCATCCGTCCTTGGGAGGGCCAGCCGGTTTCGCCGATGACGATCTCCTTGCCCGGAATCTTTGTGCCGATCTCTTCCCGAATCTTTTTGATGTGGGCCATGGCCTGGTCGATGGCAACCGGGTTGTCCTCCCAGTAGGGCAGGATGTGGATCATGACGAAATCAGTGGCCTGGGCCACCTCCGGATGCTTGAGCCAGAACTCCCAAACATCGGCGTAGGTCACCGGCACACCCGGCAGGGCGGCTTTGACTTGCTGGATGTATTCGGCGAGCTGTGGGCCGGTGATCTCCCTGCGGAGCAGGGCCTCGTTGCCCACCACCACCGCCCGGACGCTTGCCGGATGGCGTTTGGCAAGTTCGACCACCTTTTCTAGCTCCTGCTGATTGAGCTTTGGGTCTGCGCCAATCCAGGCGCCCAGGAGCACTTGCATCCTGTATTTTTCCGCATACTCGGGCAAGGCCTCAAGCCCGGCCACCGAAGGGCGCGTAGGACACGCATTGCAGGGTGTGGTGGGCAGCCAGTTCCGCCTCCGGGATCGGGCGCGGTTGACCGATAGCACACCAGAAGCCGAAGATCGCAGCCAGGGCCAGGCCATAGGCAAGCGCGGTTTGTATAGTTTTTTTCAAGATAATCACCTTTTGGGTGGTGCGTGTGAGAATTTCTCTTTTGTACCCTGCGCGGGTTGGGCGGTCAACTCTCGCGATTTTGGGGCAGTTCAAGGCATTCTTTGGGATTGCGGCGGTAGCGGGCCGGATTGCGTGGGTCCTGGTGGATGAGGACATCGGCCTGGGGGAAGATGGTCATGATGGCGTGCTCCACCTCATCCGCCACCCGGTGTGCCTCGGCAAGGGGCAGGGACTGATCAAGGTCCAGATGGAGCTGGATGTGCATGGTTTGCCCGGACTGGCGGGTGCGCAGGTCGTGAATGCCGAGCACGGTGGCATGGGCCAGGACGATATCGCAGATGCGCTGGCGGGTTTCTTCCGGAAGTTCACGGTCCATGAGAACCTGTATGGCCTCCTGCCCGATTTGCCAGGCGCTGTAAAGGATGTACCCGGCAATGGCCAGCGCCCCCAGCGGGTCCAGCAGGGGCCAACCCGAGGTGACAAAAAACAGGGCGAAGATGGTGGCCGTGTTGGTGAGCAGATCGGTTTTGTAATGGAGGGAGTCGGCGCGGATGGCGGAAGAATTGGTCTGCTTGATGACATAGCCTTGAAAGGCCAGAAGCATCAGGGTGGCGGCAATGGCAAAGACCATGACCCACATGCCGACACCGAGATCTTGCAGAGGTTGCGGATGGTGCAATCGTTCGATGGCCTGCATGAGCAGAAAGATGGCCGAACCGGCAATAAAGCAGGCTTGGCCGAGTCCGGCCAGGGCTTCTGCCTTGCCGTGCCCGAATTGGTGATCCTCGTCCGCGCATTTCAACGAATAGCGCACAGCAAACAGATTGATCAGCGAGGCGGCCGCGTCCATGAGCGAATCCACCAGGGAGGCCATGACACTCAAGGAGCCGGTCATGAACCAGGCCACGCATTTGACCCCGATGAGCACCACCGCCGTGGCGGTGGAGGCATAGGTCGCCAGCTTGAGCAGGGTTGCGGTGTCCCATGGCTTGTTCGTTTTCATGAAAGGTTCTGATCCTTGTTTATCGTTACCACCCGTTGCGGGAATGGAATGCTGACTCCGGCCCGGCCTAACTCCTGATACACAGCCAGGTTCACGGCATGCATGGTTTCGATGTAGCGTCGGGTGGGCGTCCAGTAGCGGTAGCCGATGGCCACCGAAGAATCGCGGAACTCATCGATGCCGATCTGCGGCGCAGGCCCGCTTTTTTTGATTTGGGGAAACCCAGCGAGGGCTTGGGTGATAACGGCGATGGCCTTGGTGGGGTCGGCGTCGTAGCTGATGCCCACCGAGCTTTCCACAATGCGGTACTCTCCTGAATTTTGCAGGATCTCTCCGACAATATGCTTGTTGGGCACGGTGACTTTTACTCCATCTTCGGTGAGCAGGGTGGTGTGGGCCAGGGTAACCTCCTCCACCACGCCGAAGACCCCGGCCACGGTGATCGTATCCCCTACGATAAAGGTGCGGCCCAGGATGATGGCCAGCCCGGCCCCATAGTTGGAGAGCGGACCTTGGAGAGCATAGGTGGCGCCGAAGGCTGCCGCGCCAATGGCCGCGATGAACGGGGCGATGGTGATCCCGAACTTGCTCAAGGCAATGAGCACTGCAAAGGCGATCACCACGATCTTGGCCAGGGAGGATAGGAAATGGCGCAGGGTGACATCAACCCCCCGGTTTTCACAGAGCTTGGCCACTGCGGCGGCCACCCAGTTGCCAAGCAGGAAACCACCAATGAGGATGATGATGGCCCCGACCACCTGAAAACTGTAATCCACCAGAAAGGCGGTGGCCCTGTTGGCGATGGTGTGCAGTGATGCGAGCTGTTGATCCATCGGTTGGTCCATGGCTTATGTCCTCCTTGGCTAACGAAGCTGTCACATCATAGCGGGATTGGGGATTGCTGTCGAGGGGTTCAGGAAGAGGCGGGCAAGTTTGCTGGTTGCCCGGCATGGGGCGAGTGCGGTCAGTAGGGGCGCTGTCCTATCACATTTCCGGCGGGCGCGTAGTTGCAGACCCAGATCTGGGAGCTATCGCCGCACACGGCTTTGGCGCAGCCGACTTCCCTGGTGCCTGCCCAAACCATTTGGGTGTAATGGCCGCAGGTTTTTCCGGGCGGCGCGTTGCAGGTGTTGCTGGCCTGGGAGTACCACGGCTCTTCAGTGGCCCAAGCGGCGATCACGTTTTGTTCCTTGATAGGCTGCGGGGGCAGGCTCCATTTCCAAGCGCTGTTGCCCTTGCTTCTGCTGCCTGTTTTTAGGGGGCTGGCCCAGTAGAGATTTTCCCCAACCCTCGCAGCATGGCTGTGTTGCATACCGCAGCCTGATTTTTTAAGCTCGGCGGCCCAGGATGCGGCCTGTCGGGCAAGGGCGTCGGACCAGTGCAATTCCGGGACGCCCACACTGGCGCGCAGGGTGTTGTGTTCTTCCACCATGCACATCGCGTCAATTTTGTTGTCCTGGGCCGCGCTTGGCCGAGCCAGGACAAGACAAAGTAATGCTGCGCTGAGCACGGCATACGCTGTTTGATTCCGGTGGGTTATCGTCTGTTGCTGTTGCATTGGCAGGTCTGGGTAATGGCGAGGTCGAGGTTGTTGAAAAAATGCAGGGCCTCCGGGTCGTCTGGGCTCTGCTGGAGCCGGGCCTCGTACAGCGCAAACAGACGGGTGACCACATGGGCCATCTCTTCTTCCGGCACGGAGCCGAGAGCTGCCCATAGATCTGAGGTACTCATGTGCGGGCGGTGTCCGGTTCGTTTGAGTTGGCCTCCGGCAGCCGGTCCTGTCCATGGTCACGGGCCACCAACATGTAGATGGAAGGCACCACAAAGAGGGTGAACAGGGTGCCCACGGCCATGCCGCCCACCAGCACCAGGCCGATGGAGTTTCGCGCCGCCGCGCCTGCCCCGGTGACCAGGGTCAGGGGGAAATGCCCGGCCACCGTGGCGGTGCTGGTCATGAGGATGGGGCGCAACCGGGTCATGGAGGCCTCCCGGATGGCGGCCAGTTTGGTATGCCCCTGCTCCTGAAGTTTGTTGGCGAATTCGACGATGAGGATGCCGTTTTTCGCCACCAGGCCGACGAGAGTCACCAGCCCCACCTGGGAATAGATGTTGAGGGTGGTGGTCCAGCCGTGGGTCCAGAAGGGGGTGTTGGGGTCGGGGATCTTCAGAAAGGTGAAGATCAGTGCCCCGAACATGGCCAGAGGCACCGATCCGGCCAGAATGACAAAGGGATCGCGGAAGCTGTTGAACTGGGCGGCCAGAACCAAAAAGATCAGGACCACGGCCAGGCCGAAGGCGGGCAGGAACTTGTTGCCCTCGCTGCGCAGCTGGCGGGACTCGCCGGTGTAGTCAAGCACATAGCCCTTGGGCAGAATCTTTGCCGCCTCGTCTTCCAGATAGCGCAGGGCCTCATCCAGGGGGCGGATCGAAACGCCGCTGATCTTGACCGCGTTCAGCTGTTGGAAGCGGTTCAGGGAACGGGGCACCGTGGAATCCTTGATGGTGGCCACGCTGGAAAGCGGCACCAACTGGCCGTTTGGCCCGGTGACGTAAATTTTTCTCAGCTGCTCCGGATTGAGCCGGTCGGTCCGGGCAATCTGGGGGATGACCTTGTAGCTGCGCCCGGCAATGTCGAAGCGGTTGACGAAGTTGCCGCCCACCATGGCCCCGAGGTCTGCACCGATCTGTTCCAGGCTGAGGCCCAGATCTGCAACCTTCTCGCGGTCAATGACAAACTCCGACTGGGGCTGGTCTATTTTTACGTCGATAATTGGGGGAAAGGCAAACATTCCGCTCTGCATGGCTTTCTGCTGGAGCTGTTGGGCGAATTCCAGAATCTGCGGGGTTTCCGCTGTTGAGGCCAGAACGAATTCCACTGGAAACTGGCCGCCGCCTGGGAGCGAGGGGCGCAACACCGGGAAGATACGGATGCCGGGCAGCGCTTGTAATTTCTTTTGCACCTCGGGCATGATCTCGAACACGGAGCGTTTGCGCTGGGCCCAAGGCTTGGTGACCATGCCGCTGAAGCCGGAGGTGGGCTGGGTGAGTTGGAAGGTGAAGTCCGTTTCCGGGAAATCGAGAAAAATCTTGTTGGCTGCGGCGGCATAGCCGCTGGTCTGGTCCAGGGTGGAGTTGGCCGCCGCGTCCACGACGCCGAAGATGACGCCCTGATCCTCGTTGGGTGCCAACTCCTTGGCCGACATGATGAACATGGGGATGCTGAGCAGGCTGATGACGATCCAGACCGTGTAGACTGCGGGCCGGGCGGCCAGGGTGGCGTCCAGTCGGCGACCGTAGGCGTTGCGCAGCCGGGTAAAGTCGCGGGCGATCCTGCCTGCCAGACCATGCTCTTCGATTCCAGGTTTGAGCAGCTTGGCCGACATCATCGGGGACAGGGTCAGGGCCACCACGCCGGAGATGGTTACTGCCCCGGCCAGGGTGAAGGCGAATTCCCGAAAGAGCGAGCCGGTGAGGCCGCCCTGGAAGCCGATGGGCGCATAGACCGCAGCCAGGGTGATGGTCATGGCGATGATCGGTCCCACCAGCTCGCGGGCCCCCTGTAGGGCAGCATCCAGGGGCGACTTGCCTTCCCCCAAATGGCGTTCGACATTTTCCACCACCACGATGGCGTCATCCACCACCAACCCTACGGAAAGGACGATGGCTAGCAGGGTGAGCAGATTGATGGAAAAGCCGAAGAGCTGCATCAGGAACAGGCCGCCGATAAGCGACAGGGGGATGGCCACCACCGGGATCAGCACCGAACGGAAGGAGCCGAGGAAGAGGAAGATGACCACCATCACGATGAGCAGGGTGTCGCCCAGGGTTTTTGTCACTTCATGGATGGCATCGTCGATGTAGGCTGTGGCGTCGTAGGCGATGCGCCCCTTGAGGCCGGTGGGCAGATCCTTTTGGATGGCCGTCATTTCCGTGCGGACCAGCTTGATCATGTCCAGGGAGTTGGCGTTGGGCAGGGGCCAGATCCCCATGAAGGTGGCGGTCTGGCCGGAGAAACGCACCTCGCTGTCGTAATCCTCGGCCCCTAAAACCACCTCGCCCACATCGGCCAACCGGATGGTGGCCCCGTTCTCTTCTCGGATTACCAAGCGCTTGAACTCCTCCACCGAACGCAGATCGGTATTGGCGGTGAGGTTGACTTGGATGAGTGAACCCTTGGTCTGACCCAGGGCGGCGAGATAGTTGTTGGCGGCCAAGGCCTTGCGGACCTGGGCCGGGCTGACGTTGTAGGCGGCCATGCGTTCTGGTTTGAGCCAGACGCGCATGGCAAAGGTGCGGCCTCCGCGGATGTCGGCTCGCTGCACGCCTTGGATGGCGGAAAGACGGGGCTGCACCACCCGGGTCAGGTAATCGGTAATTTCGTTCTGGGTCAGGATATCGGAGGTGAAACTGAGATAGGCCGCAGCAAACTGGTTGTCCGCCGACTCAACGTTGATTATCGGTACCTCGGCTTCGGGCGGCAGGTCTCGGCGGACCTGGTCCACCTTGGAGCTGATCTCCGACAGGGCTTTGATTGCATCATAGTTGAGTTTGAGGCGGACGGTGATGGTGGAGACGCCTTGAGCGCTCTGGGATTGGATATAATCAATACCGTCGGCTGCCGCAATGGCCCGTTCCAGCGGGGTAGTGATGAAGCCCCGCACCAGTTCGGCATTGGCCCCGACATAGACGGTGGTCACGGTGACCGACGCGTTTTCGCTCTTGGGGAACTGGCGGACATTGAGGCTGCGCAACGCCTGCAACCCGGCAATGATGATGAGCAGACTGATCACCATGGCAAGCACGGGACGGCGGATGAAAATGTCGGTGAATTTCATGGGTCTTGACTCAGCGGATCAGCTGTTGTTGGGCTTGGGATTGAGGTTGAACTTTGGGTTTAGAACGTTGTCTATCACGACGCCTTGACCGTTGCGCAGTTTGAACACCCCGGAGCTGACCACGGTGGCCCCCGCATCAAGACCTGAGGCAATGGCGACAAAGTCGCCGCGCTTTTCTCCGAGGCGGATAAACTGCTGGCGCACCACCAGGCCGGGCTTACCGGTTTTTTCGTTTTTCTTCTCTTCAACCACAAAAACCGAGTCGCCGTAGGGGGCTGGCAGTACGGCGGTGGCGGGGATGGTCAGCACCTGATTTTTGGCGGGTAGCATCACGGAGACCGTGGCGAACATGCCGGGGTGCAACCGTTCTTCTTTGTTCGTCGCAGTGGCCTGTACCCGGACGTTGCGGGTGGCGTTGTCAGCCTGCGGGTTGATTGCGGTGATCTTGCCGGTTACGGTTTGGTCGGGCAGGGCGTCGGAGGTTATCCGCACCGGAAATCCCGGCTTGATTTTGGCCAGCTCCTGCTGGGGCAGCATGAAATTAACAAAAATTGGGTCCATGGCCTGGAGGGAAACTATGGACTCCCCCTCTTTGAGAATCTGGCCCAAATTGACCAAGCGGATGCCGAGACGACCGGAGAATGGGGCGCGAATGGTTTTTTTCGCTATGGCTGCCCGGATCTCGTGGGTCTGGGCCACTGCTTGTTTGTGTTTCGCCTCGCCGTCATCAAGAGCTGCCTGGGAAACGGCGTTTGCCTCGATGAGTTGGCGGAGCCGCTCGAAATTGACCTTGGCGAGCGCGGCTTGTGCTTCTGCCGCCTGGAGTTGCGCTTCTTCCGAGGAGGTGTCCTGTTGGAGCAGAATACTGCCCGCCTGTACCTGAGTGCCTGGGGTAAAGGCAATGTGTACCACCTTACCTGGTAATTCTGCGGCGATGGTTACTCCCTGCACCGCTTCCAGAGAGCCCACGGCAGGCAGACTGGTCTCCCAGGAATCCGGGTGGGCCTGGGCCGTGGTTACCGTTTCGGGCGGGGGGGTAAAGCTGTCTTTTTTGCCCATCATCTTGAAAATCTGCAAACCTTTGATGCCGGCAAGGAGGCCGATCACCAGCAGCAAGCCAAGGAGGGAGAGAAGGATACGTTTTTTCATGGGCGGGATTCTTTTATATAGAGAGGGCGAATGGGTTTCAATTAAATAAGTTAAATGCATATTTGACTTATCCGCTGTGCCGCGTCAAGGTTTTTTTGGTCTCTTCCCGAAATGATCAGGTATTCACGGTTTATTGCGGGGGATGGACCAAGTAGCAGGCGGCATCAAAATTATATGTGAAAAATCTTCTCGCGAAGAGATTTTGTCGAAAAAATGGCCCTGCAATCCCCTCTTTGGTTTTATCCGGAAAGCCAAGCACCCACCCCCTCTCTCCATTATCACATTTATGTAAATTTTAACGTCACCGAGGAATTTATTTACTTCATAAATGTAATAATGGGAGAGGATTATTTGGTTTTTGGGGTGCAACAAAACTAAAATGTCCCACTGAGACAATGAGATAAGAGGAAAATAAACATCAAATGGAAGCACGGCACGCTTGTTGCTTTTGTGCCAGATAACCGCTTGCCGGACGGAGGTGAGCGTCTGTGAAGCAGAATGGGCAGGTTGTTCTGGAAAAGGCGTGAAGCAAAAAAAAGTGCTGTACTCATTATCCAAAAATCTACAGAGGAGATCAATCATGGAAAGGAGAGCGAGATGAAGAAAATACTACTGACATTTTTAATTGTCATGGGCTGCCTGTGCGGTTCTCTAGCGCTGGTGCTTGCGGAAGAAGGCGTCGGCGGGTCAGTCCCTGCAGGGCCGATGGTAAGTCAGGTTGCCCCGGTCCCGGTGCCTGTTGCCGATCCTGCCGGAACATCAACCGGGGGAGCGGCAGACGTGGTCGGTGCTACTGCTGCTGCGCCAACCGCTGATGAGATGGCGACCATGGGGCAGAGTGAGCCACTTGCCGCAAAATTGGCGGACGTTGTCGGGCACAACCGGATAGCGATCAATATGGTTTGGGTGCTGGTCTGTGGATTTTTGGTCATGTTTATGCAGGCCGGATTTGCCATGGCCGAGGGCGGATTCACCCGGGCAAAGAATGCGGGTCACACCATGGCGATGAATTTTATGATTTACGCCATCGGCATCCTTGGCTATTGGGTGTGCGGCTTTGCTATTCAGATGGGAGGCGTTGGTGGGGTGGCTTCTCTTGGTGGGGCCGGAGTGCTCAACGGTGAGTTCGTAATCAACCTTTTCGGTAAGGATTTCGGTTTGTTTGGGACCAAAGGATTTTTCCTTTCCGGGACCTATGATGTTGCTGTCTATGCGATCTTCCTGTTTCAGATGGTGTTCATGGATACCACGGCAACCATTCCCACCGGTTCCATGGCTGAACGCTGGACCTTTAAATCTTTCGTGATCTATGGCTTTTTCATAACCGCCTTGGTGTATCCGTTGTATGCCAACTGGGTATGGGGCGGCGGCTGGCTCTCGCAGCTCGGTAATAATTTTGCCTTGGGACATGGGCATGTTGACTTTGCTGGCTCTTCGGTGGTGCATATGACCGGTGGTGTTGCGGCTCTTGCCGGGGCCATTGTTTTGGGCCCGCGGTTGGGTAAGTATAAGGCCGATGGCACGCCCAACGCCATCCCCGGACATCACATCCCCATGGCGATAGTAGGGTGTTTCATCCTTGCCTTTGGCTGGTTTGGTTTCAACGCAGGTTCCACCCTTGCAGGCGGAGATTTTAGGCTGGCGGTTGTTGCTGTCAACACCATGATCGCGTCGGCAGCTGGCGCCTTCGCAGCCATGGCCTATATGTGGATTGTGTATGGCAAACCCGATATCTCAATGATTGCTAATGGATTCCTTGCCGGCTTGGTGGCCATCACCGCACCCTGCGCTTTTGTGGATTCTGGGGCAGCGGCTCTCATCGGGGCGATCGGCGGCATTCTCTTGTGTGTTAGTGTCTTTTTTGTCGAGCGGGTTTTGAAGGTTGACGATCCGGTCGGCGCGATCTCCGTCCATGGCGTCAATGGTGCTTGGGGTGTTTTAGCCTTGGGGCTGTTTGCGGACGGAACATACGGTGACGGGCTCAATGGAGTGAAGGGTACGGTCAAGGGCTTGTTTTATGGCGACTCCGGGCAGTTTATGGCTCAGGTTATCGGCACCGTTACCAATATCGTTTTTGTCTTTCTGGTCATGTATGTCTTTTTCCGGGTGTTGGACAAGATCGTGCCGCTCAGGGTTTCTCCGGAAATGGAACTGGAAGGACTCGATCAGAGCGAAGTCGGGGTGAATGCGTATCCCGAATTTAATCTCAATAAAACCCATCGCTAAGGCTGGAGGCATCATGAAAAAGATAGAAGCAATCATCAAGCCGTTCATGCTGGAAGATCTCAAGGAGGCTATGCATGCCATCGGTGTCCAAGGGATGACCGCTTCCGAAGTGAAAGGTTTCGGGCGCCAAAAAGGGCACACGGAGGTCTACCGTGGCGCCGAGTATGTGGTGGATTTTATCCCCAAGGTAAAGGTTGAGATCGTTGTTGCCGCGGAAATGGTCGACACGGTGGTCAATGCCATCATAACCAGCGTCAAGACAGGCAAGATCGGCGACGGCAAGATCTTCGTCCTGCCGGTGGATTCGGTCTGCCGCATCAGGACGGGCGAAACCGGCAGGGATGCCATCTGATTCCTGCCTGACAAGAAAGTGATAACAGGCGGCGGATTCGGGATTTCCGCGAATCCGCCGCCTGTTCCCCCGCAATTGGTAAAAAATGACAGATGAAATTCCTGATCCTGCAACATACCCCCTGGGCTGGGCCTGGGCGGCTGCTTCTTGAGGCGTTCGATAAACACCGGGTCGATTGTGATATCGTCAAGGTCTGGCAGGACTGGATTCCCGACTTCAACGACTATGGGGCGATCATCCTTCTGGGGGGGGCTCCCAACGTCAATCAGGAGGAGAAATACCCGTTTCTCGTGGAGGAGAAACGTTTTATCAAAAGGGCTATTACCGCAGACAAGCCGATTCTGGGCTTTTGTCTCGGGCATCAACTGCTTGCCTCCGTGCTCGGCGCTCAGGTAGGGTCGAACTTCAAGCCAAGCATCGGCTTTGTCCAAGGACATCTCACCCATGACGGTCGTGAGCATCCGGCGTTCAGAAATCTCGGCAAGGCCATCCCCATGTTCAAGTGGCACAGCCAGACGGTGCTGGAGCCGCTGCCCAAACATTTTTCCCTGCTTGCCACCTCGGAACAATGCCAGGTGGAGGCCTTCTCCCTTGAGCAGCGGCCGCATATCCTTGGGTTGCAGTTTGACAACCATGTCGCGGTTTCCGAGGATATCAGTCTTTGGCTGGAACAAGACTGGCAGTGGCTCGCTTCGTTTCGGTCTCTGGTGGTGAGGCCTGCCGATCTGCTGGCCGAAGCAAGGCGCTTACGGACGCAGATCTCCAAAGATTTCCATCAATTTTTCAGCGACTATCTGAGTCTTATTTCCTGATTGTGTTCCGGGGATGGGGTTGCAAAAGAAATGAAGCCAGATTTCCTTTTGTCAGAGGAAATCTGGCTTTTTTGTTCAATGGGAAAAATCAGGCATGGCGATATCGTATTTTTTGATGCGGTAGCCCATCTGACGCTGGGTGAGCCCTAACTCCCGGGCGGCCCGGGCCTGAACCCATCCGTGTCGCCGCAGGGCAGCAACTACCTCTTCCTTTTCCATATCCTTTAAAGATTTATGCTTGTCTGTTTCGGGCAGAGTTTCGCTTGTCATCTTTGGTTGTCCGGCAGTCGGTGCGGCAATGCGGCAGAAAGGCGCGGTTGAGTCCGCTATTTCCGGTTCTGCGGTGATGTAGCTTGGCAGCTCTCGGGAAACAATGGTGTCGCGGTCCGCCATGATCACCAGTCGCTCGATGAGGTTCTGCAGTTCGCGGACATTGCCCGGCCAGCTGTAACCACAGAGGAGCTGGACAACGGGGCTTGAGAGGTGCACTTCTCGGGTGTTCATACGGTTGCTCTCCTGCAAAAAATGATCGAGGAGCAGGGGAATGTCTTCCCGCCGCTCCCTGAGTGGAGGCAGGACAACAGGAACAACGTTGAGGCGGTAATAGAGATCCGCGCGAAAACTTCCCTGCTCAACGCACTCTTCCAGGCTGCGGTTGGTGGCGGCAATGACCCGGACATTGACGGTGATGGTCTGGGTGCCGCCCAGCCGCTCGAACGTCTGTTCCTGTAGTACTCGGAGCAGCTTGGCCTGCAGGGCCAGGGGCAGTTCCCCCACCTCGTCGAGAAAAATGGTGCCGCCATCGGCAAGCTCAAATCGCCCTTTTTTGAGATTGGCCGCGCCGGTAAAGGCTCCCTTTTCGTGGCCGAGCAGTTCGCTTTCCAGAAGATTCTCAGGCAGGGCGGCGCAGTTGATCTTTATGAAAGGTTTGTCTGCGCGCGGGCTGGCCTGGTGGATGGCCCGGGCGACCAGCTCCTTGCCGGTGCCGGATTCGCCCAGGAGCAGCGCGGTGGCCCGGCTTGGGGCAACCTTGTCGATGTAGTTGTACACGTCCTGGATCCGCTTGCACTGGCCGATGATGTTGTGCTGGTTGTAGCGGCTGCGCAGCTCTTTCTTGAGCAGCAGATTTTCTTCCACCAGTACCTGCTGTTTATGAGACACGGCCTTGTGCAACCGCAGAAACTGGGCGATGAGCATGGCGACCACGGTGAGAAAACGGATGTCTTCCTCAGAGGAGATTTCCTGGCCGAAGAGTCTGTCCACGGAAAGAACGCCCACCGGTCCCTCCGGCAGCATGACCGGCACACCGATAAAGGAAATTTCTCCTTTGGGGAGATTGGCGCGAGCGCCGGTCCGGTTCAAAAAAAGCGGTTCGCTGTGGATATCCGGCACCACGAAAGGAAAGCCACTCTGGAAGATGCGCCCAATTATCCCCTCGTTTGGCCGGTAGATGCCGCGTTTTTCCTCCGCTTTGCTGAGGCCGTATGAGGCGGCAATGGAAAGATGTTCGCCGCCTTCTTCCTGGAGGACAAGGGTTGCCCGCTCCATGCGGAGGGTCTCATGCAGGATTTGCAATACCTCGGACAGGGTTTTTTTGATGTCTAGAGCAGAGCCGATGAGCTGGCTTATCTGATAGAGGGCCTGTAACTCAAGGCGTTCGGTGGGGTAGTCCGGTTTGGTCATGCGCTGTGCCCGCCTCTGGTCGTGATCCGTTGAAGGTGAAATTTTAGGGGAAAGCTTCTGTGGTATTGGAGTAGCAATAAATGTTCCAATACTTCAAAAATGTAACATATCGAACGGGACTCATTTTTAATTACATGAAATTACAAAGAAAATTTTTTTGTCCTCTCCCAATGGAGGCTACGCCTTCCCGCGCGCCAGTTTCAACATTGTGACATTTTTGTAGAAAACCTCCCTCCTCTCCGCTCTTCCCTTTTGTAGGCAAACTTACAAAAGGGAACGGGAGCACTGGCGACCCCTGTGCCAGGGGTACTTAATAAAGAAAGTAATATTAAATGGTTATACGAAAATTGCGAAGTTTGATTCTGCTTTGGCACACCCCTTGCGATAAAGGCATGTGACGGCAACGCATGCCAATGGAATTTGAAACCCCATATCTAATACAGAGCAAGGAGGAACATAAGATGCGCAAGGTGGCAATTTACGGAAAAGGCGGCATAGGCAAATCAACAACCACCCAGAACACCGTGGCAGGCCTCGTGGAATTGGGCAGAAAGGTCATGGTCGTGGGCTGCGATCCCAAGGCGGACTCGACCCGGCTCCTGCTCGGCGGTCTGGCCCAGAAATCAGTACTTGATACCCTGCGCGAGGAGGGTGAGGATGTTGAGCTCGACGATATCCGCAAGGCCGGCTACGGCGGCACCTGGTGTGTTGAGTCAGGCGGACCTGAGCCCGGCGTTGGTTGTGCAGGTCGCGGTATCATCACTTCCATCAATATGCTGGAATCCCTTGGCGCCTATGAAGAGAGTGAAGGTCTGGATTATGCCTTTTACGACGTTCTCGGCGACGTAGTGTGCGGTGGATTTGCGATGCCGATCCGTGACGGCAAGGCGGAGGAAATCTACATCGTTGTTTCCGGGGAGATGATGGCCATGTACGCAGCCAACAACATCAGCAAGGGTATCATGAAATTTGCCCAGAGCGGCTCTGTGCGCTTGGGCGGGCTCATCTGTAACTCGCGCGCTGTTGACAATGAGGAGGAAATGATCGGGGAATTTGCCAAAAAGCTCGGCACCCATATGATCTACTTCGTGCCCCGTGACAACGACGTACAGCGCGCCGAGATCAACCGCAAGACCGTTCTCGAATGGGACCCCAAGGTCAAGCAGGCAGACGCTTACCGTGGTCTTGCCAAGGCCATCGATGAAAACAAGAAATTTGTTATTCCCACCCCTTTGGAGATTGAGGAGCTTGAGAAGCTTCTGATGGACTACGGGTTGATGAACTAGGAGGCAGCTGACAGCTTTGCGCTTGCCGCTGTCAGCAAGGGACCAACCAACAGCAGCAGCACACCTAAAAAAATAATGGAGAAACAACCATGTTGACTATGATCAGAGCAATTGTCCGGCCGGAAAAAGCAGACAAGGTCCTTGCCGCCCTCATGGAGGCAGGCTACCCGGCCGTAACAAAGTATTCCGTCGCAGGCCGCGGTAAACAACGCGGCATCAAGATCGGCGAGGTTACTTACGACGAGTTGCCCAAGGTTATGTTGATGAGTGTTATCAACCCCTCGGACAAGGAGTTTTTCATCGAGACCGTGATGAATACAGCACGCTCCGCCGGCAAGGGGGCATTTGGCGATGGCAAGATTTTTGTTTCCGAGGTGGAGGAGTCCTACACCATCAGCTCCGGCGTCAAGGAGACCGACTATGTCAAGGAAGGGGTAACGCCATGAAAGAGGTCATCGCCATCGTGCGCATAAACATGATGAATCAGACCAAACAGGCCCTCACCGACTGCGGCGTGGACGCCTTCTTTGCCCATGAGGCCCAAGGCCGCGGGGTGGGATTTGTCAGCCCGGCCGTCCTTGAAGGCACAATCCAGGGGTATGAAGAAGCCGCCGCGTTGTTGGGTGAAAAAGGCAAGCTCTACCCGAAACGGATGATCACCGCAGTGGTGGAAGACTCCATGGTGGGCTGCGTGGTGGAGACAATTATTAATACGAATCAGACCGGAATGCCCGGCGATGGCAAGGTTTTTATTCTGCCTCTTACCGATGCGGTCCGGGTCAGGACAGGCGAGACGGGCGTTAAATCCATCTCATAAGGAGAAATACAATGGCAACAGCAACAAAGAAAAAGCTGGTGCAGTGGGCCCCTGCCGAGGTCAAGTCGGCACTCCTTGAGAAGTATCCGCCCAAGGTAGGCCGTAAACGCGCCAAGCAGATTATGATCAACGAGGCCCTGCAGAACGAGACCCCGGAGCTCACCGCAAATGTGCGCACCATTCCCGGAATCATCACCATGCGCGGCTGCACCTATGCCGGCTGCAAGGGCGTTATCATGGGGCCGACCCGCGATATCGTCAACCTGGTGCATGGGCCAATCGGCTGTAGTTTTTATGCCTGGCTGACCCGGAGAAACCAGACCGATGCCGGTCCGGACGGGGAAAATTACATGAACTACTGCTTTTCCACGGACATGCAGGAGCAGGACATCATCTTCGGCGGCGAGAAGAAGCTGGCCCAGGCGATCCAGGAGGCCTATGACCTCTTTCATCCCAAATCCATCGCCGTGTTCGCCACCTGTCCGGTGGGGCTCATCGGCGACGATATCCACACCGTGTCAAAGAACATGAAGGAGAAATTCGGCGATTGCAACGTCTACGCCTTCTCCTGCGAAGGGTACAAGGGAGTGAGCCAGTCCGCGGGCCATCACATTGCCAACAACCAGGTGTTTAGGCATCTGGTGGGCCTCAACGACGAGGTAAAGCCGGGCAAGTATAAGATCAATCTTTTGGGCGAGTACAACATCGGCGGCGACGGCTTTGAGATCGACCGGATCTTCAAGAAATGCGGGATCACCTGCATCTCGACCTTCTCCGGCAACTCGACCTATGACCAGTTTGCCTCCTCCCATACCGCGGATCTCAATGCGGTTATGTGCCACCGCTCCATCAACTATGTGGCGGACATGATGGAGACCAAATACGGCATTCCCTGGGTCAAGGTAAACTTTATCGGCGCCAAGGCCACGGCCAAGAGCCTGCGCAAGATCGCCGAGTATTTCGGCGAAAAGGCGCTCATCGATACGGTGGAAAAGGTTATCGCCGAGGAAATGCCCGAGGTGGAGGCGGCTTTGGCCGAGATTACCCCCCGGACCGAAAATAAGACCGTCATGATGTTTGTCGGCGGATCCCGGGCCCATCATTACAAGGAACTCTTTGACGAGCTCAAGATGAAAACCATCTCAGCCGGCTATGAGTTCGGGCATGAGGATGATTACGAGGGCCGCCAGGTGTTGCCCAACATCAAGCTGGATGCAGACAGTCGTAACATTGAAGAGCTTGAGGTTGAAGCGGACGAAACCCGCTTTAAGCCGCGCAAAAGCGAGAAGGAGATGAAGGCCCTCGAAAAGGCAGGCTATAAGTTCAAGCAGTATGACGGCCTGGCAGCGGACATGGACAAGGGCACGCTGATTATCGACGACCTGAACCAGTACGAGGCGGAAAAACTCGTCGAATTGATGAAGCCGGATCTTTTTTGTGCGGGCATCAAGGAGAAATATTCCATCCAGAAACTGGGTGTGCCCATGAAGCAGCTCCATAGCTATGACTCCGGCGGCCCTTATGCCGGTTTCCAGGGGGCGATAAACTTCTACAAGGAAATAGATCGCTTGGTGAACTCCAAGGTCTGGAGCTTCATGAAGGCTCCCTGGCAGAAGAACCCCCAGCTATCGGCTTCATATAATTGGGAGTAATGAAAGGCAAGGGCCAGACTTTAAACCTGTCCCAATAAACAGAGGATACGACAATGCTCTTACGACATACACCCACAGAAATTACCGAGCGCACGGCCTTGACCATTAATCCGGCCAAGACCTGTCAGCCCATCGGCGCCATGTATGCGGCTCTCGGCATCCACGGATGCCTGCCGCACAGCCATGGCTCCCAGGGCTGCTGCGCGTATCACCGCTCCGCCTTGACCCGGCATTACAAGGAACCGGTCTCCGCTTCCACCAGCTCTTTTACAGAGGGTGCCTCGGTTTTCGGCGGCCAGGCCAATATGCTGCAGGCCATTAATAACATCTTCACCGTCTATAACCCTGTGGTGATAGCGATCCACACCACCTGCCTCTCCGAGACCATCGGCGACGATCTTCCCCAGATCAAGAAAAAGGCGGCTGCGGAAGGAAAGGTTCCCGAGGGCAGGTATTTGATCAGTGCCTCCACCCCGAGCTATGCGGGGTCCCATGTCACCGGTTTTTCCAACATGGTCAAAGCCATGGCCGGGATGGCTGAGCCGACCGGGAAGAAGAACGGCAAGGTCAATATCATCCCCGGCTGGGTGGAGCCTGCCGACATGGAGGAGATCAAGCGGATCACTCAGATGATCGGGGTGAAAACTATCCTTTTTCCGGACACCTCCGGCGTGCTCAACGGCCCGCTCTCCGGCGAGTACAAGATGTTTCCGGATGGCGGCACCACTGTGGCCGAGCTGCAAAGCACCGGGGACTCCAAGGGAACTTTGGCCCTGGGTGAATGGTGTTCGGCCGACGCGGCTCGTGAACTCGATAAGAAGCACAAGGTTCCTTGCCGCGTATTGGATATGCCCTTTGGCCTTATGGCCACGGACCGTTTCATCGATGCCCTGCGGACCATCGCCGGGGTGAGCATCCCTGATGAGATTGTCAATGAGCGCGGGCAGTTGGTGGACATGATTTCGGACATGCACCAGTATCTCTACGGCAAAAAAGTCGCCCTGGTCGGTGATCCGGATCAGCTCATTGCCATGACCGAGTTTTTGGTCTCCATGGATATGAAGCCGATCCATATTGTCACCGGTACTCCTGGCAAGAAGTTTGAAAAAAGGATCAAGGAAATCACCAAGGACATGGGCTGCGAGGTCAACGTCAAGGCCCAGGGGGATATGTTCCTGCTCCATCAGTGGATCAAGAACGAGCCGGTGGACCTGATCATCGGCAACACCTACTGCAAGTATATTGCCAGGGACGAGGACATTCCATACGTGCGCTGGGGGTTTCCCATCCTGGATCGGCAGGGGCATCAGTATTTCCCCACCGTAGGGTACAAGGGCGGCCTCAGGCTGCTGGAGAAAATCCTCGGAGTTTTGCTCGATCGTAAAGACCGGGACGATTCCGAATCAAAGTTCGAGCTGGTCCTTTAGGTTGGGAAACTTGGGGGACAGATTTCAAATCTGTCCCCATCATGAAATGAGTACGAAATGGCGGTGGCGGGGGAAGTGATTCCCCCGTCGCGCCTCTACCCTTACACCGGAGGCCGGGATGACTATTGTTCATTTTCCCAAGACCAAGCAAGGGTGCGGCGGCAAGATTCCCCAGTGGCTTATTCTGCCGGTGGCTCCTCAGGCTGCGGCCCGGATTCGTTTCTGCGGGGAGGACAAACTGCCCCAGGCGGTGCCCCTCCGGGGAGCGCTTACCTGGATTGCCGATTTGCTGGCCCAGGGAAGCGATATCGCCGGCCTGGATCTCCATGGCCCGGGGGACCCTCTGGCCACCGTGACCATGACCCGGGATATCCTGGCTATGTTGCGGGAGCACTATCCTGATTTGCCCCTGGGCATTACCACCCTGGGTCTCGGCCTGGCCGAGCATGCCACACTGTTGGCCGAACACGGAGTTGCCAGGGTCACCCTGCTGCTGGACGCGGTTACTCCGCAGACAGTCAAGAAAATCTATACCTGGATTCGACCGGGCAAACGGAATACCCCCCTGGCAGAAGGGGCAGAGATACTGATCGAGGAGCAGGCCAAGGGAATCGCGGCCTGCAAAGCGGCAGGTATTGCGGTCTCCATCCAGACCACGGTGTATGGAGGGATCAATGAAGACGAAATTGAGGAGATTGCCCGCCAGGCCTACGCTCTTGGCGCTGACTCCATAAGTCTGCTGCCAGGGCCAGGGAAGGGATGGCTGAAAACGGAAGAGAGACTGCCTCAGCCTTCGGTGGAGACAATGGCGGCTCTGGCAAAGAAGGCGGGTCAACACATCCCGGTCGTTTGCCTGCCGGAAGAGTCGCCCCGGGGCGAGAGCATCCCCCCGGCCGATGGAGGAACCTTAAGCGTGCCCAAGCCGACCACGGCCAGGCCCAATGTGGCTGTGCTTAGCTCCAACGGCATGGATATAGATCTTCATCTCGGTCAGGCCATTAAGGCCCTGATCTATGGTCCAAGGGAAGACGGCCTCGCCTGTCTGCTCGGGACCCGTGATCTTCCCGAGCCCGGCAGTGGCGACAACCGCTGGCAGCAGGTGGCGGAAATTTTAACTGATTGTTTTGTGCTTATGGCCGCCAGTGCGGGGCAAAAGCCGCGGGATATTTTATCTAGCCTCGGTCTGACGGTGCTTTTACTGGAGGACAATGTCGAAGGCACGGTGGATGTGCTGTTCGGCGGTGGCAAAAAAGTGAAGTGTAAAAAATAAAAGAGAGAATTCGTCACAATAAGGAGATATCCCCATGGCTATACCAGCGCGTCAGATCATCGTTTGCCAGAGTTTCCGGGTTGCCGGCGACAAGAAGGGCATTTGCCACAAGCAGACCGAAGGGTTTCTGCAATACATCGAAGAAGAGGTGCTCGACCGGGGGCTGGACTGCCTGATCAGCGCCACCACCTGTCTCAAACAATGCGATTCCGGGCCCATCATGGTGATCCAGCCGGAGAACTGGTGGTTCAAGGGTGTGGACAGTGAAGAGGCGATCGACGCGATCCTTGACGGCTTAGAGAATGGCGCCCCTGCTGCCGACTATCTCATCACCGCATAGGGCGGAGACAGATGACCTTCAAGTCATACCTGGAGTCCAAGGGCGGCCACTGTCCTAAATGCGGTTCCAAGGCAATTAAGGCGAGTGCGCCACCGGAAAAAACAGGAACCGATCAGGTGCAGGTCTCCATGTTTTGCGCAACCTGCGGCGCCAGATGGCGGGACACCTACACCCTCAGTAAATCCGAAGATTTATGAGCTGGCTTGGGTGGGGTGGAGACAAAGAAGATTTGCTTAAACTGTCAGAAGGGAGGAATACGAGATGAGCCTAAACCCCCTGGGGATGGTCAAAACCATTGTCGAGGCGGCAGGGATGGGTATCTCCTATGCCTACGATGACCTGGTTTTTATGGAGCATAATTCCTTTTTGCTCCAGTTCACCGACAATGACCAAGAGGTCAAGATTCATGTGAACAGCGAGGCGGACGAGGCCACGGTGCACGGCGATATAGAGAGATTGCAGGAGGTCGCGTGCAACCAGGCAATGCAATTTACCCGCGGAACGCACTACACCTTGATCCCGGAGGGAGAGGATGCCATCCGTATCGAGTTCAGTGGCTAGGTCGGAAGGTCGGGCCATGGCACAAGTCGTGATACGACCCGGCAGGCCTGCTGATCTTGCTGCCCTGGTGGATTTACTCCAGATCCTTTTTTCCATCGAGGCGGACTTTGATTTTGATGCAGCCCGGCAGCGCCAGGGGCTTGCAATGCTTTTGGCCCACGAGACAGCGGTTATTCTGGTTGCCGAGACAGCGGGACAGGTCATTGGTATGTGTTCCGGGCAACTCACCATCTCCACGGCCGAGGGAGGTTTTGCTCTGTTGGTGGAGGATGTGGTGATTGCCGAACCATGGCAAGGGAGGGGGATAGGACGAGAATTGATGACGGCCCTGGAGCAATGGGCTGTGGGCAGAAAGGTCGGGCGTCTTCAACTTCTGGCCGACCGGAATAATGCAACGGCTCTGGGATTTTACCGCAAGCTTGGGTGGCAGCCCACCGAGCTTATCTGCCAGCGCAGACGACTATAAGCAAGGAGGGAGAACCATGAAAGAATCAGGGAAGAAACCGGTTGTTACCCTGGCAGGGTTTCCCGAGGTCAAAAGCGAAGCCATCAAGGGATGGCAAGATTTTCTTGAGGAGGGCAATCAGTTCCTGGCCACGGCCAACAATGCCTATACTCAGAGGAAAGAAGCCTTCACCACAGCGATTCTGTATAATTTGGTGGCCATGGCCATTGAAAAACTGATCATGGCTTTGCTCATGAAAAACGGCAAGCTGCCATACAACCACACCATGCACGATTTGGTGGAAGCCATTGATGAGTTTCTGCCCGGCGAACTGGCGGGTCTTGGGGAAGCGCTTAAGGCTTGGGATGGATTTCAGGATATCTGCGATGTAGAGAGCTATTCCATCACCCCCCCGACCATGGGGCAGATAGGCGGCATGCTCAAACTTGCCTTGGAAGTTCAGTCGCGAATTATGACCTCTGTTATTAATTGATTGTATTATAAGGAGAAAGACCATGGCGAGAAAAGACGTAGAGGCATTGCTGGTTGCCGGCGGCGGAGATAAACATGTGCGGGCCAAATATGATGTCCCTGGTACCCGAGAGGAGTTTGTCGTTCTGGCTGCGGAAGACGGCTATCATTTCACCGTTGAGGAGCTTGACGTGGTGCTCAAAGAGTCAGGCGATGTCTTTGAGAAAAACGGCAACCCGGCCAAGCGGCAGATCTGGTGGGTGTGAGGCAGCGGCTCTCTTGCTGTTTTGCCAAAGAGCGAGTGGAGGCCAAGAAGGACTTTGCTCGCTCTTTGGCGTTTGTCTGTTTTAGAAGAAACCCTTGCGTAGGAATATATGCAAATGGGAACCATAGAGATAATCACCTCCATTTTTTATTTTGTTCTTGCCGGGCTGTGTGAGATTGGCGGCGGATATCTTGTCTGGCTATGGCTGCGTGAAGGGAAACCCGCGTGGTACGCGCTTGTCGGAGCATTCGTGCTTATGCTCTATGCGATAATTCCCACTTTTCAGCCAGCGCATTTCGGTCGTGTCTACGCAGCGTATGGCGGTGTTTTTATTGTTCTCTCAATCCTTTGGGGTTGGCAAGTTGATAGGATAGAGCCCGACAGGTTCGATATCCTTGGGGGTATCGTGGCCCTGCTGGGGGTGATAATCATCATGTACTGGCCGCGTCCTTCTTGAGCGTCATGCTGCCAATCCCCCAGGGGCCGACAAAAATGTCCATAACCCAAAGATAAAAAAAGTCTTCGGGGAACTTTCCCTTTTAAACCAATGGGCTCAGAGAACCCCCCGCCTCTCTTCCCGATAACCCCACCGCCCCGTCTCGCAGCTCAAATTTGTATCCCACCCCATATACAGAATGGATGAACTCTGCGTCGCCGCTGCACAGGGCGATCTTTTTGCGCAGTTTCTTGATATGACTGTCGATGGTTCGGTCGGCCACAATCCGCTCGTCGGGATAGATGCTGTCCATCAACTGCTGGCGGGTGCAGACCTGTCCCGTCTTTGAGGAAAGGAATTTCAGTAAATTAAACTCGACAGCGGTGAGATCCAGGTCGTAGCCGTTCAGTGTGGCCTGGTAGCGGGATTGATCCAGAGTCAGGCCGACGGTTGAGGATGAGGCGACCTCGGTTCGCCTGAGCACCGCCCTGACCCTGGCTACCACCTCTCGGGGGCTGAACGGTTTGCAGATGTAGTCGTCCGCCCCCGACTCCAAGCCCTGGAGTCGGTCGATCTCCTCAATCCGGGCGGTGATCATGATGATCGGCACGGACGAGAAGGTGCGGATATCCCGGCAGATTTCCAGGCCGTTACGTTCGGGCAGCATCAGGTCCAGCAGGATCAGAGCAGGGGCGTGCTCCCGTACCCAGGGAACCGCCGCCGATCCGCTGACGATCCAGAAGGTCTTGAATCCCGCATGCCGCAGATAGTCGCGTAATACCTCCGCCAGTTTCGGTTCATCCTCCACGATCAGGATCATTTGCGTCATTAGCATTTCGTCCTCGGCAGCTCGACTTGAACCCAGAGACCGCCCAAGGGGGAGGATTGTGCCGAGATCTTTCCCTGGTGGGCCTCGACGATGTTCTGGCAGATGGCCAGACCGAGGCCAGCGCCGCCGGTCGCGCGGTTACGGGATGCCTCCACCCGGTAGAGGCGCTCGAACAGCCGGCCTATATCCGCACCGGCAACCCCGGGGGCGGAGTCCCGAAAATCGATGGTCACGGTGCGCTCATGGCAGGTCGTGCCTATGCGTAGTTCTCCTCCGGCGTTGGTGTACTTCAGCGAGTTGTCGAGCAGGTTGGCGAAAAGTTGATACAATCGTTCGGCATCCCCGAGTATTTCCACAGTGTTTTCTGTAGGGAGAGTGCTGGTGAGCGTGATCCCTTTGTCGGAGAATTTAGTGTCATGGCTGGCGACCGTTTCCTTGAGCAGGCCGATGATATCCAGTTTTTCCTTCTGGTAGGTAAGCGCCCCAAGATCGGACATGGTCAACTGGTATAGATCATCCACCAGGCGGGTGAGGCGGAGTACTTCCCCGTGCAGGGAGCGGAGCGAGTCGGAATCTGGTTGGCGGATGCCGTCCTGAAGGGCTTCGATCTCGCCTCGCAGGATCGCCACCGGTGTGCGCAACTCATGGGAGATGTCCGCCACCCATTGCTGACGGGCCTGCTCGTTCTTTTCCAAGGTCATGGCCAAGGTATTAAAATTGTCGGCCAACTGTCCCAGTTCGTCGGCAGAGACCACTTCCACCCTGGTGGCGAACTTCCCTGCGGCCAGTTGGCGTGTCGCCGCAGCCAGGCCGCGTAGCGGGCGGACCAGCCGTTTGGAGAGAAGCAGCGAGAGCCCGGTGGCCAACAGGAGGACAACACCCGCCACCATGGCGAAAGCTAGGGATTGTTCCTTGATGAAACGCGCCTGATGGGGTTCGGACATCTCCTCGCGGGGCATCATCCCCACGTACCCAACGATCTTGCCCTGATGGAGCAAGGGTGTTGCTTCACTTCCAACGGGGATTTCAACCCGGCTAATCAGCACCTTTTTGTCCGCATCAAGAAGGAAAAGACGATGAACAAAATGGGGGGCCAGATGTGGCTGGAGTGGCCTGGATGGCGGTCCTTCGATCTCGAGGTTCGGCGAAGGGTCAGCCGGGACTCCCGGTGGAGGAGGTGGGCCACCCAGAGGCATGGAGGCAATAACCAGCCGATGCCACAGGGCTGGATTGTGCAGCACGAACTCCCAGCCATATTCAGGGCGATAGCCCTCCTGTAGTGAGGCGGCCAACCGGGAAACACCCGTTTTTTCCATGGTGTTGATGTAGCGCAGGAATCCCTGCCTCATGCTCAACTGCATGATAAGGACCAAACTGATCACTGCCATGCCAGCCGCCAAAATGATCGCCAAGAAGAGCCTGTGGGTAATGCTGATCTTCATGCCAATTTTCCTCCGTAACAGGTTGGTTTCAGTTTTATCTGTATCATAACCAGCGGCATTCGTGCATGGGCATTTGGCTCGTGCGGGTTCCTTTCCTTATTCTTTCCACATTGTTGTGCTGGCCTTCAACCGATATGGAAATCAGGCGCATCTCGTATGCATCACCAAATTCCATGCAGGAGGACAGATTATGGTAAGCAGTATCGGCAGTTCCAGCAGTTACGCCATGCAGGCTATGCAAGCCATGCAACAGCGGCAGGGGCCGCAAGATTTATTCAAGAAGGTAGACTTAGACAGCAGCGGAGGGGTCTCCCAGGCCGAGTTGAAGACGTTGGCAGAGGACATCAACAGCAAGACCGGAAAGACCCTCGCGGTGGACGACACCTCTTTTAAAAATTACGACTCCGATGGCAGTGGTACGTTGAGTGAAAATGAGATGATGAATCTCATGAAGAGCAACGGCTTTGGCCCTCCAGGTGAGATGGGAGGATCGGGAGAGATGGGGGCAGCACCGCCTTCGAAGGATAAGGCAGCAGCGGCCTATGCCGCCAATTCCGGCGGGGACGCCCTTTCTTCCCTGATTGCTGGCCTGCAAAAGCTGCTGGAGCAGTTGCAGTCTGGGTCCGGCGATCAAGGTGCCTCCTCGGACACGGCATCGATTGGCAACGGTGGCAGCCATCATGGGCCGCAGGACTTTTTTAAGAAGGTGGATTCGGATGGCAGCGGTGGTATTTCCAAGGATGAACTGACAGCCATGGCTGAGAAGATGCAGAAGATGACCGGCCAGTCCATTACCGTCAGCAATGACACCTTTGCTGCGGCCGACAGCGACAGCGACGGTTCACTCAATACCGACGAGCTGAAGTCGTTTATGGACAAAAGCGGCTTTGCCCCGCCACCTCCCCCGGGAGACATGGCCATGGCAATATCCAGCGATGACTCAGAAACGAAATCTTCAGGTACCAAGAGTTCCAGCCAGAAACAAATTGATTTGTTACAACTCATGCTGGAGCAATTGACAAAACTCAGCAAGGAAGAATCAAAATCTTCGACTTCCCTGCTGGACGTTACGGCCTGAACGACTTCCCTGTGGCCCGGCTGTCTTTTGCGTTGAAGACAGCCGGGCGCCTCGAAAAATACAGTTATTCTTTGTTGTTCCGCACCCTCCCCCAGAGGGCCGACAAAAATGTCCGGCCCCTTCTTTTTTGTCGCAAAGCTTACACAACCCTCCTTGGTCCTGGCCCCCTTCCGCTTCAACGCATGAAGCTGCAAATTCTTAACGGCAAGTAATCATACAATAAAATATTAATTATCCTGTTTGGCATACCCCTTGCTCTTACTCCTTTGTAAATCATCACACAGGAGCACGGAAGCCATGGAAGCAGCGTTGCAGGAACGACAGGATTCGATACACCGCACCGGGGAAGCCCCCTTTGTCATGGACTGCAATAAGGACAGCCTGGCCGGGGCGGTGAGCCAGCGGGCCTGTGTCTTCTGCGGTTCGCGGGTGGTGCTTTATCCCATTGCCGACGCCCTGCATTTGGTGCATGGGCCCATCGGTTGCGCGGTCTACACCTGGGATATCCGGGGCGCCTTGTCCTCCGGACCGGAACTGCACCGGTTGAGCTTTTCCACGGACATGCAGGAGATCGACGTCATCTTTGGCGGCGAAAAAAAACTCTACAACGCTCTGGTTGAACTCATCGACCGCCATAGCCCCAAGGCGGCTTTTGTCTATTCCACCTGCATCGTCGGGATCATCGGCGATGACATGCAGGCGGTGTGCCGCAGGGTGAGCGAGGAAAAGGGTATCCCGGTCCTGCCCGTGCAGTCGGAGGGGTTCAAGGGCAACAAGCGGGAAGGCTACAAGGCCGCCTGCAATGCCATGCGCCAGTTGGTGGGCATGGGCGACACCAGCGGCATCTCCAAATACAGCCTCAACATTCTGGGCGATTTCAACCTGGCCGGAGAGATCTGGCTGATCCGCGAATATTTTAGTCGGATGGGCGTCGAGGTGGTGGCCAACATCACCGGCGACGGCCGGGTGGGAGATATCCAGCGGGCCCACGGCGCGGCGCTTAACGTGGTGCAGTGCTCCGGTTCCACCATGGATCTGGCCAAGATGATGGAGAAGGACTATTCCATTCCCTCGCTGCGGGTTTCCTATTTCGGCGTGGAAGACATGGCCGAGTCGCTCTATGCGGTGGCCGAGTTTTTCAAGGATGAAGAGATGATGCGCCGCACCAGGGAACTGGTCAAGGAGGAGCTTTCGCTGATCATGCCGGAGCTCATGCGTTACCGGCAGGCCCTGGCTGGTAAGCGGGCGGCCATCTATGTGGGCGGCGCTTTCAAGGCATTTTCCTTGGTCAAGGCCTTCCGCACCATCGGCATGCAGGTGGTTATGGTCGGCTCCCAGACCGGGACCCCGGAGGATTACGAAGAGCTCGCCGCGATCACCGATCCCGGCACCATCATCGTCGATGATTCCAACCCTCTGGAGCTTTCTGCCTTTCTCCAGGAAAAGGATGTGGACATCTTTGTGGGCGGGGTCAAGGAACGGCCCATTGCTTATAAGCTGGGCGTTGCCTTTTGCGACCATAACCACGAGCGCAAGGAGATGCTGGCCGGATTTATCGGCATGCTCAACTTTGCCAAGGAAGTATACGGCTCGGTGATGAGCCCGGTGTGGCGATTTGTGCCAAGGAAAGCAGAAACCGTACAGGAGGTGCCCAATGACTAAGATGCCCCCCCAGTATGTCTCCACCACCAATGCCTGCAAGCTGTGCAAGCCGCTGGGCGCCAGTCTCGCCTTTCGGGGTGTGGAAGGGGCGGTGCCTTTTCTCCACGGCTCCCAGGGGTGCGCCACCTATATGCGGCGCTACATCATCAGCCATTTCAACGAGCCCATCGACATCGCCTCCTCCTCGCTGGGGGAGAAGAACGCGGTCTACGGCGGCGGGGCGAACCTGAAGCTGGGCCTGAAAAACGTGACGGAGAAATACCACCCCGCACTCATCGGCATAGCCACCACCTGCCTCACCGAAACCATCGGCGACGATGTGAAGAGGCTCCTCTTCGAGTATCGCCAGGAGTTTATGCAGGATGGCGGCCCGTTGTTGGTGCAGGTTTCCACCCCGAGCTATTCTGGCACCCACATGGAGGGATTTCATGCGGCGGTGAGGGCCTTGGTCGAGCAGTTGACCGAGGCGGCAGAACCGAACGGCACGGTGAATATTCTGCCAGGCTTTCTCTCGGCTGCTGATCTCAGGAGCCTCAAGGAGATTGTTGCGGATTGCGGCCTGCTCGCCACCGTGCTGCCTGATTTTTCAGAAACCCTCGATGGTCCGGCCTTGCGGGATTATCCCCTGATTCCCACGGGCGGGACAAAGATTACGGATATTCAGGCGATGAGCGGGGCCAAGGCGACGGTGGATTTTGGCTATACCCTGCCGGATCAGCTCTCCGGGGGCAAGCATCTTGAAAAGACTTACAACGTGCCCCTGCACCGTTTGGGCATGCCGGTGGGTATCAGGGAAACGGACCGGTTCTTCGAGGTGCTGAGCGATCTTTCAGACAACCCCATGCCGGAGAAGTACGCCATGGCAAGGGGCCGCTTGGTGGACAGCCTGGTGGACGGTCATAAATATGTGTTCGGCAAACGGGCCGTGGTCTACGGCGAAGAGGATCTGGTTATCGGCTTGACCTCGTTTCTTGCCGAGATCGGGGTGCAACCGGTGGTGTGCGCCTCGGGCGGCACCAGCGGTTGCTTTATCAAGGCCATCGAAAAGGCGGTGGAGGGATTTGCCGTTGAAATGCCCCGGATACATGAGGGCATGGATTTCCATGAGATAGGCGAATTGGCCGCGGAGCTGAAGCCGGATTTTTTCCTCGGCCACAGCAAGGGCTATGCCCTGGCGCGGGGTTTGGGCATTCCGCTCATCCGGGTGGGTTTTCCCATCCACGACCGGGTCGGCGGCCAGCGGCTCCTGCACATCGGCTACCACGGGGCGCAGCAGCTCTTCGATCTGATCGCCAATGCCATGATCGCGGTCAAGCAGGACGGTTCCGAGGTCGGCTACAGCTACATGTAAAAATAAAGCAGTTATCAGCGGTCAGCCTTGAGCTGATAACTGAAGGCTTACAGCTATCAATAAGGGAGAGAGTCATGCACGAAATCCACAAAGACCTGAGCAAACACCCCTGTTTCAACCCGGCCATGAAAGGGCAGGCCGGTCGCGTCCACCTGCCGGTGGCGCCGAACTGCAATATCAAATGCAATTATTGCGACCGCAAGTACGACTGCGTCAACGAGTCGCGGCCCGGGGTGACCAGTACTATCCTAACCCCCGAGCAGGCCCTGGTGTACATGGGCAAGGTTCTGGAAAAGGAGCCGCGCATCACCGTGGCCGGCATTGCCGGACCTGGCGATCCCTTTGCGAATGGTGAGGCGACCATGGAAACCATGCGCTTAATCAATAAAAATTACCCGCAGATGATCCTCTGTCTGGCCAGCAACGGGTTGGCCATCGGCCCCTATATCCCAGAATTGGCCGAATTGAACGTCTCCCATGTGACCATCACTATCAATGCGGTTGATCCGGAGGTGGGGTCCAAGATTTATAGCTGGGTCCGCGACGGCAAGGTTGCCTATCACGGCCGTCAGGCGGCGGAGCTGTTGCTTTCCCGGCAGTTGGAGGCAGTCAAATCCTTGAAGGCCCACGGGATCACGGTGAAGATCAATTCCATTATGATTCCGGGGATAAATGACCACCATATTATCAAGGTGGCGGAAACCATGCAGGAGTTGGGGGCGGATCTCCTCAACTGTATGGCCATGTTCCCCAATGTCGGCACTCCCTTTGGCACGATCCGTGAGCCATCCAAGGAGGAAATTGGCGTGCTGCGCACCGAGGCGGAGAAGTTCCTGCCGCAGATGCGCCACTGTACCCGTTGTCGGGCCGACGCGGTGGGTCTGCTGGATCAGGACCGTACCGAGGAGATGCGCGGCTGTCTTTCCGCCTGCGCCCAGCTCCCGGCCCTGCCCCCGGAGATCCGGCCCTATGTGGCCGTGGCCACCATGGAGGGGGTTTTGGTCAACCAGCATCTTGGTGAGGCCAATCGCTTCCAGATTTACGAGCGCAAGGGGGACGAGTATCTGTGGGTGGAAGAGCGGCCTGCGCCCAAGGTAAGCGGTGGCTTGCAGCGTTGGACCTCTCTGGCCCGAGTTCTGAACGATTGCCGTGCGATCTTGGTCAGCAACGTGGGCGAAACGCCCCGCGGGATTCTTGAAAAGGCCGGGGTAAAGCCGGTGGAGATGGGCGGGTTTATCGTGGACGGCGTGAAGGCGATCTACGAAGGCGCCAATGTCGCGCCCCTGCAGAAACGGAAGAAGTCCTGTGCCTCCGGCGGCTGTGTCGGCTCGGGCGGCGGGTGTTCTTAACAAAAAATTAATGAGGTGACGCAATGAAGGCTACCTGGGAAAAGGTGTTTGAGTATTCTTCCATGCCGGTGCAAGGAACCATGTCCCGCAAGCTGCGTAAGGGCGTGTCGGTGCAGATCAACGAGGGTAAGGTGTATGAGAAGGCGGTGATTTTTCTTGGCGAGGAGTTTGTCCGGGTTACGGAAGAGGGCAAGGATGGCAAGAGTTTCAATACCTACTATGATTGGACAAAGATCGACTCGGTGCGGACCTGTAGCGTTAAGGACAAGGAGTAGCGTGGTGGAGCGAGGACAGCTGTAGATTGCATTTTTGTCATCTTGCCGGAGTATAATAATTCAAAAATGTAATCTGCAACAATGTGGTGCCTGGCTGTAATCTCTTTAATTCCATGCAGTTATGAATTTTTCTGCCGTTGGCATGAAATTTGGATACACAGAAGTACATAGAAGACGGGCTTTGTGCCTTTAAAGGTAATTTTCATAATGGGTAAAAAAGGAGAGAGAAGATGAGTAAAGTCGCGAGGAAGTTGTTGGTCGGGGTTGCCGCCACAGGGGTGTGCTTTTCCATGCTTTCCGGCATGGCTTTCGCTGCCGAGGCCGAGGAAGACAAGCCCACGGCGAACCTGACCGTTGGCGCGTACAGCCAGTATATCTGGCGTGGCTTTGAATTGAGCAAGGACAGCGTTGTGGTGCAGCCGTCCATGACTGTGGGATACAAGGGGTTTTCCGCAAACCTCTGGGGAAACCTTGACACCAATCAGTACTCCACAACGGCGGATGAGACAAACAACTGGAATGAAACCGACATGACTTTGTCCTATGGCTGGGAGATGGGTCCCGTGGCTTATTCCGTGGGCTATATTTACTACTCCCTTGATTCGGCGCATGACTCGCAGGAATTTTTTGCAAGTGCTGCCCTGAACACCATCTTGAAGCCGACCCTGACCGTGTACCGCGACACGGATTTTTATCCTGGCTGGTATACAACCCTGGGGATTTCCCACTCTTTCCCGGTGAAAGATGAAATCACTTTGGATCTCGGCGCCCAGGTGAGCTACCTCAAGGCGAGTGAGTCCTCACCTTATAAAAATGTCGATGGCAGCAAGTACAGCAATTTCCATGACGGAGTGTTGTCCGTGGGCCTTACCGTGCCGGTGAACAAATACATCACCGTCGCGCCGAAGCTCAGCTATACCTTCGCCCTGAGCAATGACGCCCAGGATCTCATGAAGGCCAGCAGCAAGAATGGCAATGACGACAGCTTTGTCTATGGCGGTGTTTCCGTGAGCATGGCGTTCTAACAGGGTTTCCCCATCTTTTCCCCTGTTTGGCCCGTCTGTCTCGCCCCCTCCCTGGCTGAGACAGACGGGCTTTTTTATGCAAAAAGGCTTGCGCAACCGATATATTCTGCTAAATATATCGAAATGAAAAACAAGACACGGCAAGACAAGGTGGAAGCTGCTCTGCAGTGGCGGGGAAGGCTCTGGCTTGAAGGCAAGGAGGGCACCTTTCTCGGCTATGGCCGGGTGGTGCTGCTGGAGCGGATCAAGGAGTCAGGCTCCATTGCCCAGGCGGCCAAGTCCATGGAGATGTCCTACAAGCATGCCTGGGATCTTCTTGCCTCCATGAATAGCCAGGCGGGATGCAAGCTGGTGGAGACCTCCCGGGGCGGCAAGAGCGGCGGCGGGGCCAGACTTACGCCGACCGGCGAGAGAGCAATCGCTGTTTTCTGGCAGTACCACGCGCAGTTTCAAGATGTTTTGCAGGAAATGACTGCGAAGCTGGGCGAGGCGCTGTGTGATGCAGGCAGTATCGATCCAGGCTCGTGACCGCGGTCCACAGGTTTTTTATTCTTCATTAAAGAAGGGGTATCGTCATGTTTTTGAGAATCTTGTTCTGTCTGTTCGTTGTGCTCCCTTCAATGTTCTGGTCGCCGTCTCCTGCCAGCGCGGAAACCGAGATTCTTGTCTCCGCCGCCGCCAGCCTGACCGAATCGTTCAAGGAACTCGGCAAATCGTTTGCCGCGAAAAATCCAGGGGTGAAGGTCAGTTTCAATTTCGCTGCCACCGGATCGTTGTTGCAGCAGATTGCCCAGGGAGCACCGGCGGACGTTTTTGCCTCGGCCGACCAGGAGAGCATGGACAAGGCGGAAAAGGGTGGGTTTGTCCTGCCGGGTAGCAGAATCAATTTCGCGGGAAATTCCCTGGTGCTCATCGCCCCGGTGAATATGCCTCCGCTTGTCGGACTTGGTGATCTGAAATCAGGGCGGGTGCAAAAAATCGCCATGGGCAATCCCGAGTCGGTGCCGGTTGGCCGATATACCAAGGCTGCCCTGGAAAAGCAGGGGCTCTGGGATACGCTGGCGCCCAAATGCGTCATGGGCATCTCGGTCAAACAGGCGCTCGAATATGTGATGCGGGGCGAGGTGGAGGCTGGTTTTGTCTATGCCACGGATGCCGCGGCGGCAAAAGACAAGGTGCGGGTTGTGGCTGAAATCCCCACCGATAAGGCCATTGTCTATCCCGTGGCCGTAGTGGCGGGGAGCGCCAACAAGGAAAAGGCCCAGGCATTTCTCCTCTATCTGCGCAGTCCAGAGGCGCAGGCTATTTTGGCAAAATACGGCTTTAGCAAGCCATCGCGGTTGTCTTCTGAAGGAAACGATCATGCCCGACCTCACCCCGCTTTGGCTGACATTACGGGTTGCCTCTTGCGCCACGCTGATAACCTTTATCTTTGCCGTGGCCTTCGCTTGGCTCACAGCCCGTTTCACCTTTTGGGGCCGGGATTTTCTCGATGCCATCCTGACCCTGCCCCTGGTGATGCCGCCCACGGTTTTGGGTTATTACCTCATCGTGGTCTGGGGCAGAAACGGCTGGCTGGGCGCATGGCTCCATGCCCATCTGGGCATCAGCCTGATGTTCACCTGGCAGGGCGCGGTGCTTGCCGCAACGGTGGTGGCCTTCCCCCTGCTTTTTAAATCCGCCCGCGCCGCCTTTGAAGGGGTGAGTACCGAATACGAACAGGCCGCCCGCATCCTGGGCGACACCGAGCTGCGGGTGTTTTGCCGCATCACCCTGCCCCTGGCCGCACGGGGGCTGCTGGCCGGGACCATGCTCGCCTTTGCCAGGGCCATGGGGGATTTCGGCGCAACCCTGATGGTGGCGGGAAACATCGAGGGCAAAACCCAAACCGCATCCATGGCCGTATTCGATGCAGTGCAGGCCGGGAACTACACCCTGGCCAATACCCTGGTAATCATCATGTCGGTGGTCTGCGTCACCATTCTCGTCATGACCAACAAGCTGGCAAGCAGAGGGAGGGCAGGGCGATGAGGCTTGAGATTGATATCCGCAAAACCCTGCAGTCCGGCGACAGGCGTTTTGAACTGGAGGCGGCTTTTTCCTCGCAGGACGATCTCACCGTGGTCTTCGGCGCTTCTGGCTCGGGTAAGAGCCTCACCATCCAGGCCATTGCCGGGCTGGTCACGCCTGAGCGGGGCAGGATTGCCGTGGACGGCGCTGCTCTTTTCGATGCGGGTCAGAGGATCAACCTTCCGGCGCGCAAGCGCGGGGTTGGGTACCTGTTTCAGGACTACGCCCTGTTCCCGCATCTCACCGTGCGGGAAAATATCGGCTACCCGCTCAAGAAATATTTGTATTTCAATCTGTTGTCCGACGCTCGGCAAGAGGTAACGGAGATCATGGAATCCTTCGAGATCACCCATCTGGCAGCCAGCTATCCGGCCGAGTTGTCCGGAGGGCAGAAGCAGCGGGTGGCCCTGGCTCGGGCCATGATCAAGAAGCCCTCCATCCTCCTGCTGGACGAGCCGTTTTCCGCCCTGGATTCCATGCTCCGCCACCGGATGCGCATGGAGCTGCTCGAAATCCGGCAACGGTTCGGGGTGCCCCTGGTGGTTATCACCCATGACCCGGCGGATGTGGAGGTGTTTGGCGATACCCTGGTTGTTTTTGCCAACGGCAGGGTGGAAGAGGTCAGCAGCAGGAAGAAGCTGACCGTGCCGCAGGATGAGGACGGCTGGCGGACCAAGGTTTGCTGGCGGGCCCAGTGGAAGAAAGAAAATCTTGCCGCGCAGCGTTTGGTGCCGGCATCGGGGATCTGAGGTGACAGCCATGGAACATGTGCGAGGCTTGGTGGACAGCACCCTGCGCGAGGGCAGCCAGACAGTGGGCGTTGCCTTCACCCTGGAGCAGAAGGTGGCCATTGCCCGCGATCTTGTGCGGGTCGGGATCGAAGAGGTGGAGGTGGGGATCGCCTCGCCGCGGGACACAGAGCTTGCCGAGCTGGTGGCCCGCTGCCGGAAAGAGGCGGGGGTGAAGCGCCTGGGTCTCTGGTGCCGCTGCCAGGACGATGATCTCGCCTGCGCCCTGCGTTTGACCCCGGATGTGCTTTCCCTTTCCATTCCTGTTTCCGACCTTCATATCGCGGTAAAGCTCGGGCTGGATCGCGCGGCTGTGGTCCGGCTCGTGGCCAAAACGGCTACCAGGGCGCGGGCTGCGGTACCCTATGTTTCTCTCGGCTTGGAGGATGCGACCCGGGGTGAGCCCGGTTTCCTGCGCGAGATCGTCCGTGTTGCCTGCGAAAGCGGCGCGGACCGCATCCGCATAGCCGACACGGTGGGCGTGGCCACCCCCGGCTCCATCGGTGCCCTGGTCCGCGAGCTGCGGCCATTTGCGGTGGAGATCGGGGTGCACATGCACAACGACTTCGGCATGGCCACGGCCAATGCCATAGCCGCCCTGGAGGCAGGAGCCCATTGGGCCGATGTCACCGTACTGGGCTTGGGCGAGCGGGCCGGGAACAGCCGCTTGGAAGAGGTGGCGGGCTATCTGGCCCTGCAAGGAACCAGGCCCTATGCGACGACCCGGCTCCCAGCCCTGGCCCGGTTGGCTGCCGACTGCTCGGGGAGGACAATCGAACCCCATCAGCCGGTGATCGGCGCGGGGATCTTTGCCTGCGAAACCGGGTTGCACCTGGCCGGGATCGCCAAGGATCCTCGGACCTATGAGCCCTACGAGCCGACTTTGGTCGGGGCGAAAAGGCGGTTGTCGTATGGGGCCAAGGTGGGCAGGCAGGGCGTGGCCGAGCGGTTGCGGCAGTTGGGTGTGCAGGTCCAGGAGGCGCAGCTGGGGCGGCTGGCGGATTCCTTCCGGAGCCAGTGCCTGGCCCTGGGCAGGCCGCTCCATGATCGGGAGGTGCGTCGGTTGGTGGCCGAATATAGTTCTTGATCCCAGTGCCTCCCTGCCCGTACAGTGGAAAAAAGTGGAGAAAGCATCATGACGCAGGAGAACATCTTTTCATTGCTGGACCGATCCGGCCCTTTTGCCACCGGCGACAGGCCCCCGGCCTTGGCACCGCTTTCCCCGGAGGCTCGGCTCTTTGCCAGGGGCTTGGCCGAGGCTGGCATGGCCACCCGCTACCGGATCCTGCGCAACCAGATCTTCGAGTTTCTCGATGTCCGCACCTTTTCCGAAATCCAGGCGATCATCAATGATCCGGTCCGGCGGAAGCTGGCCAACGAGCGGGCCTACCGGCTGCTGGGCAACATGTTCGGCATCGAAGGCAACGCCCGGGAGGTGATCCTGCGGGTCAACACCTATTCCCGCACCGCCGACGGGGTGATCAACTATCTCAAGGGTAAGGTGCTGGCCAACTACGCCTCCTACATCGAGATGACCAACGAGATCGACTCCTGCAAGTCCCCGGTGGATCTCATGCTCATCCTCTTTGACGACCGTTACCACAAGAAGGCGCGTTTCGAGGCCAAGCGCAAGCTGATCCTCATGAATCTTGCCGCATCCATCGATCAGCGCGAGCGGGAAACCGAGGTGGAAGGAAAGTTCGGCCAGTTCCTCGATTTTTTGAACGAGCATGTCTGGAGCAAAAAAACCAGAATCGGCGAGCTGGAGATCGTCTATCTCCTGAGCGACCACGACCCGGAGACCTTCGCCTGCACCAAAGTGGAGATCATAAGCCGGGAGCAGGCCCGCGCCGTGGAAAGAAAGGCCAACCAGAAGCTCACCCTGATCAAACGCCGACGCTTCCAGGCCAACGGGGCCGAGGTGCCGATCTATGTCTCCATCCGCAAGAAACAGTCCGAGGCCAAGGTGCTGAAGCTCCTGCGCAAGGGCGAGGAAAATCCAGCCGTGGCGGTTGATGACGAACTGGGCCTCATGGGGGTGGTGGATTCGGTGGCCGAGGTCAAGGCCTTTCAAAAACACCTGACCCAGAGCGCCACCAAGGCCGGGTCGCTGATGACTCTGGAGGAGGTGACCGACACCCTTTCCGGCGGCGGGCATCACAGCGGCAGCATCGGCAGCTCCGCCAAGACCCAGATGTTTAAGTTCTTCGCCCGCATGGGCGGCATGCGCGTGGAGTTCATCGTCCACACCAACCGCTCGTATCTCAACTATATCTACGAGCGGGAGGTCTCCCACGACGAGTATGAGGTGAAGCGGATCTTCGATTCCGGGGTGGCCCAGTTGCTGTTCCCGCAGGATATCTACGAGATCGATATCGCCGAGAAGAAGGAGGCGGTGCTCCGCTGGTTCAGGAAACGGATTGAGGAGTTTTGAGGGGGGATGTTATATGGGCAGTAAAACAGGGTTCCGCATTTTATGCGGGGCGATTTAATTTGTTGTCGGAGGTAGAAAGGAAATCTGCATGTCATCATCCAAAAAGGCCATACACAAAACCATCAAGGAAGCGCTAGGCTACCCAGAGGACATTGATGACAAAGATTTCCTTAAAGACTGGAAACATCGATCTAGTCAGGCATGTAAACCGTGTTGGGAGTTGAAATACTGTCCATACGGGCCATTCGTTGAGCAGTCTCCATTGCTTCCATCTTTAAAATCAGAAGCGATCGCCCATCACGAACACATCAAGAAGGTTTTGGAAACTGGCTTCATTGGAACCGCTGATCCACTTGATGACGAGCAACGAAGAGAAGTTGAAAAATTCGTCATGGTTGCAAAGGCAAATCCAGCAGTCTTAGCCAAGCGTGTGGTCCGGAACCTATTCATGGAGCGGATTACTAAGCTTGCCGAAGAAGAAGGCAAAAATATCCTTGAGTACATGCAATCGCCGATGTCGGATTTCGAAAAATTTCGGGTGCCTTATCCGCTAGACGGAAGTGATGCAGATGATTTCGTGATTGAGGGCGAACTCAAGGATGGGATTGATGCAGAAATCCAGCGCCTAGAAGAAATAGTGAGAACTGGGATTGACGACCAGCGAAGTCCGTTGGATGCAGCAAGAAAAAAGTCATTTGAAGCAGAGGTGTTCAACTTCGACGCAAACGAATTCCCTGACGAGATTCCCCAAATCATTCTTGATGCCATGTGCAAGAACTTCGGGCACATATGTCCCGTAGTCTTCGTCGGAGAATCAATTACCGAGACAGCGGAAAAACGGAGACGAGGCCGGTATATTCCCTTCAAGATAAAGTTGCGTGTCGTAAGACGCGATAACTACACCTGCCAAGAGTGTGGCGTTCATTTAAAGGATGATGAAGTCGAGTTTGATCATATAATTCCCCACGCAAAGGGTGGTAGCGCAGAAGAGCACAACATTAGACTCACATGCTTTGACTGCAATAGAGACAAGTCTGATCATGTCGATATGTGATGTTTTGCGTCTTCCGTTACTCAACCGGCCTACGCAAAAAGCCGCGCGGGCCGGTTAGTTCCATGTTCGCGTTCGCCGGAGGGTGCTGAGATCTCCGAACTTGATCCAGTGCTGTCGCTCCCCCTTGACACTTTTCCGGAAAAACGGTAAGTCCTTTCAGTATGTTATGGGTTTCTTGATCTCAAACCGCCGTTTTCTGCCTGAACTGGGGAGTGAATGACCACAAAACCTGAATCCGCCGGGAAACCGGCCGCTTCCACCCAACGCCTGCTTCGGGCTATTCCCAAGGTTGATGAATTTCTAGGCTGGCTGGTCCCGCCTCCCGCTGCGCCTGCGTCGCTGGTGAAAAGCTCGGTGCGCCAATTGCTGGAGTCGCTCCGGCAGGAGATTCTCAAGGGTGCGCCCATCAAGCCCGCCGACCTAAGCCAAGCCGCTCTGCTGCCCCGTTTTTCCGCCCTCCTTGCCGCCAGGCTCCGTCCCAACTTCCGTACCGTGATCAACGGCACCGGCGTGGTGGTGCATACCAACCTTGGCCGTTCCTTGCTGCCCGAGGCAGCCATGGAGAGCCTGCTGGCCGTGGGTAGTCGCTATTCCAACCTGGAACTTGATTTGGCCACGGGCAAACGGGGCAGCCGGTACAGTCAGGTGGAAGATATCCTCTGCGAGCTGACCGGGGCCGAGGCTGCCCTGGTGGTCAACAACAATGCCGCTGCGGTGATGCTGGTGCTGGACACCCTAGCCAAGGGGCGCGAAGTCATCGTCTCTCGCGGCCAGTTGGTGGAGATCGGCGGCTCCTTCCGTATCCCCGAGGTGATGAGCCGAACCGGGGCCAAGCTCGTTGAGGTGGGTGCCACCAACCGCACCCATCTTGGCGATTATGAAAAGGCCATCAGCGAAGAAACCGCGCTGCTCCTCAAGGTGCACACCAGCAACTACCGGATCATCGGCTTCACCTCCGAGGTTCCGCTTGCAGAGCTGGTCGCGCTGGGTGCACGCCACAACCTGTCGGTCATGGAGGATCTGGGCAGCGGCTGTCTGGTGGATCTTTCCCGCTTCGGCTTGGCCAAGGAACCCACGGTGGGCGAGGTGGTCCGGGCCGGGGTTGATGTGGTGACCTTCAGCGGCGATAAGCTCTTGGGCGGGCCTCAGGCCGGGCTCATTGTGGGCAAGAAAGAGATCATCGAGCAGATCAAGGCCAACCCCATGAACCGGGCGTTGCGCATCGACAAATTTACCCTGGCCGGGCTGGAGGCGGTGCTGCGGCTTTATTTCGACGAGGAAAAGGCCATTGCCCAGATCCCCACCCTGGCCATGCTGGCCATGCCGTTGGCGGCCATTGATCGTAAGGCCAAGCGGTTGCGCCGCTTGATCGGGAAGGAGCTTGGGTCGGTGTGTGCGGTGGAGTTGAAGAATATTACCTCCATGGTGGGCGGCGGCTCGCTGCCGGAACAGCCCCTGCCCAGCCGGGGTGTGGCCCTTGCCCCCCTGGACCGGAGTGTCAACGAATTGGAAAAGGGCTTGCGGGAGTTGTCGCTGCCGGTGCTCGGCCGTATCGAGGATGACTGGCTGCTCCTTGATATGCGTACCGTGGCGGACAAGGAAGTGGTGCTGCTGGCCAACTGTTTGAAAGAAGTTTTCGAGGATAAGAAACAATGACCATACCTTTGCTTTTTGAGGCCGGGCCTCTTACCCCTGCCGATCTTCGCCGGTTTTCCACCCTGTTTACCAAGACGGCTTTTGATTTTTTCCCCTGTGACACCGCTCGGCTGGTGCCTCTGGGCGAAGATGAGGGCAAGCCGCCTGCGGAGCTGAAGGCCGGGTTGAAGCAGATCCGCGATAACCACTTGCCTGTGGCCGACACAGAGCAGCAGGAGCTTTTGCTGCCCATCTGGGGCGGGGAAACGCTCTGCGGGCTGCTGGTGGTACAAGGTGGCGAGTCACAGCTCTACGGGATGCCGACGGTCTGGCTCGACGAGCAGAGCCATATCATCTCCAGGGAATTTTATCTGCTCAAGCAGAGCTGCCAGGACCCGGCCACCGGGTTGGTGAACGGCTTCCATCTGCGGGGAGAGCTTGAGGCCCTTGGCCAGGAAGAGGCTGATGTCGTGGCACCTTTGGCCTCGTCCACCCTGGCCTTGCTGGAGGTGTACCCGCGCACCCGTGACGCGGACCGGAGTCTGCGCTACATCGTGCGGGCCGGAAGCTGTCTTGCCTCCATGATCGGCGAGGATATGCATCTGCACCATCTGGGCGCCGGAATCTTTGGCCTGCTCTGGTATGGGGTGGACATGGAACAGGCCCGGCAGTTGGGCGAGTCGCTGCTTCTGCGGCTCAAGCGGGAAAATTTTGCCACCGCCCATCTCGGCATCACCACGGTGACGCCCCATGACCCCGAGGAGAGCGGCGCGCCGGAGCAGCTTCTGGAGCAGGCCTGGCAGGCTCTGCGCACCGCCCGTCTGCGGGGGCCTTTCAGCCTCTGCGGCCATGTCACTGCCCAGGATATCGAGTCGCACCCCTTTCGCAAGACCCCGGAATCGGCGCTGAGAAAATTGCGCGCCCTGTATCGCGGGAAAAGCCGGTTCTCCCTGGTCTTGCTCCGCATGGATCAGGAGCCTGCGAGCAACCATTTTTCCAAGCGGCTCAGGACGCTGCTTGGCCAGGAGAAGGGACTGGTGCTGGTCAATCAGCGGGAGGCGTTTCTTTTTCTCGATGGGCTTGACGGCAAGGCGGCCCGCGCCTGGCTTAAGGATTTTCGCGGCAAGATGGAGGCCATTGGCGGCAGCTCCTTTTCCATGGGGGTGGCCACCTTTCCCTATCATGATTTTAAGAAATCGGACCTACCCCTGAATTGCCGGAAGGCCTTGCAGCACGCGACCTTTTTCGGCCCGGATTCGCTGGCCGTCTTTGACGCAGTCAGCCTCAATATCAGCGGGGATGTCTATTATAACGAAGGCGATCTGGTCAAGGCCCTGGGAGAGTATCGGCAGGGCCTGCTCCTTGAGCCGGGCAATGTGAACATCCTCAACAGCATGGGGGTTGCCAGCATCCAGCTCAATCGGCTCAAGGCCGCCCGTGCCTGTTTTATGAAGGCGCTTGGGGTTGATCCCAAAAATTTCATGGCCCTGTTCAATCTGGGCTTTATCTGTCTTGACGACGGTCAGGCAGTAGAGGCTCTGGCGCTCTGGGAACGGGCCTTGGCCGTGGACAGCAAGCATCCCGATCTCTTGCAGCACCTTGGCATGCTCTATTGTCGGCAGGCAAGATACGCCGAGGCCCGTGAGGTCTTGGAGCGGTGCGAGGGATTGATCAAAAAGAACCCCCAGCAGGGCGGAGAGCCCATGGTGGTGGCGCGCTGGCTTGGTCGGGCCTGTGAGGCCTTGGGGGAGAATGCCTTGGCCATTGCCGCCTATCAGCGGGCGGTCAGCGGCAACCCCAGGGATGCCGGTTCGTTGAGCAGGCTGGGCCGACTCTATGCCCTGGAAAAACAGGGCCATGATATCGCCCTGGCCCTGTGTGGCCAGGCGGTTGAGTTGGATGGGGGTAAGGCTGCCCACTGGTATCGCTTTGGCCTGGTGCAGGATTTGATCCAGGACCAGGAAGGGGCCATGCAATCTCTTACGGAGTGCCTCCGTCTTGATCCGCGTCAGGGGGAAGCTGCGTTGTTGCTGGGCAGGATTTTCGAGCAACAGGCCAAGCCGGGCAAGGCCAGAAAGCTTTATGAAAAGGTGCTACGGTATTCCCCGGAGTTTGCCCCGGCTCAGGCGGCCCTGGCAGCTCTTTCGTGATTGCGCTGCCGAGACTTTTTGCGAGACCATCGTTTACTGAACTGTTAGCGATTACAGGGTGCCGCAGATGCGCGAAAGAGGTCTGCGAAGTGTGCTAGTGCACATGAGCAGGCCGATGACAAAGCAGATGTGGCACCCTGTGATCGCTAACGAGGAGATCGGATATGAGATTGACCAAGACCGGGACGGTTGTTGACGAACGGCAGCAGTATTCGCTGGATAATTTTCAGGTGGGGGATTCCTGGCGGCTGTTTCGTATCTTGAGTGAGTTTGTCGAGGGCTTTGACACCCTGGCCAACATCGGACGGCCTGCGGTGTCGATGTTCGGTTCCGCCAGAACCGGCCAGGATGACCGCTACTACAAGCTGGCCGAGCAGATTGCCCTTGATCTGGCTATGGCCGGGTACGGGATCATCACCGGCGGCGGGCCGGGGATCATGGCCGCTGCCAACAAGGGCGCGGCTATTGCCGAGGGCCTTTCCATCGGGCTGAACATCAACCTGCCCTTTGAGCAGGAGCCCAATCCCTTTACCAATCTGCCCATGAATTTTAAGTATTTCTTCGTGCGCAAGGTGATGTTTGTCAAGTATTCCATGGCCTTTATCGGGATGCCCGGAGGCTTTGGCACCATGGACGAGCTGTTCGAGTCGCTGACCCTGATCCAGACCAAGAGGGTGAAGCGTTTTCCGGTTATTCTGGTGGGCTCTGATTTCTGGGGCGGCCTGGTGGACTGGATCAAGGAGCGGATGCTGTCCGAGGGGTACATCAACGAGGACGATCTGCTCTACTTCCAGGTCATGGACGACCCGGCGGAGGTGGTGAAGTACATCAAGCGGACCGTGGTGATGTAGAACCCGTCGTGGCACCGCCCCGGGAAAAGATTACGGGGCTGAGGTCTACGACTGGTTGATGGCCGAGAGCTTCCATGGATTGTTCCCCGCAGGCCGGGTGAAGGTCCAGAATTCCTCAAATTTCACCGGCTCGGTGGTGCTGCCGGAAATGTGGTCGTTGGTGTCGCTCACCGTGTAATCGAGCAGGTTGGCATGGATGCGGGCCGTGAGGTAATCCTGTCCCGGCTCCTGCCACGCCTCGGTTATTTCCACCGTGCGGACCGCGATGTTTTCCAGCCGGTTGATCTGCTTGTCGCGCAGCAGACGGGCAACGTCTTCCTGGATGATTTTCCGCATCTCTTCCGTCAGAATACCCGCTACTGGAGTTAGGTCGCGGTGCATCCAGGCGCCCTGGATTTTGAAAAAGATATCCATTGCCTGTTCGTTGAAGCGATTCTCGTCAAAGGCAGGATCTGCTTGGCGGATTGAGGCGAGGCCCATTGCAAGGTCTTCCTGCGGATATATCTGTCCGGCATTGTGCTCCTGGGCATAACCGGTGGGCTCAAATCTCTCCGGTTGGGGTTGTTCCTGTCTCTTTTTGTTTCTGTTCTGTAAGAAGCGGAAGATCAGGTAGCCAACTCCTGCGATCAGAAGAATGCCAAGCAGGCCGCTGCCTCCTCCGCTTCCCCATCCGCCGCCAAAGCCGCCGAGGGCGCTGAAGAGCATGCCGCCCAGAAGTCCACCGGCCACGCCGCCGGCCAGGCTGCGCAAGAAGCCGCCTCCGGCAGGTGGTGGGTTGGGGGCGGGTTGCGGAGCCCCAGGTTGCGGGCGGGAAGGGCTTGGAGTCGAAGCAGGACGGCTTGGCGGAGAATAGGAGCGCGAACTGCGGCTGCCAAAGGACCTTCCGCCTCCGACACGCGCCTGGCTGTCATTGGGCACAAAGGTGCTTGTCAGGAGAAGCAGCGCCATCATCGCCAGTATCGTGCATATCTTTTTCATTTCCATCTCCATTGCATGCTGTTTTTTGTCGCTCCTGTATACCACTTGCTTCGGCGGAATGGGAAATATTTTTGAGCGTCCCAGCCATCCTGTTGCGCAGAGACCTTTGTTTGATTCATGCAGTGAAGAACGCAAAAAAGGCCATGTCGGACAACATCCGACATGGCCTTTTTTTGGTGCAAAATTAGAAAGGGGATCGAAGGCCCTTCTTACTTAACGTTCAGCGATCTCTTCCGCAACCGGATGGTCTTGGGGGTCACTTCCACCAGTTCGTCATCATTGATATAGGCGATACAGTCTTCCAGGCTCATCTGCACCGGCGGGACAAGAACTACATTTTCGTCGGAGCCGGAAGCCCGCATATTGGTGAGCTTCTTGCCCTTGGCCGGATTGACCACCATGTCCTGGTTCCGGGCATTCTCGCCGATGATCTGGCCGGCATAGATTCTGTTGCCCGGGCCGAGGAACAATCGGCCGCGATCTTGCAGATTGAAAAGGGCGTAGGCCACGGTGGTGCATGTATCCATGCTGATGAGGACCCCGTTGACCCGGTTGATGATGTCTCCGGCATAGGGACCATACTCGGCAAAAACGTAGTTCATCATGCCCAATCCCTTGGTGGCGGTCATGAATTCCGAGCGGTAGCCGAGTAACCCTCTGGTGGGAATTTTGTAGACCAGCCGGTTCATGCCGTTTGCTTGGGTCATTTCCTGCATCTGTCCTTTGAGCATGCCCAGCCGTTCTATTACCGCGCCGGCGTACTGCTCGTCCACGTCAATGGTCAGCTCTTCGTAAGGCTCGAGGGTGACGCTGCCTTCTTGTTTCATGATGACCTGGGGGCGGGTGACCTGCAGCTCGAAGCCCTCGCGGCGCATCTTTTCGATGAGGATGGAAAGATGCAGCTCGCCCCGGCCGGCAACAACGTAGCCGACGCCTTCCGTCATGGGTTCTACCCGGAGGGCCACGTCGGCAAGGGTCTCTTTTCGGAGTCGGTCTTCGATATGACGGGAGGTGACGAATTTTCCATCCAACCCGGCAAACGGGGAATCGTTGGGGATGAAATTCATCGAGATGGTCGGCGGATCGATCTCGATCAGCGGCATGGGCATGGGGTTGTCTGCGTCGGTGAAGGTCACGCCAACGGTAACGTCGTCCATGCCTGCAACGGCAACCAACTCGCCAACCCCCGCGGAATCGGTGGCCACTTTTTGGTCGGACTCGAAGCGGAAGATCTTGGTGAGCCGTGCTGAGTGGATGCTGCCGTCCCGCTTGACCACGGCAATGGGCTTGTTGATGCTCAGGGTGCCGTTTGTTACCTTGCCGATGCCCAAGCGCCCAAGATAGGGGGAGTGGTCCAGTGAGCTGACCTGCATCTGCAAGGGGGCATTTTGGTCGCCTGATGGCGGGGGTACATGCGCGGCGATCAGCTCGGAGATCGGCACCATATCGGTGGATTCATCGGCGAGGTGATGCTTGGCGTAGCCCTGTTTGGCAGAGGCATAGACCACCGGGAAGTCCAGCAGGTGGTCCGGGGCTTCAAGCTTGACAAAGAGGTCGAAGACCTGATCAACCACCCACTCGCAACGGGCGGCGGGTTTGTCGATCTTGTTGATCACTACGATGATGCGCAACCCTGCGGCCAGGGCCTTTTTCAAAACAAAATAGGTCTGGGGCATGGGGCCTTCCTGGGCGTCCACCAAAAGAAGGCAGCCGTCCGCCATGCGCAAAACCCGCTCCACCTGGCCGCCGAAATCGGCGTGCCCGGGGGTATCAATGATGTTGATCCAGTAATCCTTAAAGCAATATGAGCCATTCTTGGCGGTGATGGTGATGCCGCGTTCCTTTTCCAGGTCCATGGAGTCCATGAGGCGTTCGGCTACTTCCTGATTTTCCCGGAACATGCCGCTTTGCTGGAACAGTTGGTCGACCAGGGTGGTTTTTCCGTGGTCAACGGGGGCAATAATGGCGACGTTTCTGATTTTACTTTGATCCATGACTTTTTGACTTCCCATGCAAAAGGGTTCGTCCCCGGTTGGGGAAAAAAAGGGGCACCTTAAATGAAAGTTGGGGGAAAGGCAAGGAAAAACCAAAAAATCAGCGAGATAAAGAGAGGGGGCGGGTCGCGGCGTAGCCTTGGCGGGAGGGGTGTGTTTTTTCGGGAAAAATCCGGCGTGTGGTGAAATTTCACCCCACCTTGCCCCACAAAAAAATATTTTTTGTGGGGCAAGGTGGGTAATCTTTCTATGTAATACTTTCTGTGGTGTTTGAATGTGCATATGTATCCATATGTAGTGTTTTTAATGCTTTAATTAAGGGGTGAGAATAAGCTGTTCCGCTTGTTTTTTCCTTGACACTGATCGGTCCTTTTCACTATAAGGGTACATAAAGTGGTGTAAAGTGGGTAATCGGGGAGTAACAAGGAGCTGCGTGTGGTTGAAGGGAGTGTGAAAAATCCAGTCTGTCGTTTCCGCAGTCGCTCCGAGCATGTCCTCGACGCGAAAGGCAGGCTGAATATCGCGACCAGGTTCCGCGAGTCCTTGCGCAGTCAAGGCGACGAGCGACTCATGGTTATTCCCTGGCACAACTGCATTCGGGCCTACCCGCTGCCGCAGTGGGAAGAGCTGGAGGCGGCCCTTTTGGCGCAAGGCCAGAAAAGCCCGGAAACAGTCAAGTTGATCCGATACATGATCGGCGGTGCCGAGGAATGCGCCCTGGACAAGCAGGGGAGAATACTGCTTCCTGCAACCTTGCGGGAAGATTGCGGCATCAAGAAGGAAATCGTAGCGAACGGCATGATTACCTATTTTGAAATCTGGGACAAGGAAGTGTGGGCGGCTGAAAACAAACCGACTGCCCAGAATTTTCAGAATTTCGAGCAGGTTCTTCAGGAATTGGGGCTGTTCTGATCCGGTATGCAGCCATCACATCTCCCGGTCATGCTCGAGGAAGTGGTCACCTGTCTGGCCCCGAAGGATGGAGGTCTGTATGTTGACGGCAATCTGGGCCTGGGAGGCCATACGGAAGGAATTCTTGAGGCCTGCGGTCCCACCGGTCAGGTTGTGGGGTTTGACTGGGATGCTGCGGCTCTGACCCTGGCGCAGGAACGGCTGGCCCGCTTTGCAGGCCGTGTCCGCTTTGTGCATGAAAATTTCACCTCGATAAAGGAGACCCTGATGGAGCATGGCATTGGCACAATTGATGGCCTGCTGCTCGATCTGGGTCTTTCTTCTTTGCAGCTCGATACAAGCGGCCGCGGCTTCAGCTTTAAGGGCAGCGAACCGCTTGATATGCGGATGGATCAGCGCCAGGCCACCACGGCCGCTGAGCTGGTCAACGAGGCCTCCGAGGAAGAGCTGGCGGATATCTTTTTCTACTATGGCGAAGAGTACCAGGCGAGAAGGATTGCCCAGTGGATTGTCGAGGCACGGCGGAAAGAGAAGATTGTTTCCACCGACCAGCTTGTCGCCCTAGTGGATAAGGCCATTCCCAAGCGGTTCCATCCCCCGAAAATCCATGTGGCCACCAAGGTTTTCCAGGCTTTGCGCATTGCCGTGAACCGCGAACTGGACAGCCTTGAGCGGATTCTGGCCGATGGCGCCACCCTGCTTGTGCCTGGGGCAAAATTTTGTGTCATCTCCTTCCATTCCCTGGAAGATCGCCTGGTGAAACAGGCCTTCCGGGAAAATCCCCTGCTCGACGTGATCACTCCGAAGCCCATTACCCCAGGCCGCGCTGAATGCCAGCGTAATCCCAGGGCAAGAAGCGCCAAGTTGCGGGTTGCAGCCCGAGGAAGAAGTTGAGATGCGGGATTATGCGAAAAAATATTCCGGCAAGGGCGGCAACAGGCAAAGAGTTGCCGGTAAACGGGCGGGTGGGTCGGATCAGGAGGGACCTTTCAGAATTATCGGGGTGGTAACGGTTGTCGCTATGCTGCTGGGAGTCGTCGGCAGTCTCTGGTTTGGAATTGCCCTACAGGACGGCCTCGGTAGCCTTGATAAAGGGAAAAAGGAGAAAGTCGAACTTGCCGCAGCCAATGTCGCGCTCTCCGCAGAAAAGGAAGCGTTGCTGCAACAGGGGAAAATCGAAGCTGCGGCCGGGGGATTGGGATTGTTCCCGCCTTCAGAAAAGCAGACGAGAAGGCCATAGGGCCCGGCATGAAGAAACGGGCAATCGAGGGAAGAGACCGCCGCCCGGCCATGGTGGGCGGCGTTTTAATACTGCTGGCAGTGGTGTTCGCGGGGGTGGCCATAAAAAGCCAGTTTTTCGGGAGCAGTGGAGAGCAGGTACAGGGCGACGGGCAAAAGGAAGAACAGGTCGGCGCCGTAACCGGCGGAGGCCGGAGAAATATTTATGACCGGAATTTCATGGAGCTGGCAGTGAGCTTTCAGCGGAGTTCCTTGTATGCAAGGCCCTTGGAGCTTGATGCGCCAGAGGAAGTTTCCCGTGAGGTTGCAAAAATTCTTGAAGTGGATGAAAAAAATATTCTTTCGGCCCTGAAGGGGGAAAGAAGTTTTGCCTGGCTTGGCAGGGATCTTTCCCGCGAAAAAGCGGTAAAGATCGCGGACCTTAATCTGAAAGGGGTCTACCGCATCAACCAGGTGCAGAGATTTTATCCGGGAAACCAGTTGGGTGCCCATGTGATCGGCTTTTTAAAGGATGAACAGGGCCTGGCCGGAGTCGAGTTTTATTATGACAGTGTTCTGCGGGGCGGCGGGGTCTATGATCCAAGGTTGGCCGCCGCCGGGGTGAGCAAGAAAATAGCTGAGGGGAGCGACAGCGCCAGTCTTATCCTGACCATTGATATCCATCTACAGAACATTTTGGAGCAAAAACTGAAAGCTCTGGTTGGCAGCACGCGGGCCAAAGCCGGGGTGGCGGTCCTCATGGTCCCGGATACCGGTGAGATTCTCGGCTTGGCTAGTCTGCCGGATTATGATCCCAATCGGTTCTGGGAATTCAGCACGGAGGCACGGAGAAACCGGGCTGTTGAAGACATCCTTGATCTTGGCGCAATGGACCGCCTGTTCCAGACGGCGGCGGTCATGGATAACAGACTTGCCCAACAAAAGAGCGGGGTGTCTGGAAGCGAGGCGGCCCCGGAGCAGGAGGCGGCGGTTCAGCGGGCTGCCTGGAATGTGGTGCAGGATGGCCGGTATATTTCCCCGGAGGGGGTTGGCTTCGGCCAGACCGTGGTGGGACGCGACGAGTTCAACGCCTTTGCCGACAGAATCGGCTTGACCGTCAAGGGTGAGGTGGATTTGCCTGAGGCATTGTTTGCCTTAAAAGACGTGAATGTCGGCCCGGCGAACAAGACCGTCGCGATTCAGATGGAAAATCCTCTTGAATCGGCAAAGGCCATGGTCCCGCGCGCTGAGAAAGATTCTGCCCCGACAGCAACCCCTCTGGCGTTGCTGTCGGCATTTTGTCGGCTGTTCAACGGAGGCCAGGTGATGACCCCCCATGTGCTCCGCGCTGTTTGGCAGGATGAGCAGGTGTGGGACGTGCCGGTTCGGCAGGGAATTGGGGAGTTTGTCGTGCGGCCCGAGGTGAGCGCTGGTATGCGCAGCGAGATAAAGAAGGCTGCCGGGGCTGGAAAGGGGAATTTTGTCATCGAATCATTGCTGCAAAAAAATCTTGCTCCGCAGAACCCGGCGCAGGCGGCAAAAGAGGGTGGCGAAAAAGCGGGCATCGGTCAGTCGGTAATGGAGACTATCCTCCTGGGGATGGCTCCGTTGGAGCATCCGGAAATCGCCATGATCGTTGTGCTTGAAGGTGCTCATATCGACCCGCTGGTTAAGTCGCCGGCTCGGGATCTTGCGGAAGAGATGATGCCGCAGGCCAGAACCGCTCTCCAAAACAAGGCGAAGCCCCCCACCGCCAGGGAACTGGCGGTACGCGAAACCGGCTACTACAAAAAAATGGAGATGGTCCAAGCCAAATCCACCCTGCCCACTGCCTTGGCTCAAGGGACGCAGGGGCTTGTCATGCCCGATGTGCGTGGACTGAGCGGGCGAAAGGCGATGCAGATTTTGCAACAGTATGGGGTGCGATTGCAGATCATCGGTTCGGGGCAGGTGGCAAGTCAGTATCCCTTGGCCGGGACAGCTTTGAGAGGCGTGGAACAGTGTGTGCTGCATCTGAAAACGATGCAGTAAGGGAAGCTCCGGGTACTGGACATGGGAAAAAACAACAGCCTTGCCGCAGCATCTTTACGGGAAATGGCTGAGGAGATGGAAATCGTGAACCTGGACAGGCTGCAAGACAGAGCGATACGCAGCATCACCGCCGACTCCCGCCAGGCTGGGCCTGGTGCGTTGTTTGTCGCGATTTCGGGGTTGACCGTGGATGGGCATGATTTTCTTGAGGCTGCCGTAAAAAAAGGCTGTGCCGCCGTACTGGTCGGCAAGGGGCGTTGTCGGGGCTGGAAGCATGCCAAGGTTGCTTGTCTTGAGGCGGCTGATACGCCAAAGGCCCTGGGGCAGGCAGCGGCTAGTTTCCATGGCCATCCGGCCCGGAAGATGCTCATGGTCGGGATCACCGGCACCAACGGCAAGACCACGACAACCTATCTTTTGGAGTCGATCATCCGTCAGGCTGGGGGGAACCCAGGGGTGATCGGCACCGTGAATTATCGCTACAACGCAGTGGAAATTCCCGCCCCGTTTACCACCCCTGATCCGGTCAGCCTGCACCGCATCCTGGCTGAAATGGCGGATAACGGCGTCACCCACGTCATCATGGAGACCTCCTCCCATGCCCTTGAGCAAAAAAGGGTGGCGGGCATCCTCTTCGATGCGGCTCTTTTTACCAATCTGAGCCGGGACCATCTTGACTTTCACAGGGATATGGACAGCTACTTCGCGAGTAAGAAAAGGCTCTTCACCGAGTACCTGAAGCAGGACGGCAAGACCGTTGTTATTTGCGACGACCAGGATGATTTTGACACCGACTGGGGTCGGCGCCTGCTGGCTGAGCTGCGGACAGACAAGGCCTTGGGCTATACGGGGAAGAAGGGGCGCACCCTGGTTGACTGCGGCTTGAGCGGAACCACGGTGGCTGTGCGGGAGGCTCAAGAAAGTCTGGCCGGAACCATGGCCAGACTGACAACCCCGGCCGGGGAATTGGAGGTCCGTTCCGATCTGGTCGGGACCTTTAATCTGAAAAATCTCCTCGGTGCGGTTGGGGTGGCAGTGGCCTTGGGGATTTCCGGCGAGAAGATTGTTGACGGTCTGGCTCAGGCTCAGGCTGCTCCCGGCCGCTTGGAGCGGGTTCCGGCTCCGGCCGGGGTCAGTGTTTTTGTTGATTTTGCTCATTCCCCGGATGCGCTGGCCAATGTGTTACAGACCATGCGCCGTCTCACCGCCGGGCGTCTGATTGTGATTTTCGGCTGCGGCGGAGACCGCGATCGCGGGAAGCGCCCGCTCATGGGTAAGGTTGCCGGAGCAAAGGCCGATGTGGTTGTGCTCACCTCGGATAATCCGCGCAGTGAACAGCCTGCTGCCATCCTGCGGGACATTGAGGCGGGGCTTTTGCAAACCGCCCTGCCGCGCCTGCGCCTTGAGGCCCTGTTACAGCGGGAAGCGACGCGAGGCTATGACATTGTTCCTTCCCGCCGGGAGGCGATCAGGGAAACCATCCGCCATGCCCGGCCCGGAGACGTAGTGCTGCTGTGCGGTAAGGGACATGAGACCTATCAGATAACCCCGGAGGGGAGATTTTTTTTCGATGACAGGCTTGAAGCTGCCGCCCAGGCTGCGGTGATCAACTGGTAATGGTCGGAAGAAGTAGTCAAGCTCTCTAAAAGAGGGGGAGGGGTGATGGATCTGGCAATGGTACGGAAAATAGGTGCTTGCGGCATGAAAAACGGAAGAACGGAAAAGAATTCTGGCTCGGACCCCATGCAGAATCCGGTCTGGACGTTGTCCCAGGTTCTTTTGGCCACGGGGGGCAGGTTTCTTTCCGGCAAGACCAACAAGCCGTGGAAAAAGGGGCTGCCGGGCTGGTGGTTGATACGGCGCCCGAGAAGATGCCGCCGGTCCCGGTGGTGCTGGTGGCGGACACCCTCCGCGCCTTGGGTGACCTGGCCGCCTACCGGAGATCGCTGATGCCGGATCTGCAGGTGGTGGCGATGACTGGAAGCTGCGGGAAGACCACGGTCAAGGAGATGATCGCGGCAATCCTGACCCGGGAATACAACGTGTTGAAGACGCAAGGGAATTTTAACAATCTGATTGGCCTGCCGCTTTCTTTGTTGCCGGTTGAGTATCACCATGATTTCGCGGTGATGGAGATGGGCATGAATCAGCCCGGTGAGATTGCCAGGCTTACGGAAATTGCGGATCCGGACATCGCTTGCATCACCAATGTCCAGGATGCCCATCTTGCGGGCTTAAGCGACATCTCCGGGGTAGCCAGGGCCAAGGGCGAACTCTTTGCCGGGATCAAGGCCTGGGGCAAGTTGGTGGTCAATATCGATGACAAAAGGGTGCGGGGCATAGCCCGGCGCTGTAGCCAGAAAAAAATTACCTTTGGCCGTAGCCCCAAGGCCGATATCCGCGGCATTCGGCTGCGCAGTCTGGGCGAACGCGGCATGGCCTTTACCTTGCAGATCGGTAGCAATGAGGCCCGGGTCAAAGTCCGGAGCCTTGGGGCGCATAATGTGCAGAACGCCCTGGCTGCGGCGGGCATGGCCCACGCCGCCGGGGTGAAGTTCAAGGATATCGTGGCCGGGCTGGAGAGCTTTGCCCCTTTTGAAAAACGGCTCCAGGTGCAGAGGCTTACCGGCGGAATCAGGTTGATAAACGATGTGTATAACGCCAATCCCTCTTCGGTTCTGGCCGCGCTTGAGACCCTGCACCAGATGGACCGCACCCACAAGAAGGTGGTTATCCTTGGCGACATGCTTGAGCTTGGGACACAGAGTGTCGCGGCCCATCAGGCCATCGGCAGGGAGGTGGCGCGGCTTGGTTTCGACGCCCTGCTGGTTGTCGGTGACTTTGCCGAGACCTTGGGCGCCGCTGCCTGGAAGGCGGGGATGAGCAAAAAGAAGGCCATGGTTTTTACGAACAAGGAACAGGTCAGCGACTGGCTGCGGGCGAGCATCGCCGCAGGCTCCCTGAAGCCGGGGGACTGGGTGCTGGTCAAAGGCTCGCGCGGGATGCGGATGGAAACAATCACTCACGATCTGCTTGAGAAGCAGGGCTAAGGACAGACACCATGCTCTACCATCTTCTCTATCCGCTTCACAACTATCTCGGCGCGCTGAATGTTTTTCGCTATATCACCTTCCGCGCCATCGGGGCCACGCTGACCGCCTTCCTCATCTTGTTGCTATGCGGCAACCGATTTATCAAGATGATGCAGGAAAATCAGATCGGTCAGGTGGTGCGGGACGACGGTCCGGCCAGCCATTTCAGCAAGCGGGGGGTTCCCACCATGGGGGGCCTGCTCATCCTTTTTGCCGTCACGGTGACCACCCTGCTCTGGGTCGATCTGTCCAATTCCTTTGTCTGGATCATTCTCGGAATAACCCTCTGGTTCGGTGGGATCGGCGCGTATGACGATTACCGCAAGATTAAAAAACAGAACAGTAAGGGCTTGAGCGCTCGGGGTAAGATCTTCTGGCAGATCCTCGGCGCCTTGGTGGCGGGGTTGCTCATCTATAACAACCCGAATTTTGATGGGCACTTGAGCTTTCCGTTTTTGAAGAATATCCAGCCCGACCTGGGCACCTATTATGTGATTTTCGCAACCCTGGTGGTGGTCGGCGCCTCCAATGCCGTGAATCTCACCGACGGCCTTGATGGCCTGGCCACCGGACCCACGGTGGTGACGAGCAGTGTCTATCTGCTCTTCTCCTACCTAGCCGGGCATGCCGGGCTGGCGGCATATCTGCAGATTCCCTATGTGCCGGGGGCCGGGGAGGTTGCGGTTTTCTGCGGCGCCCTGGTGGGGGGTAGCCTGGGTTTTCTCTGGTTCAATGCCTATCCGGCCCAGATTTTCATGGGCGATGTGGGCTCCCTGGCCTTGGGGGCCGCCCTTGGCATGGTGGCGATCATCATCAAACAGGAGATGCTGCTGGCCATTGTCGGCGGGATTTTTGTCATGGAGGCGCTTTCGGTTATTTTGCAGGTTGGGTTTTTCAAGATGACCGGCGGGAAAAGGATCTTTCTCATGGCTCCGTTTCACCACCATTTTGAAAAGAAGGGCTGGACGGAGCCCAAGGTTGTGGTCCGATTCTGGATCGTCTCCATTGTTCTGGGCTTGAGCGCCCTGGCAACCTTGAAGTTGCGTTAGAAAAAACAGGCGGAAGATGAAACTTGTGAGCACGAATCTCAAAGAAATACTGCAACCCGGAGCCCATGTTGTTGTTGTGGGCCTTGGCAAGTCAGGTGTTTCCGCAGTGCGATTCCTGCTCAAGCTTGGCGTAAAAATATCGGTTTCAGAGGGTGGCCGTCAGGAGAACCTTGAAGGAGACTTGGTTCGGTGGCTGGAGGAGAAAAGAGTTTTTGTAGAAACTGGCGGCCATACCTCTGAGCTTTTAACTTCGGCAGATTGTATTTTGGTAAGTCCGGGCGTCCCGCTCGACATCGCACCGCTTGCGGCGGCACGGCAAAAAGGCATTCCGGTGGTGGGCGAGTTGGCCCTGTCCAAGGATTTCCTTAAGGCCCCGGTGGTGGCGGTGACCGGCACCAACGGCAAAAGCACGGTGACCACCCTGATCGGCGATCTGCTCACCGGCAGCGGCAAGAAGGCCTTTGTCGGCGGGAATATCGGGATTCCCCTGGCCGACTATCTGGCCGGGCCGCAGGATTGCGAGGTGGTGGTTTTGGAGGTGAGCAGTTTTCAGCTGGACAGCGCCGGGGAGTTTCGGCCCCAGGTGGGGGTGCTGCTCAACATCACCCCGGATCATCTGGACCGCTACGCATCCTATGGGGCGTACGTCGATTCAAAGATGTCGCTCTTTAAAAACCAACAGCCCGGCGACGTGGCGGTGCTTAACGGCGACGATCCCGCCATTGCCGACTGGCTGGCCAAGGCGGCGGAGCAGAAAAGCCCCTGGCCGCTGCAAGGAAAAATCCGGCAATACAGCTCCGACGACCGGGCTGGGATGATGGCCTGTCTCAACGGAACCAAGGCGCGGATTGGCACGGCGGACGAGCCGGACGAGAAGGCCGAGGAGTATGAATTGGCGGGAACCTCGCTGGCCCAGGCGCCAAACACCGAAAATGCCATGGCGGCGATTCTGGCGGTCCGGGCCATGGGGTGCAGCCAGGAGGACATCCAGAAAAGTCTGGCTGGCTTCACTCCTCTACCGCATCGGCTGGCCCTGGTGGCCGAGGTTGACGGGGTTTCCTACTATGACGATTCCAAGGCCACCAATGTCGGGGCTGTCTTCTCCGCCCTGGCTGGCATGAACCAGCCGGTGGTGCTCATCGCCGGAGGCCGGGATAAAGGCGGCGGTTACGAGATGCTGCGCCCCCTGGTGCAGGAAAAGGTTCGGGCCATGGTCCTGATCGGTGAGGCAAGGGAGGCAATGGCCCAAGCCTTTGCCAAGACCACCCGGATAGCCTTTGCTGAAGAAATGGGCGAGGCGGTGCGACTGGCCAGAACACTAGCGGAGAAGGGAGATGCGGTGCTTTTGTCTCCGGCCTGCGCAAGCTTTGATATGTTCAGAAGTTACAGCCACCGAGGCGAGATGTTCGTTCAGGCGGTGAGCGGTTTGGGGCGGCAGGAAGCGCGATAGCGCAACGGTCGAAAGAACCTCCGGGCTGCCTGCTTTCCGAGGGGGCACGGCGTGGGGCGGAAAAAGGAGAGACTGGGTTATGCAAACAGTGTGCTGTGTGTGCCAGAAAACCAAGAGCCAAACCGGCTGGATACAGGGACAGGCCGGCAAGGAAACAAGGGTTTCCCACGGATACTGCCCGGATTGTTTTAGCCGGACCATGGAACAGGCGCAAGGCTGGTTGCTGGCGAGAAATGCCGGGAACCGCAGCATGGCCCTCGGGCGCTAAGGAAGAACAGAGGAATGTCCATGCGGATGATCGTGACCGGAGGCGGAACAGGAGGGCATCTTTTTCCCGGCATCGCCGTGGCCGAAGAGATGCTGCGCCGGTTTCCCGAGGGCAAGATCCTTTTTGTCAGCACGGATCGCGCCATTGACAACAAAACGCTGGCTGCGCGTTCCTTTGAGAAAAAAGCCATTGCCTGCCTGCCTTTGAAGGGAAAGTCGCTTTTGGGCACCCTCAAGAGTGTGGCCCAGCTCCCCATCAGCCTGTGGCAGGCGTTGCGGATTGTCAGTAACTTCAAGCCGCAGCTGGTTTTGGGGGTGGGCGGCTATGTGACCGGGCCGGTTGTGCTGGCGGCAAGACTTATGGGGGTCAAGACCTGCATCCATGAGCAGAATTCAATTCCGGGGATGGCCAACAGGATGCTTGGAAAAATTGTTGACCAGGTATATATTTCCATCCCCGGTTCTGAGGGGTTTTTTCCCAAGGGCAAGGCCGTTCTCACCGGAAATCCGGTGCGGGCTGAATTGCTCGATGCGGCCGGTCAGCAGAAGGATCAGGCTGCCATGAAAACGGTGCTGGTTTTGGGGGGCAGTCAGGGCGCCCATCGGGTCAATAAACTGATGGTTGAGGCCTTCTCTTTCAACCCGTCTGTCGATCCGGTTCAGGTCCGTCACCAGACGGGGAATAGCGACGAAGCATGGGTGCGCAAGGCGTACGCCGAGGCAGGGGTAACGGCCCAGGTCTCGTCTTTTATCAGCGATATGGCGTCGGCTTACCGGGATGCGGATCTTGTTGTCTCGCGGGCTGGGGCTACCACCCTGGCGGAGTTGGCGGTGCTGGGCAAACCCGCTATTCTGATTCCCTACCCGTATGCCGCGGATGACCACCAAACAACCAACGCGGCTTTTTTGGTGCGCGGCGGGGCAGCCCTGATGTTTCGGGAGCGGGAACTCGACGGAACAAAGCTGCGGCAGGAGATTTTGGGGCTTTTGAACGATGCCCCCCGTTTGCAAAACATGGCAGCCCGGATGAAGCAATACGCCCGGCCGGAAGCGACCGCCGCCATTGTGGAAAAGAGCATACAGTTGTTGGCCGCTTGAGCGGACAAGTACTCAAGGATAGTGCATGTATAAGAAGACACAACATATCCATTTCGTGGGCATAGGCGGCATCGGCATGAGCGGCATCGCCGAGCTGCTTCTGAACCTCGGCTATACTGTGAGCGGTTCCGACCTGCGTGAGACCGATATCACAAGGCGTCTGACCGGATTGGGCGGCAAGGTATACAGCGGGCACCAGGGCCAGTGGATTGTCGGGGCGGACGTGGTGGTGACTTCCTCGGCGGTACGGGAGAATAATCCGGAGGTCCAGGCGGCCCGTGCTGCGCATATCCCGGTCATCCCCAGAGCGGAGATGCTGGCCGAACTCATGCGACTCAAGAAGTACGGCATTGCTGTGGCCGGCAGCCACGGGAAGACCACCACCACCTCCATGGTCGGCTGGCTGCTGGCCGAGGCTGGCCTTGATCCAACGGTGGTCATCGGCGGCAAGGTGAACAGCCTGGGCACCAACGCAAAGCTGGGTGAGGGCGAGTTTTTGGTTGCCGAGGCGGATGAGTCCGACGGCTCTTTCTTGAAACTGTCGCCGGTCCTTGAGGTCGTAACCAATATCGATCTGGAGCATCTGGACCATTACCAAGGCATTGAAGAGATCAAGACGGCGTTTCTGGAATTCATCGAGAAGCTGCCATTTTATGGGGCGGCGGTGGTTTGTCTGGATGATGCCAATGTTGCTTCGGTCCTAGCCCAGATCAGAAAAAGGGTTATTACCTACGGTTTGACCAGTCAGGCCGATGTTCATGCCAGGGCAGTAGTGGCCCAGGGCCTGACCTCGGTTTTTGAGGTCTGCCGGAATACAGAGGTGCTGGGGGAAATAACCCTCAATATCCCTGGGCAGCACAATGTTTACAACGCCTTGGCCGCGATAACCGTGGCCCTGGAGCTTGATGTTCCCTTTGCTGTTATTCGCAATGCCTTGAAAACATTCAGCGGGGTTCAGCGGCGCCTACAGATCAAGGGAGAGGTTGATGGGGTCATGGTCATTGATGATTATGGTCACCACCCCACCGAGATCAGGGCAACCCTGGCGGCCATGCGCTCGGCCTGGCCGAGACGGCGGCTGATCGTCATGTTCCAGCCCCATCGCTACACGCGGACGGCCGGATTGTTCAAGGAATTTAGCACCGCCTTCCACGAAGCGGATGTTTTGCTGCTCACGGAGATCTACGCGGCCAGCGAGACCCCCATCAAGGGCGTAAGCGGTTCTGCGCTTTTGCAAGAGATCAAGTTGCACGGCCAGAAAAACGCCCATTTTGTCGCGGATGTTGAATCCTTGGCGCGCACGGTAAGGGCTATGGTGCAGCCGGACGATATTGTTTTGACGCTGGGCGCTGGCAGCATCTACCAGGCCGGTGAGGAACTCTTGCAGAAACTGGAGCAGGGGCATGCTGCCTGCTAGGGTCTACAACCTGCAAGATCATCCCGACAGGGGTGAGGTCTTGAACTTCCGGGGGCAGGGGCCGATGGACAAAGGGGTGGATAACTGGTCGGAGCAACTGCGCAACCTCTGGTCCGGCGAGATCGAATGGAACAGCCCGATGGCCCGCTGGTGTACCCTGCAGGTGGGCGGCCCGGCCAGAGCCATCGCCACCCCGGCAAGCCGGAAAGAATTGCAGAGCCTTGTTGCCGTGTTGGCGAAATTGGGTGTGTGCTGGAGGGTCATTGGCCGGGGCAGCAACCTGTTGGTTTCTGATGCGGGTTACGACGGGGTTATTGTCATGCTGGGCCGAAAGTTTGCAGCCATTGATCAGCTGGCCGGGAAAAAGGCAGAGGAGACTTTGGTGCAGGTTGAGGCCGGATGCAGCCTGATGAAGCTGGTTAACTGGTGCGCTGCCCAAGGGTTACAAGGCCTGGAGTTTGCTGCGGGCATTCCGGGCTCGGTGGGCGGGGCGGTGGTCATGAATGCCGGAGCCTGGGGCAAGGAGATGAGTGCGGCTCTGTCCTCGGTGACATTTTTAAGTGGCTCTGGGGAGTTTGTGGAAAGAAAAAAAGACGATCTGGCCTTTTCGTACCGGCATCTGGAAACAGAGAGTATGATCGTGGTGGCTGCGGAATTTTTGTTGCAGGCAGGGGACCGGCAGGCCATTGAGAGAAAATGCGGTGAGTTGATGCGCGACCGGAAAGAAAAGCAACCGCAGGGCCAAGCCAACGCCGGATCGTTTTTTAAGAATCCCGCTGGCTTGCCTGCCGCCGGAAAGCTCATCCAGGACGCGGGGCTTAAGGGCATTCGCGTCGGTGGCGCCGAGGTTTCTGCGGTGCATGCCAATTTTTTGGTGAATACCGGTTCGGCCACGGCCCAGGACTTTCTGGATCTGATGCGGCTGGTGCAGGAAAAGGTTTTCGAGCGGTTCGGTGTTCGGTTGGAGCCGGAAGTTCATATCCTGTAATTGGGGAAAAAAGGGGCAGAGACGGTTTTGAGAAAGGGAAAGCCCATACAGCAGCGTTACGGGAGCGGCAAGAAAAGCCGAACCCTGGACCTGCGGAAAAAACTGGCCATTATCGGCGTCGGTTTTCTCTTGCTGGTGGCAGGCTTTGCCGTGGTCGGCTTTATCGTTTATAAAGCCATGGGCCGCTCGGATTTTTTCCAGATAACCGCCACCAACATCCAGGGCTGCCGTCGGACCACCAAGAACCTCATTTTAGAAATGAGCGGGGTGGATGTGCACAGCAATTTGCTGGCCCTTGATATCAAGAGGGTGAAGGCCGGGATATCGGCCCATGAATGGGTCGAATCGGTGGAGATTGCCAGGGACTGGCCAAACCGCTTGACCATTGTGATCAAGGAGCGTCTGCCGGTGGCCATTGTCAGCCTTGAGAACGGCCTGTACTATCTTGACCAGAACGGGGTTGCCTTTGCCCAGGTGTTGCCGCCCGAGGACATGGATTATCCCATCATCACCGGGCTGAAAAGGGATGAATGGCCGCGAACCCTCAAGGATTCGCAACTGGGCGAGGCCCTACAGTTCATTAAATATGCGGGGCAGGGGAGTTCCATCCTGCCAAAACAGAATATCTCGGAACTCCATGTGGACGGGGATGAAAATATTACCCTCTATCTGGTGGACAGGCCCTTTCCCATTCATCTGGGGGCAGGAAATGTCGGGACCAAATATTTTTGGCTGACCAAGGTGTTGTACAAGTTATACAAGAGCAAGGAATTTGAAAAAGCTGCCTATGTCAGGATGGACTATGGGCGGAACCAGGTGTTGGTGGGTTTTGACGAGGCGGTGTAGACAGCCGCTTCTCCCGATTGACCCAGGTTCGTATCAAAGAAGCAAGAGCATTGTGATAACCGTCGATGGCGCGTTGCGAGATCGAAAAAAGGTGAGCAAATGGCACATGAAGAACGTGGCGACCTGATTGTCGGGCTGGATATCGGTACCACCAAGATCTGCGTGGTGGTGGGCGAGGTCCATGATAACCGGGTTGACATCATCGGCATCGGCAGGCATCCCTCGGTGGGTTTGCGTCGGGGCGTGGTGGTCAATATTGAGAGCACCGTCCACTCGATCAGGCAGGCGGTGGAAGAGGCGGAACGCATGGCGGGCTGTGAGATCGGCTCGGTGTATGTGGGTATTGCCGGCAGCCATATCAAGAGCTTTAACAGCCATGGCCTGATCGCCATCAAGCATAACGAGATCAGGCAGGACGATATCGACCGGGTGGTGGATGCGGCCCGGGCCGTGCCCATCCCGCCGGATCAGGAGGTGATCCATGTGCTGCCCCAGGAGTTCATGGTGGACGGCCAGGCCGACATCCAGGACCCAATCGGCATGACCGGGGTCCGCCTCGAGTCCGATGTGCATATCGTGACCGGCTCAGCAACTGCGGTGCATAACATCGTCAAGTGCTGCAATCGGGCCGGACTCCAGGTAACGGATGTGGTGCTCGAACCCCTTGCCTCGGCAGGCGCGGTTCTGACCCGGGAAGAGATGGAACTTGGGGTCGGGTTGCTGGACATTGGCGGCGGCACTGCCGATCTGGCGATTTTTGCCGATGGAACCATCAAACATACCTTTGTCCTGGGCCTGGGCGGCCAGAACCTCACCAACGACCTATCCATCGGGTTGCGCACCCCGCAGAAAGAGGCGGAAAGGCTGAAGGAAGAGTACGGCAGCGCCTTGGCCTCGCTCATCGACAAGGATCAGGTCATTGAGGTTCCCAGTGTGGGAGGGAGAAAGAACCGGAAGCTTTCCCGGCGGGTTATGGGAGAGATCCTTGAGCCCCGGGTTGAGGAGATGCTTACGCTCATCAACCAAGAGTTGTTGGATTCCAAGTACAAGGAAATGGTCAACGCCGGCATGGTACTGACCGGCGGTTCATGTCTGTTGGACAACATGGAAGAGCTGGCGGAACAGATTTTCGACCTGCCGGTTCGCATCGGTCGCCCGGAAAATATCGGTGGGGTGGTGGATGTGGTGGGCACGCCGCAGTGGGCAACGGGCGTTGGTCTGGTTATCTATGGCATGAAGAATGGGCCGGGGGAGAGATTCAAGCGGCCCAAGGGGGGAGTGGTAGGGAGAGTTACCGGTCGAATGAAAGACTGGTTTAAAGGGATAGTATAAAGATGCTCATCAGCGCCAGGCGATGTTGGGGAGTAGGTCAAAGACCTTGAACAGGGAGAGCAGGATATGACTTTTAAATTCGCGGAAGAAGAGTCTCGGGCAAAGATCAAGGTTTTTGGCGTTGGCGGCGGCGGTGGTAATGCGGTCAACACCATGGTGGACAGCAACATCCTCGGGGTGGAGTTCATTGCCGGCAACACCGATATCCAGGACCTGGAGAAATCCAAGGCCGATGTCCGGTTGCAGCTTGGCAAGAATGTCGCCAAGGGACTTGGGGCCGGAGCCAACCCTGAAAGGGGTAGAGAGGCGGCAGAGGAGTCCATCGATGAAATCAGAAAACAGTTGAAGGACTGTGACATGGTTTTTGTCACCGCCGGATTGGGAGGCGGAACCGGGACCGGGGCTGCACCGGTTATCGCCCGGATTGCCAAGGAGCTGGGAGCGCTCACCGTGGGCGTAGTGACCAAGCCCTTTGCCTTCGAGGGCAGGGCCCGGATGAAAAACGCGGAACTGGGCTGGAAGAATTTGAAGGAGCATGTGGACACCATCATCACCATTCCCAACGACCGGCTTATCTCCCTGAGCCAGAAGGGAACCCGATTCATCGACGGGATGAAGATGGCCGATGATGTTCTGGTGCAGGCCGTGAAGGGCATCACTGATTTGATCAACCTTCCCGGCTACATCAACCCCGACTTTGCCGATGTGCGGGCGATCATGAACGAGATGGGTCAGGCGCTCATGGGCTCAGGATACGGGGTGGGCGAAAACCGGGCGGTGGAAGCGGTGAATATGGCGATCAACAGCCCGCTGCTGCAGGATATCAGCATCGATGGCGCCAGGGGTGTATTGGTCAATATCTCGGCCAGCCGTGAGACCTTGACTATGCCGGAAGTGACCGAGGCAACCACAAAAATTTATCAAGAAGTGCATGAGGACGCCAACATTATCCTAGGTGTTATTTTTGACGAGAACCTGGGCGATGAGTTGCAGGTAACGGTTATTGCCACAGGTATCCGCGATACCGTGGAGGAAATCGAAGAGTTGTCCGACAGGGTGCAGCTCATGCCGAAAAAACGCGAACCTGCGGCACAGCCTTTGCCGTTTAGAAGAGGCGAACAGGGCATGGCCGCAGGCCGCGCTGTGGCAAACGGTATGCAGAGATCCTATGCCAACAATATTTTAAACGAGCAGGACTACGATCGGCCGACATTTCTGCGCAGGAATGAGAGCTGATATGTAACTGCCCAGCCGCACCACATCTGCGTTGTCATCGGCCTGCTCATGTGCATAGCACACTTCGCAGACCTCTTCCGCGCATCTGTGGCAGCAGCGAAGCGGCGCGGCTGAACAGTTACAGTTGGAGGCTTGCGCCGTGTCTTTGTCTGGGGTAAACATACAAGGTGTTTCGACTTCGCCTTTTTTGGGGAAATCAATAAAAAGCGGTGCGCAGTGGCTGCCCGCTTTCAACCACTGCCGGGGCGTTTTGCTCCTCTCCGGCAGGTTCGAGATGAACCTCCATGCGTCAGCGCCAACCTGCACCCGGTGATTTTCTTGCCAGCGAAAAAGGGACGCAGCGCAAAAAATGGAAGGGCCTACTGCCGGTTGCCCTCATCTTTCCAAACAGGTATGCCCTTGGCAATTCCAACCTGGGCTTCCAGCTCGTCTATGCCCTGGTAAACAGTCTGCCCGGCTTCGTTTGCGAGCGGTTTTTTTATCAGGACAACCAGCCCCCGGTTTCTCTGGAATCGGGTCGCCCCCTCCGCGATTTTCCGATTCTGCTCTGCTCCTTGAGTTTTGAACAGGACTTTCTCAACCTGCTGGCCCTGTTTTTTGCCGGTGGCATTGAGCCTCTGGCTGAAAAGCGTAGCGCAGGCACCAACAGATTCCGCCCTGGTCAACCCTTGGTCATTGGCGGCGGCGTGGCCTCCTTTATCAATCCCGAGCCCCTGGCGCCCTTTATTGATCTTTTTGTCGTTGGGGAAGCGGAGCCGATTCTTCCGCAACTCATGGAGCATCTTGCCGACCGCCTGACAAGCGAAGAGCCGGAAGAACTGCTTCGGGGGATCGTCCGGGAGTTCACTGGCTGTTATGTCCCGCGCTTCTATACCATGCATTACGGGGAAGGCGGTGTCCTGACCCGCATTGAGGCTGACCCGGAGGCACCTGCCCGGGTGCGGCGGGTGGTGCTGGACAAATCCCCGGTGGCCGGACACTCAAAATTGCTTTCTCCCGAGGCAGAGTTTGCCAACCTTTTCCTGACCGAACTCGGTCGTGGCTGTAGTCGTGGATGCCGGTTTTGCGCCGCCGGTTTTGTCTATCGTCCGCCCCGCCTCTGGTCTGCGGAAAGCATCCTTGCCGGTCTGGCCGAGCGGCCCGAGGATATCAAAAGGGTGGGTCTTTTGGGGATGGAGATGGCGCGGAGCGAGGATCTCGCCCGGATTGCCGAGTACCTGTTGGGCGAGGGCTGCGCCTTGTCTTTTTCGTCCTTGCGGGCTGACGCCATCAGCGACGAACTCTGTGGCCTGCTTGCGCAAAGCAGGCTGAAGAGCGCGGCAATCGCGCCGGACGGCGGGTCGGAAAGGCTGCGTCGGGTAATCAATAAAGGCATCAGCGAGCAGGATGTGTTGTGTGCGGCAGAGGCCTTGGCCCGGGCCGGAATCCATCATCTCAAGCTCTATTTCATGATCGGTCTGCCCACGGAAAGCGAGGATGACCTGGCGGAACTTTTGCTCTTGACGGACAAGGTTCGCAAGATCCTGTTGGGGGTGGGCCGAGAAACGGGGCGTATGGGCAATATAACTCTGAGCGTCAACAGCTTTGTGCCCAAGGCCTGGACCCCGTTCCAGTTCCATGGCTTTGCCCCATTGACAACGCTTAAAAATCGCATAAAATTCTTGCGCAAGGGCGTGGTGGGCATGGCAAATACCCGCCTGGTTGTTGATCAGCCGGCAAACGCTTTCTATCAGGCGGTGCTGGCCCGTGGGGATCGTAAGGTCGGTTTGGCCCTGTACGCCATGCTGAAAGGTGGGCAAAACTGGCGGCAGACCTTGCAGGGCTGCGGCCTTGACCCGGAAGACTATGCCATGCGTCAGCGCGGCCAGGAGGAGATTTTTCCTTGGGAGATCCTTGATCATGGGATCGACCGGCAATATCTGTGGGCGGAGTACCAGAAAGCTTTGAAAGAAAAATCAACGATTGCCTGTGACACTACACAGTGCAAGCGATGCGGGGTATGTCATGGTTAAAATAAGAAAGATGGAAGATGATGCGGCCAGCCTCGCCAGCCTGAAGCCGTTTCGGCTGGTTAAGTTCTTTTCCTACAGCGGCCTTGCGGTATTTCTCCTCTTTACTTTGGTTCTTTCCTGGATCATCTCAAATCACGCCAAAAAGGTTCTCTTGGAACGCAGTGAGGCCTACGCCTTTGTTGTCGCCGAGAATCTCAGCCATCAGGTGTTCCAGCAATTTGTCCTGCCCACCGTGGTGCGTTATGGGAAGATCGCCCTGCGCAACCCCGAGCAGTTTGCCCGGCTTGATGCCGTGGTCCGCAACGCCACGCACGGGATGCGCATTCAGGCGGTGACTATTTTTGATTCCAAGGAAAATATCATTTCATACAGCACGGTGACCGCCCGCATTGGTCGCGTTGGCGAAGGTGGCATTGAGTACCGCAAGGCCCTGACTGGCGAAAACAACTCCGTGGTCCGCTCAACCGGCTCCCTGCTGAACCTCCTTCCTGGGGCGCGGCCCATCTCCTCGCAGCTGAGCACCTTTATCCCCTTCCGGCAGTATCAGGCGAACAACCAGAAAGGGGATGTAATCATGGGAGTGATCGAGGTGGTGCAGGATCTTTCCGAGGATGTGGTGGCGATTACCAAATTGCAGGGCTCCATCATTCTTACCTCCATGCTGATCATGTCTGCCCTTTTTGTGGTGCTCGGGTTTATCGTGGCCCGGGCGGACCGGATCATCGATGCCCGCGCGGAGGAACGCCGACGTCTTGAGCAGCAGCTGAACCAAAGCCAGAGGCTGGCCACCCTCGGCAAGATGGTGGCCTCGGTTTCCCATGAAATCAAAAATCCGTTGGGCATTGTCCGCAGCACTGCGGATATTTTGGGTAAACGCCTCAAGAGCGTGGCGCCGGGCAATGAACACCTGGCTGAGATTATCGTGGAGGAAACAGGCAGGCTGGATGGAATCGTGCGGGAGTTCTTGGATTTTGCCCGTCCCCAGGAGCTTAAGATGGTGCCGACCTCGGTGAATGATATCTTCGGCAAGATTCTGACCTTCATGGAGCCGGAGCTGGAGCGACAGAAAATTGTCCTCAAAACCTCGCTGGCCCAGGATATGCCGCAGGTATCCCTTGATCAGGGGCTGATGCACCGGGCCTGTCTTAATATTTTGATGAACAGTGTGCAGGCCATGCCGGAAGGGGGAACGCTTACGGTGGAAACCAGATACGAAAAAGAAACGGGCATGGCGCTGCTCGTGGTCAGCGATACCGGGGGGGGGATGTCCCTGGAAAAACAGGGGCATATCTTTACCCCGTTTTATACCGATAAAAATCGGGGAACCGGGCTTGGACTGGCCATCGTCAAAAATATTGTCGACAGCCATCAGGGGACAATAACCGTGGACAGCAAGGAAGGGGAGGGCGCCACCTTTACGATTGCCCTCCCCTTCGGGTGATCAGCTTTTCTTGTCCGTCTCTTTCTGCACTTCTATCTTTTTCTTGAGCAGATCGTGGTCTCGGCGCAGTGCTTCATAGGTTTCCATGGCCTGTTTCTCCACGTCGCCCTGATTGTTTTTGTTCTGCTCCACCCGCGCCTTGACTTTTTCCGGTTTTATCAGCAGATCCTTGGTGCCGAAGATGGAAGCGGCCAGATATTTGCAGGAAAATTTCATCAGCGCGATATCGTCGGTTTTGATTTTCGTCAGTGTTTCCGCATCGACGTCATAGGTCTCCAGAAAGGAGCTGTTGAAAACAAAATCCCGGAATTTGTCAAGATCGGTGCTGGCCAGGAAAAACATCTTCTGGGCCGGTTCGCTCAAGGTTGCCTGTAGGCCGAAAGATTTGCGGCGCATGACAATTTCCATCCATTCTCGGTTCATTTCGTCTGATTCGTCAATCCCCTGGTCAACCCGCCACTCGCGAATGGTTTGCTCCTTCGGCTCTTCGTGCCCTTTGCAGTAGGGCTCTTTGACCAGGAAGTAGAATTCCTCCGCCGCAGTTCCTTCGTTGCCAGCCGCATGGAAATAAGACATCCCCACCGGATAATAGCGGCAGGTTGTCGGCCGATAAGGATAGATGGTGCAGCCCTCTTCCGTGACAAATGGGCAGCGGCCATTCTCGTCGAGATGGATTTTCACCCCGGGCAGGTCCGTTTTTTCCAGGTAGACCGGGGTGGTGAAACGCAGAAGAAATTCTTCTGCGGACAGGTTTAAAGGGCGCCTGATTCGCAGGATATCGTAAGGGGTCAAAACAATATTAATATTGCCGCAGCAATTGGTAAAGCAGGAGACGCCGGGATGGCAACGGAACTTCAGATTACTTTCCGCGGTGAGCTTGGCGGGCATGATATTGCTTGGGTTATTGTCAGCGCCGAACAAGGACTTGTTAAATGAGGGGGGTTGTGGTGTTTGCTGTGACTTCTTGTCCATGGTAATGACCTTTCGAAGAATGTGTTATTGGGGAAAAAGAAGCGACCGCATTCATTCTGTCCAGATGATGAAGGACATGGTTCATAATTGCGGGAGGATGGAAAGCTTCCAATTATCTTCTTGTCGTTATTCCAATTAGTTATATCGACAATGCGTGGTGAGGCATAGGGCAATTTTGGCAACACACTAATCACGGGAACAGTCTGTGTCAAATTCATTTCGCAGAGGAAAAAATGAGACCCTGAAAGCATGGGAAAATGATTTTCCCCAATGTAGCCTACTATCCATAGGCGAGTTCTCCAATTTTTTAGCGCGACAGGAGGCGATCCGGTGATGAGGGAACGGGCCAAAATTGAGTGATGCAGAGGCGGCATGGGCGGGGTCTCTGGGGAGGATGTGCGCAATGTTTTTTTCTTGACTTTTATCAGGTGAGAAATTATACAGACCAATGTTCTAGAAAATGAGTCGCTCTTCAGTTTTATGCAAAAAAGAAGAAAAATACGCGGAATTAACCGTTTGGGTTCGCGGCGGGAAAAAGAAGCTGTAGGCGGGTTTTCTTCTACGGTTTGGTAGTTTAGATGGTCAACGGGGTAAGGGTCTGCTTCTGGAGCGATTGCTTCGAGCGTTCCTGGGCCTGGGCGGCTGTCCTTGATAAGGTAAACGCGAATTTCGTAAGATCGGAGTTCGAAAATTCAATCCAAGTGAGGAGGTTAGTGAATGCCAAGTTACGTAGATCCTTCTAAATGTGACGGCTGCAAGGGTGGTGACAAAACCGCCTGCATGTACATCTGCCCCAATGACCTGATGGTCTTGAACAAAGAGGAGATGAAGGCTTACAATCAGGAGCCTGATGCATGCTGGGAATGTTACTCCTGCGTAAAGATCTGCCCGCAGGGCGCCATTGCTGTTCGTGGTTACAATGACTTCGTACCCATGGGTGGCCAGGTACATCCGATGCGGAGTTCTGATTCCATCATGTGGACCGTTAAGTTCCGTAACGGCAACATGAAGCGTTTCAAGTTCCCCGTGCGGACCACTGCTGAGGGTGCTGCCAACGCTTATCCTGCACTGAAATGCACGAACCTGGACGACGAGTTGCTCTCCACCGAGAAGCAGCTGCCTGTGCCGACCATGGTTGCCAAGTAAGTTTTTTGTTAATTAACTGATTTCAATACAATTTCTTGAGGAGATTTACTATGGCGTTACCTAATAAGCCGCTGGGTGAATTGGCAGCCGTTGCCAATCCTGAGGTTGTCGAGCACGATGTAGACGTTCTGATCATCGGTGGTGGTATGGCCGCATGCGGTACTGCATTCGAGATCAAGAAGTGGGCACCTGCCGACATGAAGATCAAGCTGGTGGACAAGGCATCCATGGAGCGTTCCGGCGCTGTTGCCCAGGGCCTTTCCGCTATCAACACTTACATCGGTGACAACAAGATCGAGAACTACGTAAAAATGGTTCGTAACGATCTCATGGGCGTTGTCCGTGAAGACCTGATCTACGATCTGGGCCGTCACGTTGACGATTCCGTACATCTTTTCGAAGAGTGGGGTCTGCCCGTTTGGAAGCTCGATGCAGATGGCAACAACCTTGATGGCGCTGCTCCTGCCCCGAAACTGACCGAAGGCGGCAAGCCGGTTCGTACCGGTAAGTGGCAGATCATGATCAACGGTGAGTCCTACAAGTGTATCGTTGCTGAGCCGGCCAAAACCGCTCTTGGCGATGAGAACATCATGGAGCGCGTGTTCATCGTTAAGCTGATCCTTGACAAGAACAAAGCAAACCAGATCGCTGGCGCTGTTGGTTTCAGCACCCGTGAGAACAAGGTTCACGTTTTCCGTTGCAAGACCGCTCTGTGTGCATGCGGCGGCGCAGTAAACATCTTCCGTCCCCGGTCCACCGGTGAGGGTAAGGGCCGCGCTTGGTACCCAGTATGGAATGCTGGTTCCACCTACACCATGTGTGCACAGGTTGGCGCTACTCTGACCATGATGGAAAATCGCTTCACGCCTGCTCGTTTTAAAGACGGGTACGGACCGGTTGGCGCATGGTTCCTCCTCTTCAAGGCCAAAGTACAGAACGGCCTGGGCGAGTTCTACGCCAACAGCGATTCAGTCAAAGGCGAGCTCGAGAAGTTCATGCCTTACGGCGCTTCTCCTGTAACCCCGACCTGTCTGCGTAACCATCTGATGCTCAACGAGCTGAAAGCTGGTCGTGGCCCGATCTACATGGCTACCGACGTTGCTCTGAATGCCTTCATCGATGCTAGAAAGGCTGCTGGCATGGACGAGAAGGAAGTGAAGAAGTTCTGGAAGCATCTTGAGTCTGAGGCTTGGGAAGACTTTCTCGACATGTCCGTTGGTCAGGCTGGTCTCTGGGCCGGTGCGAACATCGAGCCCGAGAAGGTTGGTTCCGAGATCATGCCGACCGAACCATACATGCTCGGTTCTCATTCCGGCTGTTGTGGTATCTGGACCTCCGGTCCGGACGAAGCATGGGTTCCTACCGTTGAAGGTACCCGTGCCCATCAGTACAAGTGGGGCTACAACCGGATGACCACCGTTGACGGTCTGTTCACCGCAGGTGACGGCGTTGGCGCTTCCGGTCATAAGTTCTCTTCTGGTTCTCATGCCGAGGGTCGTATTGTTGCTAAGATGATGGTTAAGTTCTGCCGCGACAACGCTTCCTTCAAGCCCGAGCTGCCGAAGTCCGCTCAGGAATATGCTGACGAAGTATACGCACCGGTTAAGCGTTACCTCCAGTACGTTGGTGCTTCCACCGCTGGTGATGTTAACCCCAACTACTGCAAGCCTGCCGGTATCATGATGCGCCTGATGAAGGCCACGGATGAGTACGGCGGCGGTGTTGCAACCTACTACATGACCTCCGGCAAGCTGCTGAACATCTGCCTCGATCTTCTCAAGATGCTGCGTGAAGATGCTGAGTTGATGGCTGCTGGCGACCTGCATGAGTTGATGCGCGCTTGGGAGAACTACCATCGTATTTGGTGTGTAGAGACCCACATCCGTCACATCGAGTTCCGTCAGGAGAGCCGCTACCCCGGGTTCTACTACCGGTCAGACTTCCCGACCGTTGACGATGCCAACTGGAAGTGCTTTGTTAACTCCACCTTCGATCCTGCAACCCAGGAGTGGAAGTGTGAAAAGGTTAAATGCATCAACATCATTGAGACCGAGCCTTGG
>JAPLJH010000041.1 GCA_026388695.1 Deltaproteobacteria bacterium | reverse complement strand
CAGCGGAAACCCTCTGCAGGGACACATCCATCCCTCTTCTATATTATTTGAGGTACAGACCATGATTGAAAAAGCATTAAAAGGAAGCACAGGGTACTGGCTATGGATGCTCTTCCTGCTCTCCATAATGGGTGTAGGCGGCCTCTGTTACGTGCAGCAGTTTAACTATGGCTTAGGCATCACCGGCATGAGTCGGGATGTGACCTGGGGAATATATATCTCCCAGTTTACCTTTCTGGTTGGTGTGGCCGCCGGTGGCCTGATGCTGGTACTGCCGTATTATCTCCATAATTACAAGGCGTTCGGCCGCATCGTCATCCTTGGTGAGTTCATGGCCATTGCCGCTATCGCCATGTGCCTGATGTTTATCATCGCCGACTTGGGCCAGCCCATGCGCGCCATGAACGTGCTGCTCCATCCCACCCCGCATTCCATGCTGTTCTGGGACATGATCGTGCTGAACGGCTATCTGGTCCTCAACGTCCTCTGCGGCTGGGTGGTCTTGCAGTCCGAGTACAAGGGGATCAAGTATCCCAAGTGGATCAAGCCCTTCATCTACCTCTCCATCCCGTGGGCGATCAGCATCCACACCGTCACCGCCTTTCTGTACTGCGGTCTGCCGGGCCGTCATTTCTGGCTCACCGCCATCCTGGCCCCCCGCTTCCTGGCCTCGGCCTTTGCTGCGGGTCCGGCCCTGCTGATGGTCATCGCCATGATCCTCAAGCGGACCACCAAGTTCGACGTGGGCCGCGAGGCACAGGACAAGCTGGTGACCATCATCGGCTATGCCGCCATGCTCAACTTCTTCTTCCTGGGCACCGAATTCTTTGTTGCTTACTACAGCCAGATTCCCGGCCACATGCACACCCTGGATTACCTCTACTGGGGCCTTGGTCATGGTGATGAGGTATTTAACAACCTGGTGCCCTTCATGCGGGCCTCGGTCGTCATGGGCTTGGCTGGCATCGGCCTGATCTTTGTCTCCCGGGCCAGGCAATCCGATGGGCTGCTGGTGCTTTCCTGCCTCCTGATCTTCTTTTCCTTCTGGATTGACAAGGGCCTCGGCCTGGTACTCGGCGGCTTTGTCCCGAACATGCTGGACCAGGTAACCGAATATTACCCCAGTATTCAGGAGCTTGGCATCACCGCAGCCATCTGGGCCACAGGCTTCTTCATCCTCTCCATCCTCTACAAGGTGGCAATCAGCGTCAAGCTGGAGAATGAAGCCTAAAAATTAGTCTTTTTCGCTGTGCTATACGAGTTGATTCAAGGCAAGCTCCTTATGGGGCTTGCCTTTTTTTATGCTTTCCCGCCCCACGCTCCCCGTTGGCGAACAATATTTGGCTGGTTTGCCCGACGGTTCTGTTGTATTCTGCCGATATCGTTGATAATTGATCCTGCTATTTTCCCGTGTTCGGGATGTACACCAAAGGCTGAGTCCAACCATGACGCCATCACCCACCCCAAAAAAAGCGGCCATCGCCTCCATCCTCGACAAGATCGGCAACACCCCGCTGATCCCCGTCAAGCGCCTGAACCCCTTCAAGAAGGTGGCGATCTACGCCAAACTTGAAGCCTTTAATCCGGGCGGCTCGGTCAAGGACCGCGTTGCCCTGAACATGATTGAAACCGCAGAGGCAGAGGGCGAACTGACCCCGGACAAGATCGTCCTTGAGGCCACCAGCGGCAACACCGGCATCGGGTTGGCCATGGTCTGTGCGGTCAAGGGCTATAAATGCCAGCTGATCATGCCGGAATCGGCAAGCATCGAGCGGCGCAAGATCATGGAGGCCTTTGGCGCCGAGATTCTCCTGACCCCCGGCAAGCGCGGCACCGATGGGGCCATCGAACAGGCCTATGCCCTGGCCCGCCAGTATCCGGATCGCTATTTCCTCACCGACCAGTTCAACAATGCGGCAAACTGGCTGACCCACTACAAGACAACCGGCCCGGAGATCTGGGAACAGACCGAGGGCAGAGTGACGGATATCGTCGCCACCCTGGGGACCTCCGGCACGGTCATGGGCCTGTGCCGGTATTTCAGCGAGTTCCACCCCGAGGTCCGCATCACCGCAGTGGAACCCTTTCTCGGCCACAAGCTGCAAGGACTCAAGAACATGAAGGAGTCCTATACCCCCGGAATATTTGATAAAAAACTTCCATTCCAGATCATCAATATCCCGGATGAAGAGGCCTTTACCACGGTCCGGCTCCTGGCCAAAAAAGAGGGTATCTTTGCCGGAATGAGCTCCGGGGCCGCCATGTCCGCAGCCCTAACCCGCGCCGCCCAGCTCAAAGAAGGCGTGCTGGTCGCCATCTTCCCCGATGGCGGCGAGAAGTACCTGAGCACCGAGCTTTTCACCAAGCAGGAAGCAGAGGACTCCCCGCAGGCGGAGCTGCGTTTTTTCAATACCCTGTCCCGCAAGAAAGAGGTGTTTAAGCCCATTGTGCCAGACACCGTGACATTCTACGCCTGCGGCCCCACTGCCCACGAACTGGCCCATCTGGCCCACTGCCGTCGCTTTATGGTTGCCGATCTCATTCACCGGGTGCTGGCGCTTGCAGGCTATCAGGTGAAATTCTATATGAATTTCACCGACCTGGATGACAATACCATCCAGGGAGCAGCCAAAAACAAAGAGAGCCTCGCGGGATTCACCGACACCCATATCCAGGAATTCAAGCAGGATTTGGCTACCTTGGAGGTCCTTGAGGCCACCGGCTACCCCAGAGCCTCCGAGCATGTGCCCGCCATGATCGCCCTGGCCAAAAAGCTGGTAGACAAGGGCTATGCCTACGAAAAACACGGCTCCATCTATTTTGACATCTCAAAATTTGCCAAGTACGGCAAGCTTTCCGGGGTGGATTTGAGCAAAATTCAGGTGGGAAGAACCGTTGACCTGGATGACTATGAAAAGGAAAACCCGGTAGATTTCACCCTGCTCAAGCGTTCGACCTTGAGCGAGTTGAAAGGCGGTATCTTTTTTGCCACCGAGTGGGGGAACATGCGGCCCGGCTGGCATATTGAATGCGCGGCCATGACCCTAGATCTGCTGGGCGAGACCATGGATATCCATACCAGCGGCCGCGATCTGCTCTTCCCGCACCACGAGAACGAGAACGCCATTGCCGAGGCGATCACCGGCAAGCCCCTGGCGAATTTCTGGCTACACAGCGAATTGCTGCTGATGGACGGCAAAAAGATGTCCGCAGACAACCAGAATATCGTCACCTTGCGGGATGTCCTGGGCAGAGGCTACACCGGCAGGGAGATGCGTTATTTCCTGATCCGCACCCATTACCGCAAGCCGATCAATTTTTCCTTCCGCAGCCTGGACGCAGCCCGCAAGAACCTGCAACGCCTTGACGGCTTTGTCGGCAAGTTGCTCTGTCTGCCGCCGGGATTGCCCCACCCGGAGGTCGCCGCCTATCTTTCCGACATGGAAGGCCGGTTTTTCTCAGCCATGGACGATGATCTCAATGTCTCCAAGGCCTTTGCCGCACTGTTCGATTTTGTCAAAAAGACCAACCCGATCCTGAGCCAAGGCCTCCTTGACCGCGAGCAGAAGGACTATATCCTGGAGGCCCTGGGCCGGGTCAATTCCGTGCTGCGGATCATGCGGCTTAAGGAATGTCCCCTCGCCCCGGAGATCGACCGACTGATCCGGGACCGGGAAAAAGCGAGGAAACAAAAGGATTGGCACAAGGCGGACGGGGTGCGCCAGGAATTGGCCCAAAAGGGCATCGAAGTGGTCGATACCGCCACAGGCCCTGTCTGGAAAGAGGTGGAGAAGAAAAAATAGGGCCTACCCCAGGATGACGAGGGCAGAACAGTATTGCTTTCTTGGCCCGATCATTCTAATATCTGTCGCACATTGGCGCCCGTAGCTCAGCCGGATAGAGCACCGGCCTTCTAAGCCGTAGGTCACAGGTTCGAATCCTGTCGGGCGCACCAGCACTACCAAGAGTTTCCTGGTTCCGACACAGAAACTCTTTTTTTATTTCCAACCGCGCTTCCAACCTTCAAGGCTGTTTTGGTATTTCCAACCGCCTTTCCGATCCGCCCCTTTATGGGGTCGAAAAATTCCCCGGCGCAAAATTGCCCTGGTCTGGGTACAAAAAGAAAGTGACCCCGGAAATTTGAACAAGCCACTAAGTGGAAAATCTGCTACCTCTTGAAGGCTACTGCTGGGCTTAACCATGGAGCAGGATGTTGTTCAAACGAGTGGGGCCACTTCTGGGCATCTAGACTTTTTGGAGAAATTTCATGAAAATTACAATCTCACTGATTCTTGGCTTATTTTGCTCTGTTACCCTTGCCCTTGCTGGCGACTTACAAAAGCAACCATGGTGTAAAGGTTTAGAAAGGCCGGAATTGATACGACCCTCTTTCTATTTAGTTGGAGAAAAAAATATTCCTACAGGACAGACTGTTGGTATTGGCGATGTTATTTTTTATGCCAACTTCAAAGATGCACAGAAGTTTTATACAGCAACCGAAGATGTCTTACTGAAAGACAAAAGCCCACTAAACCCAGACTCAATAATTAAAACTGACCAACGAGTTCCTGTTGTTGGAACAATTAGGACCCAATTCAATAACGGAATGCTTTTGGACGTAGTTGAAGCCAAAGATGTAAGCAAGATCCTGCCAGTTACCAAACTTTTCCCTGTGAAACCTGATGGTTTTCTTTGCGGAGATACACTAGGTGCTGGAATGCCATACGTAATGCAAAGCTCTCCCATGACGCTAACAGTGGAAGAACTCAAAGGTGGTGGAACTCGCTCGGTGGCTATTGTTTTGCAAAAAATTGATGGGGCAATTGCAAGCGTGCAGGTATCTTTAATCGTAAACGGACAACAAGTGAAATCCATCACACGCGGCTACGATTTATTTGCTGGTACAATTAATTTGTCTGGGCTTTCCATGCAGATTAAAAAGGATGGTCCTGGTATCAAAATTATTTCCGTTTCAGAACCACAGGATTATTATGTGTGGTTCCATGATTTTTTCGGATTTCTGTAGACCATGTAGTGATACAAGTCCCTCTAAAAGTGAATACTCCACCGCCTAAAAGGCGGTGGCTTCAGATAACAGCTAAAGCTGGCGGGGTCGGCTACGCCGACTTCTCGTCATCACCTTCAACCTTGAAATTGTCATCGGAGGCGGCGTCTTGTTTCTCAATGTATTGGATGATCATCTCATCCGTAACATTGCCGCTGCTACAACAAAAGTAGCCCCGAGCCCAAAAATGTCGGCCCCAGTACGTTTTTCGAAGGTGTGGAAACTCGTTCAGCAATTTGAAAGAGGTCTTACCCTTCAACCGTTGCACCAGACGGTTGATCGTCACTTGCGGCGGAAGCGAGACAAACAGATGGACATGGTCTTTCGATACATGCCCCTTGATGATGTCAACCCCTTCGCCCTGGCATATTTCCCGGATACGAAGGGCGACGCTTTCCACCAAAACCTTCTTCCGGTACTTCGTTATCCACACCAAATGCAGGTGGATAGTGAATACCGTATGTGAGCCATGTCTATATGTCATGACTCAAAATTTAGCAATTCTACGCTAAAGCTGCCACCTGAAAGGTGGGGGTTTTAACCCTCCCAAGCGGGGACAATAAAGAAAAAATCTGAATTCATGTACGTTATACTTAGTACGCCGTTTTGTTCACATTTTAAAAACCTGCTCAAGGCAAGCGCCGATCAAAAGAAGCGCGGGTGCGTGATTAATTAACGGGCTGCCCTAACTAATGAAAATTAGTTTAGGATTACCTTCTCTAAGAGAAGGTAGATTTATTTTTATCCCACCTTTGGAGCCAGAGAATGCTCACTAAGTTCAAAAAAAATGGAACAACAGTACAAGGTATTCATCATACGAAGAAATGCCAACCGCGTTGGTGGCGGCTTTAACGGCAATAACATTTCTTATAGTTGCTCCTTTAGCGTATTTCTGGAATAAAATAGTCCCCAGCTACCAGGAGATAGTAGCAATCACTCCTATTGTTTCTTGGGGAGTTAAAGGCTGGTTTCTTACTACAATTCTTGCAGGTATTGGGCTAGCAACTTGGTATTTTGGTTCTATTCTGTGGCGCTGTAATAGCATTCTTCGTAATAGATTGTTCAAGTAGCGCAAGAAACCACCGCCGTGCTGAGCTTGACAAGCGACTCGCGCAAGGAAAGCAATCAACCAGACCACCCAAAAGCTGCGCGCTTCGGTGCTAGTTAATTCAAACGTTATTTTTAGAGGCTTTGGGGGGGCCACTTCTTTTTGTTGCAGAATGTTGCGCCTAGCTACTGCGGCAAAGCCTCTATCAGCATGGCGAAAACCGTAGCATGGTCCAGGCCAGGGGGAAGAAGTCTGGTGTCGCCGCTTGCCGCCAGTGTCTGCCGTAAAGCCTCGACAAGGTAAGGGGAGGCCGTACTCCTTATTTTTTTCTCTTCCAGGCGTGCCAACCGGGCAACTAAGCTCATTGCTTGGCCTCCCTCACGCACCAGAACCACGGCAAGGGCCGGTTGCGCCCGCATAGCGCTTTGGCTGCCTTGACCTCCCCCCGAAAACTTGGACATGCAAAATTAGAGATTTCGGGCGTCCCGCTCAGGCCTCCATCATCTCCCAAAGCGTCTGGCCCAAAGCGAACAGCGGCGCGACAAACAGGGTGACAATGAGCAACGCCTGTTTCTGTAACCACGCATTTGTCAGCATACCGATCATCCCGCCGGAATCACCAGCCAGCCAGAAGGCCAGAAGAGGGAAGAGCAACGCTCCCACCCCCAGCAGAACCACCTCGGTAATGAGTAATTTCCTAGCAAAGAGCTTTGCCCCGTCATACAAAAGCCTTAGCCAATCCATCCTCGCAGAAAGCGTTTTCATGGCGTCGCAACTCTCCCGAACCTGGACCAGCATCTCCTGAACAACATGGTAGAGCTGGCCATGCATGTTCTGCTGGGCAAGGCCTTCGATGGCACTCAGATTTTCCCGAGCCGCCTGGAGCATTTCCTGAAAATTTTCAAAAGAAGACTGGTAGGGATAGTCCTGCCAGTATCGCCGAAAAGCCTCCCAGGTCGCCAGCATCCGGGCGATATCGGCCTTCATGGCATCAAGGGCGTTTTCGTGCAATCGGTAGCAGGCGCGCAGCAATGCCTGGGCCTTGTACGCCACCTCAAGGAGGTCGTAATAACTGCCCTGGGCAAACTGCTTTTCAAGGCCAGCAAGATCGGCAAACAAGGCCGCCGGGCCTTCCTCCCCGGCAAACCAGGCCTGGAGATCCTTGCAGACCGCCTGGGCCTTCGACAGGTTTTCTTCGGCCTCCTGTCGCTGGACCTGGAGCCGGACAGCGAGCAGATCCTCAACCGGCCCGGCAACGGCAAGCAGTTGCGGATCCATGAGCGCTGTCAGGAACAACTCTTTGTGGTCGGTAACCAGGGATCGGAGCTGACGGAGGCCTTTTTCTCCCATCTCCCCTAAAACCATGAGTTGGACCTGGCGATACAGGGCCTCGGCAAGGTCCCGCCGCAGACTGAAAACACTGTCCAGAACGTGTCCCGCCTTCCAGTGATCATCGTGGAGGGCATAATACCTGGACTGCAACAGGGCGATATAGATCTTTTCTTTGTCGGAGTTCGCAATACCTGCAGCATGTTCCAGAAAATGCTCAAAATCGTTGTCCCGCTCAAGCTCTAGAGCGACAAAGGCACGACCGATGGTGGCGTAAAACTGCTTGCCCTTGGGCCGCCTGCTTTCCTCGACAAAGAGATCCTCGGCCTGGGCATACTGGCCCACCCGCAGACAATCAAGGCCAAGGTGCAGGCTGTGGCTGTCCACCGAGACCGTGTCCGGCTTGGTCAACTCCTCCCATTTGGCATTGCTGTTAAAGGCGATGTTCCACAGAAACCTGGGCTGGCAGATCAAATTCAGGTCAAAGTAGGTGAGATACACTTGCAGAAGCGGATCCTGGCGGATCTGGGACACGGTGAGCCCGGCCGCCATCATGTTGGTCAATTTTCCCTGAGCGGCCATGGCCTTGCCAAACAGCTCGTTCAATGTGGCAAGGGGCAGATACCCGGCCAGGTAAATCCCTTGGGTGGCCATGGTCAACATCTTTCCTGGGCAGTCCGCCGCCTTGTGGATGGTCATACCGCAGTAGAAACAGGGGGCAAGCGGTCCGGCAAGGGGAAGGGCGCGGTGGGGAAAAATTTCGACGTGCGGAATTTCTGGAACGGAAAAGGAAAGAAGATACAAGCCATTACCAGCCTCGGCAAAGGTGTGGGACAACACATTGTCACCGGCCTGGTTTTCCGCCCAGTGCTGCTTCAAAGGCCGGGTTACATAGGGCTGCTCATGTTGGAGAAGATCCCAAAAGCTTGCCGTAGCGTCATGCACTGGGCCAGGCGGGTCTCCCTCTTTTTCGAGGTGGAGAAGAATGTGCAGAGGAAGAGGGCCAACATTCTTCTTCCACTCGTACGCCCTTTTCAGCCGGGCCAGGCTTTCCTGTAGCGCAACACAAGCGGTATCCGGTTGCGCAAAATGAAACAGCAGCAGGGTCTCCGTACTGGCTGGATCTTCTTTTCCTTTCACGGCAAGAGCCTGCCGCAGATCCAAAAGAAAATCCGCCCAGTTTTCTCCCAGGATAGCCTGCCCCTGGGAGTTCCCGGCTTGTAGCGCGAGGAGAAAAGCAAATTCTGCTGACATGGATGCAATAGCCTGTTTTTTTATCGAAAAACTACGGCCCTAGCTTACAGGCACTTGTCCAGGATGGCACGGGCTTCCTTGTGTTCAGGATCAATCCGGAGGACCTTCGAAACCCACTGGTCGGCCCGCACCGGAAATTTCATGGCATAATAGGCTTTGCCCAGGGCCAGAAAAAGCTCGATATCGTCGGCGCTTTTTTCCGCCGCCTTTTCCAGCATCTTGACTGCCTCGTTGTTATCGCCCGCAGTACACAAGGCCATCCCGATTTTTTTGTTCAGGTAGATGCGTTCCGGGTCTGCCTTCAAGACCTCGCGGTAGGATTTGACCGCCAACTCCCCCAAGCCGCAACCATTGCAGGTGTCGGCAATATCTTCCTTGAAGTCGATATCGTTGCCCTTTGATTTCAACACCAAGCGCAGAACCTTTTCCGCCTCGGGCATCATTTTTTTCTTGATGAGCAATTTGGCGAAATTCATGGCCCGGTCCGCATGCCTGGGACTAATTTCCATGGCCCGGTTGAAATTTTCCAGGGCCATATCCATCTTGCCCTGACGGAAATAAATCTGACCCAAGGCATGGTAGGAGCTGACATCAAGCCGATTGATCTCCACGGCCTTTTCAAAGCAGAGCTGGGCTTTTTTCAGGTCGCCTTTTTTCCCAAAAAGCCTTCCGAGCTCCCTGTAGGGCTTAGAGGATCGTTCATTGAGCTTGGCCGCCTCGGTGGCCGCACCAATCGCGCCGTCAAGATCGCCCTTTTCATCAAGGGTGCGCGCCTGAAGCAACAACTGGTTGAAGGGCGAAGGGTTATTGAGCTGACCCAGAAGCTCCACAACCTTCTGCTCCAAGGTCGCGGTGACAAAGGGCTTGGTCATGTATGCGTCAACATCCTGCTCGGCCGCTTCGGCGACAATATCCATGTTGGCTTCTGCGGTGACCATGAGAAAGGGAACATCTCGCAACTTCTTGGTGGCACGGATCAGGCCCAGCAATTCGGTGCCGGACATATAGGGCATGTTGTAATCACAGATAATAAAATCGATGGCGACATTCTCATCCTGAAGAAGCTTCCAGGCGTCCCGACCATTGGCCGCCTCGTAAAACTCCTTGCCGAACTGGACCAGCTTCAGCATGGCCTTAATGGACCGACGCATGTTGTCGATGTCGTCCACGATAAGAAAAGTCATGTCTTTGGGGGCTTTGAGCTTCATCCTGCGATTCTTCCCTTTGCTGAAATCTGTCAGCTCTGTATTACAGGGGCAAGCTGAAATAAAAACGGGAACCTTGCCCCAGCTCGCTCTCCACGCCAATCCTGCCCCGGTGAATCTCTACGGCCAGTCGGCAGAAATAAAGGCCAAGGCCGGTGCCGATCAGGGCATCCTGCTTGTCGGAAATTCTGGCGTACTTTTCAAAAATGGTGCGGTACTTCGAAGCGGAGATTCCGGGGCCTTGATCCTGCACATAAAATTCCAGTCGCTTTTTGCCGGGTATCCGTCGACAGCCAAAGCGGATCGTGGTGTTGCTGGAGCAGTAGCCCAGAGCATTGGTGAGCAGGTTCTGCAACACCCGCAGGATAAGGATTCGGTCTAAGGCAATCTGCGGCAGGTCTGCCTCCACCTCTAAAATCAACGCCACACCCTTGATCCTGGCCATGCCCTTGATGCTGCTCAGGCATTCAGCCAGCATTGGGCCGGGCTCGACCACCTCTTTGATGGGAGTAAGCTTACCGTCTTCAATCTTGCCAATGCTCACCAGGTTTGAAACCATGCGCACCGCCCGGTCACAACCCATCTGGGCCGACTCCAAAAACTCCCGGTTTTCCTCGGAAACGGTATAGGACAGGATATCGAGATTGGCCACCACCTCGGAAAGCGGCCCCTTGAGATCGTGGATCAGCATGCGGGAGAGTTCAGCACGCAAGGTCTCCTGGTGCCGCAGTTCAAGATTGCGCTCCTGGAGGATACGCTGCTGTCGGCGGAGATCCTGTTGCAGATTTTCCTGAACAAGCAGGGAGAGGATGACGCTGCTGAAATCGAAAAGACGGGTAATATCTTCCTTGAGCAGATCCCGATCCCCGATCTTGTCCGTCACATTGATGACGCCAAGCACTTTGCCTTTATGGAGAATGGGCATGGACAGCAACGAATTGCGCCGGTAGTTGCCGCGGCACTGCCCGCCAAAGCGTTTATCTGTGGAAATATCCTTGATAAAGAGGGGCTCCTGGTGTGTGGCCACCCAAGAGGCCACAGACCGATCATCGTCAATGGTTTGCTCATGGCCGATGATCTCGGCGCGGCTTGCCGCCCGGACCACCAGATATTTCTTCCGTTCAAGCACCATGAGGGAGCCTTGCTCCACCCGGAGATACTCAAGGATAACCTCAAGAATCCGGCCCAGACGCGCAGAATAGTCAAAATGCCGGGTGTTGATCACCTCGGCAATCTGGGAAAAACTGTCTAGGAGCCGGTTGGCCAACTCCAGATCCCGCATCTCTTTCTCTCCACCCTTCACGGCAGCCCCTTTCCCCGTCGAGATTTATCGGCAACAAGCGGATTTTCGTCAAAAAATTAGCTCAGCGTTCACGGTATCACACAAAAACCTACTGGGTAAAGCGGTAACTGGGGCTACTCCCATTCGATGGTTCCCGGCGGTTTGCCGGTCACATCGTAGACCACCCGGGAGATGCCGCGCACCTCGTTGACGATCCTCCGGGAAACATGATCGAGAAAATCGTAGGGAAGATGCGCCCAGCGGGCGGTCATGAAATCCACGGTCTCCACGGCCCGCAAGGCCACCACGTGGGCGTACTGACGGTTGTCGCCTACCACCCCCACCGACCGCACCGGGAGGAACACGGTGAAGGCCTGGGAGACCTTGTCGTAGAGCTCGTTCTTGCGCAGCTCGTCAATGAAGATCTCGTCGGCCAGACGCAGGGTGTCGGCGTAATCCTTGCGCACCTCGCCCAGGATGCGCACCCCAAGCCCTGGGCCGGGGAAGGGATGCCGGTAGACCATCTCATAAGGCAGACCCAGCTCGACCCCGATGACCCGGACCTCATCCTTGAACAGCTCCCGCAGGGGCTCCACCAGACCAAGCTTCATGTGCTCGGGCAAGCCGCCGACGTTGTGGTGGCTCTTGATCATCTTGGCCTTGCCGGTTTTGGCTCCGGCCGACTCAATGACATCAGGGTAGATGGTGCCCTGGGCCAACCACTTGGCATTGGCGAGTTTCTCTGCCTCCTCCTCAAAAACCTCGATAAAGGTGTTGCCGATGATCTTGCGTTTCTGCTCCGGGTCTTCCACGCCTTTGAGCCCGGAGAGAAACCGTTCCTCCACGTCCACCCGCAACACCTTGACCCCCATGTGCTTGGCAAAGGTGGTCATGACCTGATCGCCCTCATGGAGCCGCAACAGGCCGTTATCCACGAAGACACAGGTGAGCTGGGTGCCGATGGCCCGGTGGAGCAGGGCGGCGACCACCGAGGAATCAACCCCGCCGGAAAGCCCCAGCAGCACCTCATCTGCGCCCACCTGGCTGCGGATCTGCTTGATGGCATGGTCGATGATGTTGCTCGGCGTCCAGAGGCGACCGCAGCCGCAGATCTCATGGACAAAGCGCTCAATAATCCGCTGGCCTTGACGGGTATGGGTCACCTCCGGGTGAAACTGGAGCCCGTAGAAGTTGCGCGATTCATCCGCCATGCCGGCCATGGGCGCGCTGTCGGTCTCGCAGATGACCACGAAGCCTTGAGGCAGTTTGTTGACCCGGTCGCCATGGCTCATCCAGACATCAAGCAGGCCAAAGCCCTCGGGACTGGCGTGGTCCTCAATATCGGCA
>JAPLJH010000025.1 GCA_026388695.1 Deltaproteobacteria bacterium | reverse complement strand
GGTGAACATCCTTTCCGAGAAGGATCTCATGGGCATATCCTTGGCCAAGATGGTGGCAAACTTAAAGGCCAAGGCAGAGCAAATTGAAAAAGGAGATATTGGTTCCAAGGTGGAGCTCCTTTCGGAAAATGATATGTTCGGTAAGGCCCTGATTACCTTGCTGCAAAAAATACGGGAAATTATCACCGAGGTGCAGATGGCGGCCGATCAGGTTGTTTCCGGCAGTCAGGCGCTGACCAGCAGTGCTCAGGAGGTTTCTCAAGGAGCCAGCGAACAGGCTGCCGCAGTGGAGGAGATTTCTGCTTCCATGGAAGAGTTGGCCAGTACCGTGGCCCAGACGGCGGATAATGCTCGGCAGACTGCGGGCATCGCCGCCAAGGCCTCGATCGATGCGGTTGAAGGCGGAAAGGTAGTGGCGGAAACCGTATTGTCCATGCAGCATATCGCGGAAAAAATTGGATTTATTGAGGAGATCGCCCGGCAGACCAATCTGTTGGCCTTGAATGCCGCCATCGAGGCGGCTCGGGCCGGCGAGCACGGCAGGGGCTTTGCCGTGGTGGCTGCCGAGGTGCGTAAGCTGGCGGAACGCAGCCAGGGCTCGGCTCGGGAGATTAAGGACCTGGCCAGTACCAGTGCGGAAACTGCGGGGAATGCGGGGAGGCTTATCAACGAGATAGTGCCCCAGATTCAGAAGACCGCAGAGCTGATTATGGAGATCGATGCGGCCAGTAACGAACAAGCCCGGGGCATTGATGAAAACGCCAAGGCCATCCAGCAATTTGATCGGGTGATCCAGGCCAACAGCGCTGCTGCGGAGGAAATGGCTTCCACCAGCGAGGAGCTGGCCTCCCAGGCAGGGCAGATGCAGAAAACCATTGCTTTTTTTAAGCTGGATACAGCGGGGGAGGAGGTTGTGTCCCGTCCGCAGGTGTGGTTGCAGTCGAAGCCTGACTCGGCTAGCCCGACAATGGGGAAAATATCCGGTGCTAAAGGCAAAGGGGTGAAGCTGTCCCTGCCTGGCACCGGGGAAGGTGATTTCGAGCGGTATTAAGTTGAGCGATCCCCACGAGTGGAAGCTGATCAGGGGGATAATCTTTGCATAGAGTTGTCTATAAGTTTGTCCGAGTTTGTCTAACCCAAGAAGGAGGCGGAAAAATGCTACAGGATATGAATCTCAGTAAGCGATTGAGCCTTGGTTTTTCAGTGTTGGTGGTGCTGATGATGACCATTATTTGGGTCGGTATGAGGGGGATGGGGAAAATCAATGATGACATGGAGCGGATTGTCACTGTTAACGTGGTGAGAATGGATCATGTCAATAACATGAATATGAACAATGCCAAAATTGGGCAAAATATCCGGAACATGATTCTCACCACCGATACCGGAAAAATGCAGGAGTACAATCAGCGTATAACCAAGTTCCGCGAAGAATACGCCAGAGATGTTAAAAAGGTTGAGGAGTTGACGACTTCCACCGATACCAAGGCCTTGGAATTGATTGCCAAGATTAAGGACTCCAACGCGATCTTGAGAAGCATCAACGATAAGGTCATGGCCCTTGCCATAGCCGGAAAAGATGCAGATGCAGCGCAGCTGCGGAGCAAAGATGGTGGCCCGGCAGAACGTACGGTGGAAGGGCATATTGACGAATTGCTGAAGCACAACATGGAGCGCAACACAGCACGTTACGAAGAGGCAGTGGCGGCTTATGCGACTTCCCGGAATATTATGTTTGGCTTAGGCGGCGGTGCGCTTCTCCTTGCCATTGGCATCGCTGTATTCATCACGAGCTCAGTCTTGCGGCAACTTGGGGCCGATCCCAAGGAGGTGCGTGAAGTCGCCAATATGGTGGCGGTCGGCGATTTTTCCCACAATATTTCCCTTGCCGCAGACGACACCAGCAGTGTTATGGCCGCGATGAAGAAGATGGTTGACGCCCTTGCCAGCATCACCGCCAACGCCAAGCAGGTTTCCCAGGGGAACCTCATGGTGGAGATGAAAAAGCGGAGTGACAAGGATGAACTGATGGAAGCCCTCGCCAACATGGTCGCTAAGTTGAAAGAGGTCGTCATGGATGTCCAGGCCGCAGCCGATCAGGTGGTGGCCGGCAGCCATGAGCTGAGCGCCAGCTCCCAGCAGGTTTCCCAGGGAGCCAGCGAGCAGGCCGCCTCGGTGGAGGAGATTTCTTCGTCCATGGAGGAGTTGGCTTCCACCGTGGCCCAGACCGCGGACAATGCCCGGCAGACCTCAACCATTGCCACCAAGACCGCGACGGATGCCGGGGCCGGTGGCAAGGCAGTGGCGGAAACCGTAACCGCCATGCAACATATCGCGGAAAAAATCGAGCTGATCGAAGAGATCGCTCGGCAGACCAACCTGCTGGCCTTGAACGCCGCCATCGAAGCGGCCCGGGCTGGTGAACATGGCAAGGGCTTTGCCGTGGTGGCCGCAGAGGTGCGCAAGCTTGCCGAACGCAGCCAGGTTTCCGCCCAGGAGATCAAGGGCGTGGCTACCAGCAGTGTGGCCACCGCGACCAATGCTGGCAGGTTGATCAACGAGATTCTTCCTCAAATCCAGAGAACCGCCGAACTGGTGCAGGAGATCGACGCGGCCAGCAACGAGCAGGCCAGGGGGATCGAGGAGAATTCCAAGGCCATCGAGCAGTTTGATTCGGTCATTCAGTCCAATAGTGCAGCTGCCGAAGAAATGGCCTCCACCAGCGAGGAGCTTACTGCGCAAGCCTCTCAGATGCTGGAAACCATTGCTTTTTTCAAACTGGATGAGGCTGGGGGGCAAAGGCGTCAGGCAAGTAATCCTGTTGCCGGTGGCCGGAGATCAGCGAAAGCTCCTTTGGCCTTGTCGCATGCAAGGAAAGCGACGCTGGCAGGCGGTAAGCAGGCCTCTGCCTCAGGGGCGGCGGGCGGGACTAATATTGCCCTGGATGACCACAGTGATTTTGAGCGCTATTAACGAACCTGTCTCTTTCGGGACACGGTTGATCAGGAAGGTGAATCATGGCTGATACGGAATACGCAGAGGTTTTTCGCGAGGAAGCTGGGGAGTTGCTTGAGGAGTTGGAAACATCTCTTCTTGAGCTGGAAAAAGACCCTGCCGACCTCAAGATAGTGAGCCGGGTTTTTCGGGCTATGCACACGATTAAGGGCTCTGGCGCGATGTTCGGCTTTGATGATATCGCCGGGTTCACCCACCATGTAGAAACGGCCTTGGACAAGGTGCGGGACGGATCGGTGCCGGTGAGCAAGGACTTGATTGATCTGACCCTGGCTTCTCGGGATCATATCCGCGCCCTGCTCGATGCCGCCACCGGAAGCGGCGAGGCTGATCCGGTCGAGGGTCAGCGGATCATCACTGCATTGCAGGCCTTGGTCGGTGGTGGAGCGGCGGGCGGGGGAAAAGCGACGTCTGCCCCGGCGGCTGCGGTGGAGAAAAAAGATCCCACCATGGGCAGGCGCACCCATTATCGGATTTCCATTAAACCGACCCCAGAGTTTTTTGTCGGAGGCAATACCATGGAAGCCCTGCTGGCCGAGCTGAGTGAGCTTGGTGAAAGCACGGTGTTTAAGGATGCTGAACAGGAAAGCGGTGGCGCACTCATTCTGCTCACCATGGATAAGGGGATCAACGCTATCGAGGATGTGCTGGTCTTTGCCGAATCGAGCTGCGAGGTGAAGGTGAAGGTTCTTGCCGTGGAGGGCCAGGATGAATTCGAAGAGCACAAAAAGCTCGGCGAGATTCTGGTGGAGAAAGGGGAACTCTCCGTCGATGACCTGAAAACGGTGCTTGACCGGCAGAAGCCGCTGGGTGAACTGTTGGTTGGGGAGAATCTTGTCTCCCGAACCAGTGTTGACGCAGCGCTTGCCGAGCAAAAACTGGTCAGGGATGCCAAGGAAAAAGGCACGGTCGGTAAGGGTGCGGAAAGCATCCGGGTGGCCTCGGAAAAACTGGATCAGCTTATCAATTTGGTGGGCGAGCTGGTTGTTACCCAGGCCCGACTGACCCAGGTTGCCAGCCATCATAAGGACACCGATCTTGTCGAGCCGGTGGAGGAGGTGGAGCGTCTCACCGCCGAACTTCGGGATTGTGTGCTCAATATCCGGATGCTGCCCATCGGCACCACCTTTGCCAAATTCAAGCGGCTGGTTCGCGATCTTTCCGCTGAGTTGGGCAAGGAAGTGGTCATGGTCACCGAGGGTGCCGAGACCGAGCTGGACAAGAATGTGATTGATCAGTTGGGCGACCCCATGGTCCATCTTATCCGCAACTGTATCGACCATGGGATCGAGTCACCGGAGGAGCGGGAGCAGGCCGGAAAGCCGCGCAAGGGTACGATTTCCCTGGCTGCCCAGCATTCCGGGGCCAATGTCGTTATCACCGTCACCGATGACGGCAAGGGACTCGATGCGGAAAGAATCCGGCAGAAAGGCTTGGAAAAAGGGCTGTTGCGCGCGGATGTGGAGGCGAGCGAACAGGAGATCTGGAATACCATTTTCGCCCCGGGTCTTTCCACGGCCAAGACCGTTACCAGCGTTTCCGGGCGCGGGGTGGGCATGGATGTAGTGAAAAGCACGGTGGAAGCCCTCAAGGGCTCGGTGTCCGTGACCGACAGCGCCAAGGGGCAGGGCACCACCATTACCATCACGCTGCCCCTGACCTTGGCTATTATCAACGGTCTGCTGGTAAAGGTCGCAGATACCTATTTTGTCCTGCCCCTTTCCCAGGTCGAGGAGTGCGTGGAACTGACCAGGGAGGATATCGCCAGGTTCCATGAGCGGCGGATGCTGCCGGTACGGGAGCAGCTTGTTCCCTATGTGCGTCTTCGGGATTTCTTCGTTATTCCCGGAGAAAGGCCCGCGCTGGAACAGATGGTGATCAGCCGAATCCACGGGGAACGCTTCGGCCTGGTGTTGGACGATGTGGTGGGCGAGCACCAGACGGTTTTGAAATCATTGGGCTGGGTGTATCGCAACGCCACGGGGCTTTCCGGCTCGACCATTTTGGGCAACGGGCATGTCGCCTTGATTCTTGATGTGGCCAATGTGATGAAATGCGCCCGTCAGGAAGAGCATAAGGCTCTTACCAACTAAGAGATGATAATGGGCTGCCGGGATCCGTTGTAGGGCTGGTGTGGGATCTGGCAGAAAAAAGCACACGGGAGAGAAATCATGAGCGCAAAAAATGAAACGGTTCAGTCGCAGGCCACGCAATATCTCACCTTCATGCTTCGGGAGGAGGGCTTTGCCATAGAAATTTCTAAGGTCAGGGAGGTGCTTGATGTCACCACCATGACCAGGATTCCCCGGATGCCGGTCTATCTCAGCGGGGTCATCAACCTGCGCGGCAACGTGGTGCCGGTTATGGATCTGGGACAGAGGCTGGGAATGGGGGACATCGAGTACACCAAGAATACCTGTATCATGATCGTGGAACTGGAGGTGGATGGCAACATGGTGGAGATGGGGGTGTTGACCGATTCGGTGCAGATGGTTCTTGACCTGAATCCGGAGGACATCGAGTCTGTTCCCAAAATGGGCACCAACCTGAACACCGAGTTCATCAAGGGTATGGGGCGACAGGCCGAGGAAAAGTTTCTGATCATTCTGGATATCGACAAGGTTCTGGCCAGCGAGGGCGAAGCGACCTTGCGGGAAATAGACAACGTCGTTTCGCTCAATTTGGCTGAGTCCAAGCCGGAAGAAGCTGCCGGTTTGGAAGCGTAGCAGCCATAAGGCGGGGATCTGGGATACGCATGATTTCTTCCGAAGATCAAGGAGCAGCGAGGGATTGGGCTGTGCATTCCCCGGTCTTGTCTGATCGGGATTTTAACCGATTCAGCGCCTTTATTTACGAAACCTGCGGCATCAAGCTGCCTCCCATCAAGAAGACCATGCTTTCCGCCCGGTTGCAGAAGCGGCTGCGGCAACTGCATCTGGA
>JAPLJH010000057.1 GCA_026388695.1 Deltaproteobacteria bacterium | reverse complement strand
GATCCTCAACGGAAAAAAGATTGACCGTGTACACCTCCGGAATTTTCTGTTGGAAGTGCAGAAAATTTGGGGCGAAAAAGCCAAAGAGCAAAAAACAAACATGCACGGTAATGGTCAAAAATAATGGTTTTTGCCATTGTTCATCGGGCAGTTCGGATTTAGGTGGACGGAAAGGCACGGTGTGTATGTTATCTTTTTGGTTTGTCGATTTCGGGCTGGGTTATCATGCCAAGTTTATCAAAGCCAACGGCCTTGATATCGGACATGAGGGAAACCACCACCCCGTATGGTACTTCTTTGTCGGCCCTGAGCAAAACCGCATCATTTGTGCCTTTTTTGGCAAGGGCGGCCAGTGATTCTTTGATTGCCGCTTGGCTGCCTTTGGTATTGTTGAGTAAGAACTCCCCCTTTTTCGTGATCGTTACAATGATGGGAGTTTTTTCCTGTTGCAGGGGCTTGGCGGTTGTTTCCGGCAGATTAATATCAACGCCTTGGGTCATCATGGGGGCGGTGATCATGAAAATGATCAGCAGCACCAACATGACGTCCACTAAAGGGGTGACGTTGATATCCGAAACAAGTCGTTTTTTGCAGCTGCCGTCTTCGACCGGACCCATGGCGAATTCCTGTGAGTGTGTGTTAGCCCTGACGGGAAATGAAGTCCCGTTCCACGAGGTTCAGAAAGTCGACGGAAAAGCTGTGCATCCTACTTTCGATCTCCGCCATCTGGTTGGAATAATAATTGTAGAAAACCACGGCGGGGATCGCCACGGCAAGGCCAGCCGCTGTTACGACCAAGGCCTCGGAGACACCGGGAGCCACGACGGCCAGGGAGGCGGAACCGCGCATGCCGATTTCATGGAAAGAGGTCATGATGCCCCAAACCGTACCGAAAAGGCCGATAAATGGCGCCGTACTGCCGGTGGTGGCCAGGAAGGAGAGGGACTTGGAAAGCCGGGAGGACTCGAGGTTTTCCGCTTTGCGCAAGGCCCTTTTTAGGGGTTCCATGCCGGCAAGCCGTGTTTCCAAGGTCTCATCGGCTGCGCCGCGGGAGGTGGCGGTAGTTTTGCCGAGTTTCTGCAACTCATGGTAGCCGGTTCTGAAGATATTTGCCTCGGGGCAGAGGGTCAGGTTGTTGGCAAACCTAACGGCCTCGGAGAGATTTTTGCTCTGCCAGAAGGTCTCAAGAAATTCTTCACTTTCTTCGCCTGCCTTCTTGAACAGGGAAAATTTCTGAAAAACAATGAACCATGAGTACACAGAGAAGCCCAGCAACATGGTCATGACAAATTTGACCGTGAGTCCGGCGCCCAAAAACATTGAAATAATATTAAGCTCTCCCACTTGCAGTCGTCCTCTTTAGGTTGATTTGAATGAGGCCTGAAACGCAAAACCCACACAAGAATACACATCGATGACGCAGCTGGGGCTGATCCGTATCGAGAAAGGGGGAAGTGATGCGGTGACATTCCGGTGAACAGCGCCCCTGAATATTCCCGCTACTTGTAATTTTTTTTGTGAATCTTGTCAATGGGAGTCATTAATGATAGCGAGGTTTTTCAAAAAAATATCAGTGAAATACTTCAAGAGGTCCAGCATGAATATTTTTGACATCATTGGACAAAAAAGGTATTAAATTCCGGTTGAGTATCGTCGGAACGGTGGCTGGCTGTGTTGCCAGCTTTTGCAGCATCTCGTTTCGTTTCTGGACACATTTGCAGGAAGGTCCCATGAGAGAAATCAAGGTTGGCTTGCTGGGCTTTGGCACCGTTGGCAGTGGTTTGGCAGAAGTTCTTTTGCTCCAGGCAGAGCGGTTGCGTCGGAAAACTGGGGCAACCATCCGGTTGTGCCGGGTTGCGGATATCCGCATTGAAGCGTTGCCTCCGCAATTTACGGATGTGGAGCTTGTCCGGGATGCGGATCTTATTTTTAAGGATCCGGAGATCGACATCGTGGTCGAACTCATCGGCGGCATTGAGCCGGCGAAAACCTTTATCCTTAGGGCCATAGAGCATGGCAAGCATGTGGTGACCGCCAACAAGGCCCTGATCTCCCAGCATGGCATGGAAATTTTTGAAGCTGCGGCCAGAAAAAATGTTGAAGTCGGCTTCGAGGCCAGTGTCGGCGGCGGTATTCCGGTGATCAAGGCCCTGAAAGAGGGGCTGGTGGCCAACAAGATCCTCTCGATCATGGGCATCATGAACGGGACGGCCAACTATATCCTCAACAAGATGACCGATGAGGGCATGGCCTTTGCCGAGGTGCTGAAGGAGGCCCAGGCAAAAGGGTATGCCGAGGCCGACCCCACCTATGATGTCGAGGGCATTGATACGGCGCACAAGTTGGTGATTTTGATGACCATGGCTTACGGCATGCAGGTGAGCCTGAGCGATGTCAGTATCGAAGGCATTTCCCAGATTGAGCCCATTGACATTGATTTTGCCCGGGAGTTCGGCTACCGCATCAAGCTTCTGGCCATCAGCCGCAATCATGGCGATACCGTGGAGGCCAGGGTGCATCCGACCATGGTTCCGGAAAAAGATATGCTGGCAAACATCGGCGGCGCCTATAACGGCATCCAGTTCACCGGCGATATGGTGGAGGATATCCTGTTGTATGGTCAGGGCGCGGGTAAAATGCCCACCGGTAGCGCGGTTGCCGCAGACGTGGTTGATATCGCCCGGAACATCCTCTGTAACAGCATCAACCGGGTGCCGTGCCTTGCTTACCTGCCGGAGGAGATCAAGCCTCGGGGCATCACTCCCATGGAGAGTCTGCGCGGCTGTTATTATTTCAGGATGACCGCCATGGACAAGCCGGGCGTTCTTTCCACCATCGCCGGGATTCTGGCGCGGCACAATATCAGCATCGAATCGGTTCTTCAGAAGGGCAGGCAGAAAAAGGGCACCGTGCCCGTGGTCATGATGACCTACGAGGCGGAGGAAGCCTCGGTACGCAAGGCCCTTGCCGAGATTGACGCCCTGGATATCTGCACCGACAAGACGGTGAAGATTCGGATCATGAAGGCCCATGCAGAATAGTAACGGCATGAAATATATCATCCTGGTCGGTGACGGCATGGGGGATCTGCCCATTGCCGAATTGGGCGGCAAAACCCCTTTGGCTTTTGCCAAAACCCCGGCCATGGACAGGATTGCCAGTGAAGGAGAGCTCTGTCTGGTGCGCACCGTGCCAGAAGGGTACCCGCCTGGCAGCGATGTCGCTAACCTTTCCCTGCTCGGGTATCTCCCGCATGAGTGCTACAGCGGCCGCGCTCCCTTGGAGGCTGCCAGTCTTGGCGTTGCTCTGGCTGACGACGAGATTGCCTTTCGCTGCAACCTGGTTACTCTGCGTTTCGAAGGAGACCGGGTATTCATGGAGGATTACAGCAGCGGCCATATCTCCAGCAATGAGGCGCGAATCCTCATTGAAGGTCTCGAAGTGGTTGCTGGCACTGATCGTCTGCGGTTTTACCCAGGGGTAAGCTACCGCCATCTTCTCGTGCACTCTGGCGAGGTCGGGTCGCTGGTCACCGTGCCGCCCCATGATTACACCGGGCAAGAGGTAACGGAGTTCTGGCAGCGGTATACCAGCATCCCCCACCTGCGAGAGGCCTTAGCCAAGGCCGTGGCCTATCTGGCTGACCATCCGGTTAATCGTGAGCGCCAGGCACAGCAGCACAATCCCGCCAATGCCATCTGGCTCTGGGGGGAGGGTAAGGCTCCGTCCATGCCGACCATCCGGGAGCAGTTTGGCGTCGAGGGGGCCTTGATTTCGGCGGTTGATCTGCTCAAGGGCATTGGTGTGTATGCTGGACTGGAAATCATTGAGGTGAACGGGGCTACGGGCTATCTGGACACCAACTATGCTGGCAAGGCAGCCGCCGCTATTGAGGCCCTGAAAACAAAGGATCTGGTTTTCGTGCATGTGGAAGCCCCGGACGAGGCAGGGCATCAGGGCAGTCTTAAGGACAAACTTCAGGCCATTGAGGATTTTGACGGCAAGATCGTCAAGCCGATTTTTGAAGCGCTTTTGGCAAGCGGGCAGGATTTCCGCTTGGCTGTGGCCATGGATCATTTTACCCCGCTTGCCCTCAGGACACACAGCGTCGACCCAGTGCCGGTAGCTATTTATGCTTCTCGAGCGGTCCACGCGGGAAGCGGGTTGCCCTATGATGAGCAAGGCGCTGCCATGGTGGGGAAGCTGCTGACGGATGGACGGCAGTTTTTTGAGCGGGTTCTCGGGCGGGCGTGATGGCGGAAAAATCCCTTGAGATCCACGAACCGCTGCATCGGCATCGCTGTCGGGTGATTTACGGCGATACCGATTCGGGTGGAGTCGTCTACTATGCTAATTATCTGCGCTACTTTGAGGCCGCCCGCACCGAGTTCATGCGGGAGCGGGCTCTCTCCTATAAAGAGATCGAAGGGCAAGGGTTTATTATGCCGGTGGTGGAATGCCAGGTGCGGTATAAGGCCTCGGCCCGCTATGATGATCTGCTGCTGATTGAAACCTGTCTTTTGGAAGTGAAATCCCGAACCTGTCGTTTTAACTACCGGATTATACGGGAAAATGACGGCAAGGTGCTGGTTCAAGGATACACCACCCATTAATCCCTTTATTTTCCTTGACATTCTCCCTGTAGCGAGTATTATGTCGCCACTGACGCGGGGTGGAGCAGTTCGGTAGCTCGTCGGGCTCATAACCCGAAGGTCGTAGGTTCAAATCCTGCCCCCGCTACCATGTAAATTTTAAGGACTTGGCGTACTGCCGAGTCCTTTTTTTTGGTGCAGCGTCCTTGGTGGAAGTGTAGGCTGGATGCTGTTTTCCGCAGACTGTTTGGCTGATCGGCAATAAGGAGAGAATATGGCGGCAACCGTTGACGAGGTAACAATCAATTATGAGGAAGACGGGGTCGTGGTCGTCAAGGAAATCGAAAAGGTTATCCTGTCCAAGGGCGCTTGGGCTACCATTCTCTTTCGTTTTCAGCAGTGGGACCCCAAGAAGAATGAATACAGCCCGGACAAGTACTCTATCCGTCGTTACCGCAAGGTGAACGGGGAATACAGCCAGCAGTCCAAATTCAATATTTCAAGCCCCGATCAGGCGCAAAAGATTGTCGAGGCCTTGCAGGGCTGGCTGTGATGAAAAAGACAGGCTTTTCCCCAAGCTGTATGGGATGCGCCGGATACCGGCCCTTTATGGTTGGCGGTTTTTGCTGAAAGAAGCTATATTTTTGCTGTATCCTCTTGATGTTCGGCGTACAAACGGGTTGAGAGCATGAATATTGCGATCACGACACAACGCATCGGCCACAACGCAATGGTGCTTGTAACGGCTATACACCGTGTGCGCACGATTATGCCCTTCACTAAAAAGTTGCTGAGTCTTTAGGCCAAGGGATGAATATTTCCCCTGCAAGTGCCCCAAGGCAGAAACGCGTTTCCTTCGCAGTCCTCTTGCTTTTTATCCTTCTTGGTTGGTGGTTTTTTTTCGTTTACCAGCGACCGGTCCCTGCGCCTACAGTCGCCCCCATCCCGGTAGCGGCGCGGGGAGATCTCGCGGCCGACGAGCAAAGCACCATCGCCCTGTTTCGTTCTGCCTCCCCAGCGGTTGTCTATATCACCAACATTGAAGTCCGAAGGAACATCTTCAGTCTCAATATTCATGAAATTCCCAAGGGTACAGGTTCCGGTTTTATCTGGGACAAGCAGGGACGGATCGTGACCAACTACCATGTTATCGAATCGGCCAGTCGGGTCGAGGTGACCCTGGCGGACCGTTCAACTTGGCAGGCAACCCTGGTGGGTGTTGCTCCGGATAAAGATCTGGCGGTGTTGCAGATCACGGCACCCGCAGCAAAACTCACTCCGCTTCCCGTGGGGGAATCCCATAATTTGCTGGTGGGCCAGAAGGTTTTTGCCATCGGCAATCCCTTTGGTCTTGATCAGAGTCTCACCTCCGGCATCGTCAGCGCCCTAGGCCGGGAAATTCAATCGGCAACCGGCAGAATCATCCAGGGGGTTATTCAGACGGACGCCGCCATCAACCCCGGCAACTCAGGCGGGCCTCTTTTAGACAGTGCTGGACGTCTTATTGGGGTGAATACTGCCATCTATAGTCCGTCCGGAGGTAGCGCCGGTATCGGTTTTGCCGTGCCGGTGGACGTGGTGGCCAGGGTGATTCCAGAGATTATCCAGCATGGGCGGCTTATTCGTCCCGGTCTCGGTATTTCCGTGGCGGATGACCAAGTTGCCAGACGGGTAGGGGTGACAGGGGTGCTGGTCATGAACATCCAGCCGGGCAGTTCCGCCGAGGCTGCCGGACTGCGGGGAACCCGCAGGATTCAGGGGGAGATAGTCTTTGGGGATGTCATTCTGGCAGTGGATGGGCTTAAGGTCTCTTCCTACGACGACTTGCGCAATGCCATGGATCGATATAAAGTCGGGGATACGGTTACTTTGATCATCGAGCGGGAAGGCCGGCAGATGCAACTGCCAGTGGTACTGGAAAAGGTAGGATAGTCTTGTGACCTGGTGGACCCGTGCCCTTAAGAGTCTTATCTCCATAGACGAGCAGCGGCTGGATCTGTTTCGGGTTTTTCCCGGAATAAGAAGGTTTTTGGCAGCCCGGCACCACTACGCCTATCTGCGGACTGCCGGCGATATTCTCTTTGCCCTGGTGGTTATTTCCGGACTCTTCGGCCCCAGGGATGCGCGCAGCAATGTCGCGGTATTTCTCTCCTGGGGCCTCATTTGGCCAAGTATTGTCTTGAGCTGGTTTTTTGTGGGACGGATGTGGTGCGGGATCTGCCCATTCCCAGGGCTTGGCGTTTTCCTGCAACGCCGGGGGATAACCCTTTCCCTGAGTGTGCCGAAAATTCTCCAGAAGTACGGTGTGTACGCCTCGGTTATTCTGCTGGCTTTTATTATCTGGACCGAGGTTGTTGTCGGGCTTGATCATTCTCCGGTCGGCACTTCCTGTTTTGTTTTGTCCATCGTTTTTGGCGCGGCCCTGCTCGCGGTTTTTTTTCCTGGGCAGGCCTGGTGCAGGCATCTTTGTCCCCTGGGCCGCATCAGTGGCGCAGCGGCAACCCTTTCCATCACCGAGTTCAGGCCCGATCATGAAAAATGTCGTGGCTGCGAAACCTTTGCCTGCAAAAAAGGCGTTGATGGCAAGCAGGGCTGCCCGGTCTATCTTGGCGCCTATAATGTCCAAAACAATCTGCATTGTCTGGTCTGCGGTCACTGTCTGCCTTTCTGTGACCGCGACTCACCGCAGCTGCTCTTGCGAAATCCCTATTCGGAGCTGATTCGCAACAAGGGCCGTTACATCACCTGCTCGTATATTGTCCCATTTCTCATAGGCTCGCAGCTCGCCCGTTTCTTAAGGAAAAAGGAGATTTACGGTCAGCTTGCCGCCTTCTCCGGCTGGCCGGATGCCGTGCTTTTCAGCTTATTGCTGTTGATCGGTTTTGGTTTAAGCCTGACGATAATCCGTTTTGGCGCCCGCCTGTTTGGGGTCAATGAGGACCCCATGTTTGGCAAGTTTTCGCCCATGGTGCCCATTTTGATTCCCATGGCTTTCACCGGGGAGCTTGTGTACCGGCTGGGATATTTTGCCGCAGGGGTTGGAGATTTTATCCCCACCTTTGGGCGTCAGGCTGGAGTGGCGTTCCTGGAGAAATTCTTTTTTACCATCCCGGATTTTCCGGTGCAGATACTCTCGGCTTTTTTTATGCTCAACGGCTCCATCGCCGGGTGTTACATCCTCTGGCAGTTCTGTCTTAATGATTTCGAAGGGCATATCCGTTTTCGGAATTTTCTCGGAATCAATCTTCTGATTGTCGCGCTGCTCTTTTTCTACCTGACGGTTATTTTTTAGTAAGTTGGAAATTATTTTCTGCGTTTTTGGGACGGAAAATAATTTCGTTAACGCACTTATCCCGTTTGTCTGGCTCAGGAATAGTTACGGAGCTGTTCTGTTGCGCTTCATTTTGCTTGGGATTGGCTCAGGAAGGAGAGGCGTTTGCGTTTGGCAAACTCCCGCATGTTGGTGGCCCGATCCGATTCATCAATGATCTCCCGGCCCACGATTTCTTCAATGACGTCCTCAAGACTGACAACGCCGGTGACCGAGCCGTATTCATCAACCACCACAAAAAGATGCTGGCGGTGCTCAAAAAATTCGAGCATGACAGCCGTCAGCCGTCCTGTTTCCGGGACAAAATGTACAGGTTGCATGAACTCCCGCAAGGTTTTCTCTTCGGCTCCTTGAGCCGCCCAGATGAACAGGTCCTTGCGCAGGATAATGCCCACCACCTCGTCCGTATTTTTTTCATAGACCGGAATCCTACTGTGCATATTGAGCATCTCGTTGGCCTGCATTGCCGTGGCCACGCTCTGATTGGCATCGAGCATGAAAGTGACGGTGATGGGGGTCATGATCTGGCGGACGTTTTTATCCTTAAGATCGAGAATGTTGGTGATGACCCGCCGCTCTTGCAGGCTTATCTCTCCGGATCTGTGGCTCTGCCTGGCAAGGGCCTGGATTTCTTGGGCTGAAACCAGGAGGCCGTCGTCCTTGGCCGGGAGCAACCGGGTGATGGCCTGAATTATCAGAATGAACGGGCTTAGTAGTTTTACCATCCAGTGGAGGGGATAGGCGATCCAAATGGCAAGCGGTCGGCTATAGGAAACGCCGAGGGTTTTGGGAAGTATTTCTGAAACAAGAAGAATGACCATGGTGAAGAGCGCGGAAAACCAGACCAGACTGTCGGCACCAAACACCGCAACGGCCGCAGCCCCGGAGACCGTGGCGCCTGCCGTGTTGGCAATGGTGTTCAGGGTGAGGACAGCGGTGATGGGTCGGTGGATATCTTTTTTCATACCCATGAGGATTCGGCCGATCCGTCTGTGACTCTGGCTGATGATTTCAATGTGGCTCACCGGCACTGAGTACAGCGCTGCTTCGCAGACGCTGCACAGGGCGGCGATTATTATGGCAAGGCCGACGGACAGACATAATTGCAGGATCAAGGGGGGCCTCCCTGTTTTTCAGGTAGATTGGTTTGGAAATCTGTTTACGATAGCTGTCTGAAATCTAATGCAATTATTTGTTTTTATCATGCAATTATCGTTGCGTAAGGGTTACTCTGTATTATAATAGAAATATCTCCTTCAAATAACTCTACACAAACAAGGGTAGCAGTACCAGAGCAACACCACCGAACTCCTTCAGTTTTTTTGAGATGGCGAAAACAGATTTTGTTTTCTGGATGTGCCACCGTGGCCTCGCGCAGAGAGGCCGGAAGGGGATTTGCAACCTATGGTTTGCATGAAAAAATGTTCGGTCTTTATTGTCGATTTTGACCCGTTACATACGGCCGTTTTCCAGGAATTGCTGGGGCGTTGGCCGCATCTCGTCTGCTATTCTAAAACCATCGAAGAATTCAAGCAACTTCTTGCCGGGGTTGTGCCGGATGTTGTCCTGTGCAACCTTTACCTGCCTGGCATGCAAGAGCAGGATTTCCTGCGATATGTCGCCAACGTCTGCCCCCATGCAATCAGGATTGTTTTTTCGGAAAAGACCGGGGCTGATGCACTGGTAAGGCTTGTGGCGACCGGGGCGGCGCATCGGGCATTTTGTTTGCCCTTGAGTAAAGAGCTGGAACGCTCACTGGAGCATGATCTTGCCGTGCGCTCGCGGATTCGGATTCGTAAATGCTGGGAGTTTTTGAACCATGGCCAGGGACTGCCTACATTGCCGCCGGTGGTGCATGAACTTGAAGCCCTTCTCCAGAACCCTGAGTATGCCTTGACCCAGGTTGTCGAGGTTCTTGGCAAAGATCCAATCCTTGCCGCCCGGCTTTTGCAGATGGTCAATTCCGTGCATTTTTCCAGAGGGATGAAGATTGATGATCTCCATCGGGCGGTAAGCTGCCTTGGGATCAGCAGAACGCGGAAAATGGTCCTTTTTATCTGTGCGCTCAACCACTTCCAGTATCCCAAAAAGTACCATCGTCATGCCCTGAATATTATTGATCACAGCATCCAGTGTGGCAAACTGGCCGGACTTATAGCCAAGAGACTTGCCCCGGATCAGGAGAGAACCGCAGTTACCGCAGGGCTCCTGCATGATATCGGCAAACTGGTTTTTCTCGCCTCCCTTGAAGAGGCGTTACACCATTCTCCAGCATTTCTGCGCCGATATGGTCTATTTGCCACCGAAATGGAAGAACAGATTTTCGGCATCTCCCATCTGGAATTGGGTAGTGCTTTGCTTCTCTGGTGGAATCTTCCCATGGTTATGGTTGACGCAGCGGCAAACCACAGCCAGCCTCTTAACTCCCTACATGGGGTGCCGTTATGCGTGGCCATTGCCGATCGGTGTCTTCTTAAGGCAGCCAACGGGGAGGCAATCACCACGGATTTCAATCTCCTGCCTCAGGATCTGCCGGTGGAGGAATGGCTGCAATATGCCCGTATTCTGACCATGGATAAAATCATGACCATTGCCGCCTGAGTGCCTCGTTCGTCCGCCTTGGTTTTTCTAATTTCAACAATAAGCATTGAGGAACACATTTATGTTGCAGTTCAGTAAGGCTGGTCCGGAAACATATGTGGGTGATCTTGTGGTATATCTGGTGCGTCAGTCGGGCAAGGGTGCCCCCCGCTGTGCCAATGGGGTTGTCGATGGAGTTATCCGGCGGGTGCATGGGTTTGGGGATTTTTCCGGAAAAGAGGGAGAGCACCTGCTTTTTTATCCAGAAAAAGGAAAGCAGGGTACCCCGTCGGCCAAGCGGATACTGGTTGTCGGTCTAGGCAAAGAGGACTTGACTCGAGAGTTGTTTCGCAAGGCGGGCGGGACCATAGCTTCCCTGGCCATGAAGAGCAATGTCCAGGAGTTGTTGCTTGTTTTACCGGACCTTGGCTGTGATAAGGCCGAGATGGTGGAGGGCCTGTCCGAAGGCCTTGTGCTGGGTGCCTACCGGTTTAAGAAGTACAAAACTAAAAATGCCGACCCGGCTGCCTCGGGAGAGATGTTGAAGCAGGCGGCCCTGTATGCCGTTGATCACAAGGGACTGGACAAGGCACTTAAGCTGGGTGAAATTGGCGCCCAGGCCGCCTGCCAGGCCCGCGATATGGCCAATGAGCCAGCCAGTCACTGGACTCCCGCACATTTTTCTGAATATGGCAGACAGTTGGCCGCTACCCACGGGATGACCTGTACAGTCCTGGATCAGACCCGGCTGAAAAAACTGGGCCTGGGGGGAATCTTGGCTGTCAATCAGGGCTCGGCCTGTCCCCCGGAAATGGTGATTCTTGAGTATGCCGTAAAGCCAAGCGCGCCCACCCTGCTGTTGGTCGGCAAGGGACTCACCTTTGATTCCGGGGGCATCTCGCTTAAGCCCAGCGCGGGTATGGAAGAGATGAAGTACGATATGTGCGGGGGGGCTGCGGTCCTTTGCACCATGCAGGCGGTTGCCCAAGCGAAGCTTAAAGGGTTGAACGTGGTGGCGATTGTCCCGGCCACGGAAAATCTGCCCGGCCCGGCCGCTTTGAAACCAGGGGACGTGATCACCCAGTACGGCGGCAAAACTGTGGAGGTGGTCAACACCGATGCCGAGGGCCGTCTTATCCTGGCCGATGCTCTGGCCTACGGCATCAAGAAATACAAGCCGGACATGGTGATTGACGTTGCCACCCTGACCGGTGCCGTCATTGTCGGCCTTGGCCATCACCGTACCGGCCTGTTGTCCAATAACGATGATTTGTGCGATCGGATACTTGCCGCAGGAGATCGCAGTGGCGAACCTTTGTGGCGGCTGCCCCTGGACCCGGAGTACACCAAACAGCTGAAATCAGAGATTGCCGATCTCAAAAACGTTGGAAAAAAGGACGGCGGCACCATCACCGCCGCCGCCTTTCTTAAGGAATTTGTCGGGGAGACCCCCTGGGCCCACCTGGATATTGCCGGCACGGCCTGGGACTTTACCGAAAAATCCTATATCCCCAAAGGGCCTTCCGGTATCGCCGTGCGTACACTGTTCGATTTTGTCAGAAATTGGAAGGGGTAGGAGGCTTTATGGCTTAGGGGAGTCGCTGGTTGCGGCCAGTTCCTTGACCTGCTTCATGGCCCGGATATAGACCTCGCAGTTGTCGCATTGCTGAAACTCCTTGGCGCAGGCGGTGCTGGCTCGCTGCCAGCAGGGGATGGATCTGTCGATATAGGCTGAGCAACGGTCCCTTTTTTCGGGGGGGCATTTGGTGATTTCCCAGCAGGGGGTAAGTTCGAGCAGCATCTTGATGCCGGGGATGCTGATGCCCTTTTCATGGATCAGGGTGCGCAGGCAGGTGATCCACTCAATGTCGTTGTTCGAGAAATAGCGCTTGTTGCCTTGCCGAGCCGGCTTGATTAGGTTCTCTTCTTCGTAGATTCGTAAGGTTCGTGGGTGAACGGAGAGAAGTTTTGCTGCAACACTGATCGGGTAAATCGGTTCGCTGTTGTCAAGTGTCATGTGCCGCTCCGTGCGTATCCGTTTTGGGTGGGATGGAACGCCCTCTCCTGAATAGAGTGTTGGAGAAGGCCGCCCCGCTAAGAGCTGACCTTCCCCAACATAACACATCTGTTACAAGCCGCGCAGTGTTTTCAGAACCTTGGGGGCCTCCTCGTCCTCGGCCAAAATGACATGACAGGTATCACAGTTCATGGAGATGGCCTCGCCAGCCTTGGTTGTATGGCCGTCATCATGGCAACGGAAACAGCCTGAATCATTCTTGTGACCAAGGAAATTCCGGTAGGTGTTCCATTCTATCTTCATTTCAGGGAAAACGTTCTCCGCGTAGGCCGCCTGGATACCTGCGATGGCCTTTTCCAGTAGCGGCATATTGTTGCTCACCAGTTTGGGGTAATCCTTTCGGTATCTGGCCCGGATTTCTGTGGCAATAACGTTTTTGGCTTCTTCCTGACTGGCATAGCTTTTCGTGATCAACTCCAGAGCATTTTTCTTTATGTAGGGAAGGGAAGCAGGAATATTCCCGTGCAGCAGTTTTTGGTCCAAGGCTTCATCCGGGGAGAGGTAAACATGGGTTGGACGATTGTGGCAATCGATGCAATCCATGGTCCGGACTTCTCCGGCAGGCCCGGTAGAGGCTTCCGCAGCCTGGGCGAAAACAACCTGTGTGCCGTCCGGCTTGGAGAGCGTCACCTCGCTGATTTTTTCCCGTGCCGTATCGGTGTGCGTATAGGTTATCTTGTTTTCTGGAGCCACATGCCAGTGGATGCCGTGGGCGTCGCTGCCCCGGTAGCCGCCCGAACCAACTTTGAGGAGAAGCACGGTCTGGAGATGGGTGTTTTTTTCATCGGCTTTGAATTTATCCCGGATATAGAGCTTGTCGCCATGAAACAATTCAGGCCGATGACATTCCTCGCAGGTTTCCCGGGCCGGGCGCAGGCCGTGAACCGGGGTTAGAATAGGCCTGCTGTAGGTGCCAAAGGCAACGGCAGCGAGCTGCCTGACCCCGGAAATCTTCGATTTTGCAAACCACTGGGCGCCCGGGCCGATATGACATTCCACGCAGCGGACCCGGGAGTGGGGGGAGTTTTTGTAGGTGGTGTACTCCGGTGCCATGACCGTATGACAGAATTGCCCGCAGAAGCCGACGGACTCGGTATAGTGGTAACCGGTGTAGGAAATGAGGGCGAGGATGAAAAGATTGAGCAGGGTAAGGGCGGTTGCCAGGAGAATAAGCTTGCGCACCTTGGTGAACCGGTCCGGGGCGGTGAATTGTTCTTTCAGATAATCATAGGTGAAGATGCCGACTTCTTCCTTGCCCTTGAAGAAAAAAAGGCCCAGGAAAACAAGGATCAGGCTCGTCATAAAGAGCGGACCCAGAACCATGTAGATGACAAACCCGAAATAAGCGTTCTCCACAACTCCCATGATGTCGAGGACTGCCGCAACCAGCAGGATTGGAAAGGTAACGGTGGTCAGGACGGCACCCACCAGGGAAACCTTGCTGCGTGCAATGCCATTGATAAACGTTTTGATAATGTCCGTGAATTTGACCAATGCTCATCCTCCCGTCTCGGTTATTTTCATGGTTTCACATTCCGTGAAATGCCGCCTCCCTTGTAATCTATCATAGATGTGTATAAAGAAAAAACAAATAATTTTAGTATGTTACGTGTCAGTTTAAGATGTTAGCATTGCAGGATGAAAAATAGAAAAGATTTGCGGAAATTTAAAATGTAAGTTTTTTGGTCAATCATAATATCGCAAAAAAAGCGAAAAAATGCGCACCAGGTGTCTTGATCGTGGGGCTCTGGTTTCAGTAGTAGTCCCCTGGCGAAGGCAGATGCGCGCAATGGCTGGCGGCCGGGCAGGTCATGCACTCATGAACCTTTCCCTCGCTGGATTCCGTTGTTTCCGAAGACAGTTTTTTCTGGGAGCACTCGAATATTATCTCCATCTCCTCCCGGTCCAGGGTTTCTGTTTGCAGGAGGATTTCCGCAAGGTGCCCTAGAAAAGGTTTTTCTTGCAGCAGGATGGCGTGTGCCCTCTGGTAGCTGTCCTCCACCAGCTTTCGCACCTCCATGTCGATGTGCCGGGCCGTGGTTTCGCTGTAGATCAGCTGGCTTGCCTGGTCTCCGAGAAAGCCTTCATCGGATTTGGCATAGGCCAGGGGGCCGACAACCTCGTTCATCCCCCACTGGCACACCATCTTGGTGGCAATTTGGGTGGCGCGCAACAGATCGTCCTCTGCCCCGGTGGTCTGCTGGTTGAGGCCGATTCGTTCCGCAGCCCTGCCACCCATGAGGATGGTGATCTTGGCTTGCAGGTATTCCTTGGTGTAGGCCTGGCGGTCGACAAGGCTTTGCTGCTGGGTATGGCCCATGGCCCGGCCCCGGGGGATGATGGTGATTTTCTGAATGGGATCGGCTCCGGGGATATGGCGGGCAACAATGGCATGGCCTGCCTCGTGGTAGGCCATGGTCCGCCGGTCATCCTTGCTGATCACGAAGCCCTTGCGCTCGACGCCGATAAGAATCCGGTCCTTTGCCTCGTTGAAATCGCTGGCTTCGATGCCCTCCTTGCCTTCTCGCGCTGCGATCAGGGCGGCTTCGTTTACGAGATTGGCCAGCTCGGCGCCGGTAAAACCTGGGGTGTTTCTGGCAACTTCGGCCAGATCGACACCATCCGAGATGGTGACGCGTTGGCTGTGCACCTGGATGATTTTCAGCCTGCCTTTCACGTCCGGGGGCAGGATGGTGATCTGCCGGTCAAAGCGGCCTGGGCGCCTTAGGGCCGGATCAAGGATGTCCGGGCGGTTGGTGGCGGCAAGGACAATGATGGTGTCGTCACGGCTGAAGCCATCCATCTCGACCAACAGGGCGTTCAAGGTCTGGCTCCGTTCATCCTGGCCGCCCACCGATCCTGCCCCGCTGCGGCGGGCGCCCACCGCATCGATCTCGTCGATAAAGACGATGCAGGGGGCATTCTTTTTGGCTTCCCGAAAGAGATCCCGCACCCTGGAGGCGCCAACCCCCACGAACATCTCCACGAAATCAGAGCCGCTGAAGCTGTAAAACGGAACCCCGGCCTCGCCGGCAATGGCTTTGGCGAGAAGGGTTTTGCCCGTGCCGGGAAGTCCTTGCAGCAGGACGCCCTTGGGCAGGCTGGCACCGAGGCGGCTGAATTTTTTCGGCTCCTTGAGGAAATTGACAATCTCCTTGAGTTCTTCCTTTGCCTCCGGGATGCCAGCAACATCGTCAAAGGTTATTGGTTTGTTGTTCTTGTCGAAATGAATTGCCTTATTCTTGGCAAATTCCGGTTCCTCTTCGCCGCCCCGCTGCTGGGTGTGCATCAGTAGCAGCCAGCCGATCAAGATGACGCTGATCGGTAGGGTGACGGTAAAGAGGTTCCAGAATGGCGAGGGGCGATCGTCTTCCGCGGTGATGGCAATCTTTTTTGGGGCAAGTTTATCCATTAGATCGCCAACGTCCGGGGAAAATGTCGAAAATTCACGACCATAGATATCGGTGAGCTTGATGTTGCCGCCCTTGAGGTGCACCTCGGCAACCTCATTGTTCTCCAGGTTGGTCAAGAAATCGTTGTATTTGAGGGGTGGGCTGGTGTTTTCCAGCCTCCAGAAAAGAGCGGTGGCAAGGCCAATAACCCCAAGCACGGCGACAAGGAAGAGCGTGTAGATAAGTTTGGTCATGGCAACCTCTTTTTGCTCGCGATGCATTTGCACGCGAAGGCTCGGCGTTGTATGGCTTTCTGGGATATCTTCCCGCTGTTCTTCATTGTACCGGAAGCAGTATCCTGCTGCCAATCATAAATAAAAAAAGCCCGGAACGTACGCAAGGTACGCCCGGGCCTGTCTGTGTGCTGGGGTTGCGCTCTTGTTTTGAAAGAAGTTCCTTTTGAAGATCTTGCGATTAGATGCCGGTAAAGGCGGTAATCCAGCCCTTAACAAAGCCTGTGATCCCACCACTTTTGATAAGTCCCCCAACCATAAAGAAGAAGCCGCTCAGCCCGATGATCACCCCGGCGCAAAGAATAACGCCCAGGCCAGCCTTGGAAACCTCATGCCCAACATCGGTGTTGTGCTCCGGTCCTCCAAGAACAGCATGGGATTGTCTGTTTGCTTTCACCTTTACCTTGGCGATGGCGAACTCGTTGTGCATGGGAGCTGTCTCCAGCGTGGATGCCGACATTTTGCCTCTCATCCGCCGGTTACCGCAGAGATCCAAGCTTGGGCCAGCGCAATGGGGCCACCGGTGCTGAGCAATGCCCCGACAAAACAGGCCACTGCCCAGAGGCCAACCAAGGTTGAGAGCGTGCCAAATGTTGCCAAGGCCCCGGTTGAAATCCTGGTGTCTGTTGTTACTTGCGCTACAGATCTGGCCTGGTTTCTGTTTTTTGCCAATGATGCATGTGTCATGATGCGCCTCCTTCCCGTGGGATGAATGTTCCTGAGTGACTTTCACTCTTTACCTTAATGATAAGAATTTCCGAGAAGAAGTCAACTAGAAAAAACGCGTAATTTCAAGTAGTTGCATGTAAACTACGGGTGTGAAGATTAAGGGCCGCAGACGCGGTAGCATCAGGGGAATACATTGTTTCCGACAATCATGACAATTGTGTGTGGTAGGTGCTGGCTGGATGGGGAAGGGGGGATGGGCACGGGGGGAAGCCCCCGTGCCTTGGGGTGCGGCTTATCACTGCATGGGAGGGCGTGGCATATTCATCTGCATGTGCATTCCGCCCATGAGCGGCCTGATGGTGTCCATACTGATGTTTGCAAAGGTCTCGATGGCGCCGCCGTTGGCCTTCTGGAACTCTTCCGCCGCAGCACGGGTGGCAAAGGGGATAAGCTCCTTGCCCATGGGTCCCATTTCCTTGCTGTCGATTACATAATGGGCAGCCTTACCGTCAAGCCACTTGCCGGTTTTGAAATCCTTGACCCAGATGGCGGCCACCTGCTCTGCCTTGCGTTCGGGCGCGAACTTCTGCATGTTGAGGAGAAAGCGGAACATGCATTTGTTGCCGTCAAAGGCCGCCATGGCGCCATCGGTGAAGATAACCTGGGTCTGCCATTGGGGGTAGCGCTGCGGATACATGCCGCAGGCCGCGCAACTCATCCCCTCGGTGATTGTCTGGGGTTCCGGGCCAGCGGCCAGGGTCAAATTACTGGTCAGCAGCATTGCTGCGCTCAAAACCACAAGGATAAACCGTCTTCCGTATGTGTTGCCTGTCTGTTTGCTGTGCATATTCGTCTCCTTGTGTAAAGGTTGCGGGGTTTATTTGCTGGGAGGATATTTTTGTAGCTTTCGTTGCAGGGTTCTTCGGTGCAGATCGAGTTTTTTGGCGGCCAGGGAGATATTGCCGTCACAGTCGGTGAGTACGCGATTGATGTGTTCCCATTCCGCCCTGGCCAGGGACGGGGCCGAGAACTCATCCTGGTCCACCTCCAGGTTTAGTTCTGGATTCCTAGAAAAGGCGCCGAGGATATCGTCCACATCCGCTGGCTTGGGGAGGTAATAGAGCGCGCCCAGCCGGACCGCTTCCGTGGCCGTGGCGATGCTGCCGTAACCGGTGAGCACGACCATTTGCATGTCCGGGTTGATCTCTCTGGCTGCGGCAATGAGCTCAAGCCCGGATTTGCCGGGCATTTTGAGATCGATCACTCCCATGGCAGGCTTCTCTTGGTCGATAACCCGCATGGCCTCATCGAAATTACCGGCGGTGAAAACCGTGAAACCGCGCTGGCTAAAGGCTTTTGCCAACCGTTCCCGGAACAGCTCCTCATCGTCCACCAGAAGAATCGTCTTATCCATGAAATGCCTCCGGCGTACCGGCTGTGATCTGTTGAAGGGCAAAGAACAACGTTACCTTCGAGCCTTTGCCCGGCTGGGAAATCAGGCTCAGCCCCCCGCCGAATCTTTCGGCTATTGATTTGGCAAGAAAGAGGCCAAGCCCCAATCCCTTGCCCGGTTCCTTGGTGGTGAAAAACGGCTCTGTCGCCCGCTCGGCAATGTCCGGGGCCATGCCGGAGCCATTGTCCGTGACCTCAATATAGAGCCGGGTTGCGTCTTGACGGCACTCCACCTGAACCGGGGCGCTCGGACCGGCATCGAGGGCATTCTTGATAAGGCCCCGGATAATGCGGCGCAGGGTGCGAAGCGGCATCCTTATCGAAAGATCGCCCGTCTTATTTATATATCGTATCTGATTTTTGCTGGCGCCGGGAAAGGTATCGAACAGATTTTTCATGAGCCCGTCCAGGGAGAAATCCGTGAAGGCCTCACCCATCTGGTCTCCGGCATCGGCGGCCAGGTGAAAGAGGATGTCCTTGCAGCGAGCGACTTGATCGCGGATCAGGACGACATCGGCAAGAAGTTCCTGGCAGTCTGCGCTGGTGTTTTTCTTCAGGCCATGGAGCATCTCGCCTGCGGCCACGGCGATGGTTGACAGCGGGGTGGAAAACTCATGCGCCGCTCCGGCGGCCAGGGTGGCCAGGGAGGCCATGCGTTCGCTTTTGGTTTTTTCCTCCTGGAGATCTGCCAGGGTTTTCTGATGCCGAGCCAGGGCCAATTGAATCCGGCTGACAAAGAAAACAATGAAAAACGCTGTCACGGCAAAGGCGACCCACATGCCCTGGAGATGGATCTTTAGGGGGTCGCTCAGGGTTGCCAGCATTGTAGGATCCGGATGGCAGGATTGGCCCAGGTCTCCTTGGGCCGGGAGAAAGAAAAGGGTGGCATAGCAGCCGGTGGTGAAAAAGGCCAGGCTCCATGACCAGCCTGGCGGCATGAGGATGGCGCCCAGGGTGATATGCACCAAATAGAGGAAGGTGAACGGGTTCATGGGGCCGCCGGAATAGTAGATAAGTCCGGTGAGCAGGGCGGTATCCAGGAACATGACCAGCGCGAAAAGCTGGTCGGCCATGGCCATTTCTTTCTTTTTCAGGAAGCCGAACAGGAGATTGGTGCTGATCTCAAAGATCAGGATGCCGGAGATAATCCGGTAGGGGAGACTGATCTCAAGAAAGAAGAGGGCGATCAGCACCAGAAGAACCTGGGCCGCCACCGCACCCCAGCGCAAATGTAATAGCCAGGCAAAGGCGATTTTGGCCGAGGCGGTGTTTTTTTCTTCACCGCTGAAATTGTTCTGTTGGACGACAGTGTGCACGGAATAGCCTCTTCGTTAATTGGGAAGCAACCCCTGATGCATACCATTATTCGCCAGGAAGTTGAAGCGCAACCTGTACCCCCGTTGCAAATGCGACAATTTGCCGCATTTGCAACGGGGGTACATCGTGGTAAAGCTTTTTCGTTGTTTCCTCTCCTTGTAAACGCTCACCGGTTGGGAACCTTCTTTGTGTTGCTGGCGGCTCTTCGATGTGATGGCGCATCATCCGGTGAGCGTGTTTTTCTATAACGATATTTTTCTGTCCCAGGTGAAGATCATGACCCAAACCACTTCGATCAGCATGGCTGAGATCTACCGCTTTCTCGCCCAATCCATGCGCTACCCCAGCCCCGAATGGATGCAGGCGGATTATTTTTCCGTGCTCGACACCTTTCTGGCCGAACTTGGCTGGGATGCCGAGACCCAGGCACTTGGGCAGTCAATCTTCGAAAGCGATGACTGGCTGGAGCCGTTGCAGGTGGAACATACCCGCCTGTTTGTCAACGCCATCCCCACCGTGATCGCGCCGCCATACGGTTCGGTCTATCTCAGCGGCGACGGAATGCTTTACGGCCCCAGCGCCGAAAAGGCCAGGGCCTTTTACCGCGAGCAGGGCTTCGACCTGGTAGGCGAGGCGGATATTCCCGATCATATTTCCTTTGAGCTGGAATTTCTGGCCCTGCTGGCCGAGGAAGGCAAGAGCGAGGAGGAAGAGCGGTTTTTGGCCCAGCATTTCAGGCCGTGGTTTCCAAAGTTTCAGGCACGGATTTTACAAGAGGGTCGCCACCCTTTTTATGGAGTTCTAGTCAATCTTATCGATTTTTTTACCAGGGAGGAAATGTGAAATGGCTTTGAATCTGACGAGACGTAAATTTCTCCAGACCGCATCCCTTGCGGCAGCCACGGCAGCGATGTCCGGTTGTTTTGCCAGGCAGGCAAACGCGAGTACCCCGTTTGTCAAAAAACCTTTTACCGCGCCCGGTAGTTTTGCCGACACCAAGACTGCAGTGGGCGGTGTTTGCGAGATGTGCTTCTGGCGTTGTCAGCTGGTGGGCAAGGTGCGGGACGGCAAGCTGGTGAAGCTTGAGGGCAACCCAAAGAGCATCGACAACGGCGCAAGCATCTGTGCAAGGGGCAATGGCGGAGTTAAGCTGCTGTACGATCCGGATCGTCTGAAATTCCCCATGAAGAACGTGGGGAAACGCGGTGCTCCCCAGTGGAAGCGGATCACCTGGGATGAGGCTCTGGACGAGTGCGCCACCAAGCTCAAGGCTGTGGTCGATAAGCACGGACCCCAAGGCATCACCATCTTCCCCCACGGTTCCTCGGCCAAATATCCCATGACCTTTTTTGAGGATGTGGTTGGCACCCCGAACAACTCCGAGGCCTCATTCTTCCAGTGTCGCGGTATCCGCGACATGGCCTATGTCGCCACCCTGGATACCGCGCCGGACGAGAATGTCGACATGGCCAACGCCAAGGTTATCTTCCTGTTGGGCGGCCATTTCGGCGAGAACGTGCACGTCTCCCATGTGAAGCGTTACCTGAAGGGGTTGGAAAACGGCGCCAAGCTGGTGGTGGTCGATCCCCGTTTCTCTGCTTCCGCAGCCAAGGCCCACACCTGGGTCAGGATCAAGCCCGGCACCGATACCGCCTTTTTGCTGGCGATCATGAACCATCTGGTTAAGACCGGCAAGTACAACAAGGCCTATGTGGAAGCCAATGGCGAGGGATTTGACAAGTTCAGCGCCGGAATTTCCCATGCCACCCTGGATTGGGCCGCCAAGATCTGCGATATTCCGGCCAAGCAGATCAAAGAGGTGGCCGAGATGCTGGCCGCCAACGCCCCCAATGTGTCCATTCATCCGGGCCGGCATGTGAGCTGGTATGGCAACGATTTCCAGCGTGAGCGCTCTCTGGCCTGCCTTACCGGCCTGTTGGGCGCCATCGGGGTCAAGGGCGGTTTTGTCGCAGGCAAGGGTCCCAAGGTGGGCAAGGCCGGTTGGCCCAAGCCCATGGCCGAGCACGCCGAGGAATATGCTCTGCACAAGATGGCCAAGAAGTATCAGTTTTCGCCTCCTGGCACCCCGACGGACATGATCCGCGAGGCCGCTGTTTCCGGCAAGCCCTATGCGATTAAAGGCTATGTGGGCTGGGGCCAGAATCCCATCCAGACCATTCCTGGCCAGGATCTGACCATCAAGATGCTTCAGCAGATGGATTTTGTCATGGTGGTTGATGTTATGCCCACCGATATCACCATGTACGCCGACATCCTGCTGCCGGAATCCTCCTATCTTGAGCGTTACGATCAGGTCAAGACCGGCACCCAGTGGGATCTTTCCGGCAAGCAGGAGCAGTACATCACCGCCCGCATGCCGCTGGTTTCTCCCACTGCGGCCGATCACGAGCGCAAGGATTCGGTGTGGATCACCAACGAGCTGGCCAAGCGCATGGGTTACGGCAAGCATATCCCGGTCCAGTCCGAGGTGGAGATGACCAACAAGATTCTTGCTGGCGCCAATCTCTCCATCGAGCAACTGGTCAAGGAAGACGGCATCCATGTGCAGCCCGGCGCTGATCCATACGGCAAGGTGCTCAAGGTGAAATTCTTCAGCCAGGAAGTTGCCGACGCGGGTTTCCCCGGGGTTCCCACCTATGTTCCGGTGCCGGAGCCGCCCAAGGGCTTTGCCCGATTGGTCTATGGCCGGGCACCGGTGCATACCTTCAACCGTTCCATGAACAACGTCTGGCTGATGAACGAGATGCCGGAGAATCCGGTGTGGCTCAACGACGAATCCGCCAAGAAGATGGGGCTGAAAGACGGCGACCGCATCGAACTGGTGAATCAGGATGGCGTGAAATCCCAGACCAGCAGCGTGGTCAAAGTTACTCCTGGCATTCGCAAGGATACCATTTACATGGCCCATGGTTACGGCACCAAGAATCCGGCCATGACCGTTGGCGTGGGCAAGGGTATCGACGACCAAAGCCTGATCACCAAACTGGCGGTTGACCCGGAAACCGGGGCGCACGGCATGCGGAACAACTTCGTCAAGTTCGTCAAGAATGGCAAGGTGCTGAGCATTCCCGCCTGAAAATGAGTATTTTGGCGTGATGATACCGCAGGGAAATTAACCAATTTTATTTATGGAGGGTCGCCGTGAGTCAATACGGAATGATTATAGATCTTGAGAAATGCGTGGGCTGCCATGCCTGCGCCATCGCCTGTCGGGCCGAGTGGGAGGTTCCCACGGGCAAGGATTCGGCGGAGCGGGAACGGAGAAGAAACTGGGTCAAACGCCTTGGCCCCAGCAAGACCCCGCAAGGGTTGGCGTCCACTTATTATCCCGGTCTATGCAACCACTGCGACAAGCCAGCCTGCGTCGCGGTCTGTCCGGCGGACAAGGTCGAGGCCACCTTTACCGATCCGAAAAACGGGGCGACCAAGAAGATGGAAGTGGCTGCCACCTGGAAGGACCCCTTCAACGGCACGGTGCAGATCGACAAGGAGCGCTGTCTCGGTTGTGGCGCCTGTGCCGATGCCTGCCCGTACAGCGCCCGCTATGTGAATGAGGAAGAGGGCGATCCCAAGGCCGACAAGTGCACCTTTTGTGTGGAGCGGGTTGCCCAGGGGTTGGAGCCTGCCTGCGTGCAGACTTGCCTGGCCCGTGCCCGGATATTCGGAGATCTCTCCGATCCCAATTCCGAGGTTGCCAAGTATGTGCAGAAGGGCGCAGTCAAGCTGGAAAGCAGTAAGGTAAAAATCGGTCCGAATGTTCGGTATTACGGGAACAAAAAGGACATGCACCTGCTGATTGCCACTTCAACCCCGCAGGCAATGCCGCAGGCTAATTTACGTCGGACCATCATGGCCCATATGCTGAAACCGGCCATGGATCAGGCGAAGAATCTCGGCATGCTTGGTTTGGCTGGAGCGATGATTGTTAAAGGCTTAAGCGAGGACGAGAAGGAATAAGTCGTACTCCTTTTTCTGGTTGCGAAAAGCCCTCGGTGCCGAAAGGTGTCGAGGGCTTTTTTTGTTTGCATTTCGTGTACGAGGAACTGCCTTTTCAAGACCTCGCTGTGAGTGGTCTGCTGGATTCGCGGCGAGGTCTTTTTCTTTATGGATGTCAGATGGTTAGGCGTTGACATTTATATTTGGCGCATGGGATGTTTATGTAGGACAGAGTTTGTTTCTCTGAGAGATTGGCGTTTTAGCTCTCAATCTTCTAAATCGGTTGTCATGGACGAGTACAGGAGAAGACAATGGCTAGCGGTGTCCCGGTGATCATTGTTGCTTGTGCAGTTGTCATTATTGTTCTGAGCGGGATGATGCTGATCCTCCGTCGATCAACCGCCAGGCTGCAAAACCAGATTAATTTCTGGCATGACCTGCTGGAACGCACAACAGCCGGTATTGTGATCGTCTCGCCAGAGCGCCAAATTATTGAAGTGAATCGGCGACTGTGTGAAATGTACGGTTACAGCCGGGATGAGCTGATAGGCCAAAGCGCCGAGATTTTCCACCTTGATCGGGCACAGTTCGAGCGGTTCAGGCAGTGGTTTGACAATGCCCGCAACGAAGGCCCGCTGGTGCAGATTGAATACCAGTACCGTCGCAAGGATGGCAGTACCTTCTGGGCTGTCATTTCCGGAGGGGCCTTGATGTTACCCGATGGCAACATGGGGGTGGTATGGAGCCTGACTGACATCAGCGATAAAAAACAGACGGAAGCGGAGCTCGCCACCGAACGTAGCCACATGCAGACCCTCTTTGAGGTAAACGGCTCTGGCATGCTGGTCGTTTCTTCCACCCGGCAAATCTTGCAGGTCAATCGCCAGTTCTGTAACCTGTTTGGCTACAGCCGTGAAGAGCTGGTGGGGCAGAGTGCCCGGGTTTTGCATGTTGATCAGCAGCATTATGAGGCCTGGGCTCCCCGCTTCCAGGAGGCCAAGGCAGGGTTTCCTATTGCCAGCGCTGATTATCCGTGGCGCCGCAAGGACGGCTCGGTTTTCTGGTGTTTCTTTGCCGGGGTTAAGATGCAACTGCCCAGCGGTGAATCGGGCGTACTCTGGAATGTTATTGACATTACCGAGCGCAAGAAAATGGAGGAACAGCTCTATCTCATGCTGTACTCCATCAATGCTGCCAATGAAGGGGTCTTTCTGGCGGACGAAAATGCCGCCATCCGTTTTGTCAACGATGGTGCCTGTCGCCGTCTTGGCTATACCCGTGAAGAGTTTCTTTCCATGCGGGTGTTCGATATCGATCCTTTATCGCCCGCAGAAAAATGGCCGGAGCATTGGCAATACCTTATGACACATGGTGCTCGGACCATTGAAACAGTGCACCGCGCTAAAAACGGTACGGAATTTCCGGTGGAGGTCAGCATCAGCAGTGTCGCCTATAATGGCATCAGCTATGTCTGTGGACTTGCTCGCGATATCACCGAACGTATCCGCGCCGAGGAGGAAAAAACCAAGCTTGAGTCTCAGCTTCGCCAGTCCCAAAAAATGGAGGCCATTGGCACCTTGGCTGGCGGGATTGCCCACGATTTCAATAACATCTTGGCCGTTATTTTGGGCTACGCCGAACTGACCTTGAGAGAAACCCTCGAAACAGACCCGCGACGCAGTAAGCTTGGAGAGATCATCAAGGCCAGCATCCGCGCCAAGGAGTTGGTCAGGCAGATCCTGGATTTTAGCCGCAAGGCTGAAAGGACAAAAAAGCCGCTTTTGATGGCCCCATTTCTTAAAGAAACACTCAAGATGGTGCGAGCCTCTATCCCTTCCACCATTGTCATTAAAGAGCGGATCAGCGCCGTAGACAGTACGGTGCTCGGCGATCAGAGCCAGTTGCACCAGGTAATCATCAATCTCTGCACCAATGCCTTCCATGCCATGGAAGAACAAGGCGGCATCCTCTCGATTACCCTTGATTATGTGCAGTTGGGAAGGGAAGAGGCCGCCGGGCTTGGAGGCGGCGAGGGACGCTATGTTCGGTTGATCGTGGCCGACAGCGGATGCGGCATGAGCCTGGATATCCAGAACCGGATCTTTGAACCCTACTTCACGACCAAGGGTGTGGGTAAGGGTTCCGGCATGGGGTTGGCGGTGGTGCATGGCATCTTGCGCAGTCATGGCGGGTTGATGCGCCTCACCAGTCAAGAGGGGAAAGGCTCCTCTTTTGAGGTCTTTCTCCCGGCCATAGAGCAGCCTGTTATGGGAAAAGTCGAAGAAGAGGAACGTTTTTGTCCGCCGGGAACAGAGCGCATTCTGGTGGTGGATGATGAGCCGGCCATCACCGAAATGGTGAGTCAGTGGCTGGGGCGATTGGGGTATGCGGTCACCACGAGCAACAACAGCGCGAAGGCGCTGACCATGGTGCGGGAAAACCCAAGTGGCTTTGATTTGATCGTCACCGATCAGTCCATGCCTTTCATGCCCGGCTCCGAGTTGGCCAAGGAGATTTTGTCCAGCCGGCCCGATTTGCCGATTATCCTTTGTACCGGTTACAGCGCTATTTTGAGTGAGGAAAAGGCAATGGAGATCGGCATAAAGAGATACGCCTATAAACCGTTACAAGGTGATGAGCTGGCCCGGCTGGTTAGGCAGGTGCTGGATGATGGAAAGGGGGGCTGATTCGGCTGGTTATTGTGAAAGGTTTGAGCGAGGACGAGAAGAGATAAGTCGTACTGCGTTTTCTCTGGTTATGAAAAGCCCCCGGTGCCGAAAGGTGTCGGGGGCTTTTTTGTGTGCTGTGGTAATTTATTTTGCCCTTATCCTCCGGTTGATTTGCCAGAGGCGCAGATAGCAAAACAGGCCAAGACAAAAAAACACCTTCGATATATTCATGAGAACTCGATTTATTGTTTCATGGCGCTCCTTACTGTAAGGCAAGCCAACAACGTGGGATTCATGTATTATTTGCCCAACTCTTTCACGTTTCCGGCAAGCCGGATTGACAGCGTCCCTATTGTGTTTAAGCCAAACAGTCACCTCCTGTCCCTTGATCCGGGAGAGATAGTCCTCTTCGCTTGTGTAGCACCAGAATGATTCAATCCTGCCGTCTTCCAAACGAAGAGTAAGTGAGTCGCCGCATGAATATCGTGCAGTAATTACTTGAAAGCTCTCGATGGAGCCGGTGACCTTTCGCATTTCATCCAGATCAACAGCCGCAGAGGAGGAAATATGAGGGATGTAAAAAAACAGAATGCCGAGATAGAAGCAGACCATGGCCCTATCTTTAAGGGATTTTGCTTTCGGGTTACCCTCTGAACGCAGGACGAACATGTCCCAAACCCGGGTGGCGTACAGCCAATTCAAAAAACGTCTGGGCAAAAAGGCAATACTATATTTCTTGCGCAGCCAGCCTCTTAGAAAGATTTCCCCTCCAGAAACAAAGGGCCACAGTAAGATGTTGTAGAAAAAGGAAAGCGGGATTCCGGCAATAAACAACCAGATCGCGGCAACGCATAATGCTTCCTTAAAGGGCGACAAAGAAGTCGGACCTACTAAAGGTATTTGCAACGAGGCGCCCATTATACCCAATTCATTTCCTCCCGTATCCCTCTCGCCTGGCGCAGACGGCCTTTCTCGTTTGTTGTCCATGATCCCTTTTTGCGACTTTTCGTGTCTCAGTGGTGCATGTCCTTGAGCTTCTTTTCATAACCTGGAAAGCAGTATGCAAAGGGTGTAGAGAAATAATCTGCGATTGTCAAAGTATTTTGTGTTAGGCAAATAAAAATAGATGTCCCCTCCAGAAGGAGAAACGCCGTGTTTGACAAAAAAATCCAGGAGGGGTAGTCATATCGCAAAGCTCTTACAATCGATAAACAGCGCTAGATGATGGTAACCATGCCCCCATTTGATTTCAAAGAATTTCTCCCAACCGTTCCTTTGAAGCCCGGCGTCTATCTGATGAAAAACCGGGCAGGCGAGGTGCTCTATGTCGGCAAGGCCAGGGAGCTGCGCAAGCGGCTGTCCTCCTATGCCCGCATCGATCAGGCCGAGCACGGCAAAACCGCGATGCTGCTCTCCCAGGTGCGCGAGATCGAGACCATTGTTACCAATACGGAAAAAGAGGCCCTCATCCTTGAGTCCTCGCTGATCAAGCAGCATCGGCCCAAGTACAATGTCATCCTCCGCGACGATAAGAGTTATCCGCTGCTTAAGGTGACGGTGCAGGAGGAGTGGCCCAGGTTGGTGATGACCCGGCGACGGATCAAGGACGGTGCCCGGTATTTCGGCCCCTTTTCTTCTCCCTCGGCCATGTGGGAAACCATCCGCTATCTCAACTCGCTTTTCCCCCTGCGCCGCTGCAAGGAAAAGAACCTCAAGCCCAAGGCTAGGCCCTGCCTGAATCACCAGATGGGCCGCTGTCTGGCCCCCTGTGCGGGTAAGGTGGGCTGTGATGAGTACCAGGAGTTGGTGCGTAATGTCGTGCTGGTGCTGGAGGGGAAAAACCAGCAACTGGTCAAGGAACTGTCCCGAAAGATGGAGCTGGCTGCGGCAGCCCTGGATTTTGAGGCGGCGGCGGAGCTGCGGGACCGGATCAATTCCCTGAACAAGACCCTGGAAAAGCAGCAGGTGGTGGCGGCGCACGGCAGGGATCAGGATGTGTTGGGCTTTGCCCGCCAAGGGGATTCGGTGGCCGTGGCCCTGTTGTTTATCCGCAAGGGGGCGATCAGCGGTCAGCAGGCATTCTTTCTTGCTGATCCGGTGGGTTCCGACCCGGAAGTGCTTACCGAGGTGCTCTCCCGGTTTTACGGCGAGGAGGGGCAGTTTCTTCCCCAGGAGATTTTGCTGCCCTTTGCGGGAATCGATGATCCGTTGCTAGCGGAATGGCTAAGCGAACAGAGGGGCGGCACCGTGACCATTGCCTGCCCGCAGCGGGGGGACAGGGTGCGGTTGTTGGAGATGGCCGACACCAATGCCCAGCAGGTTTTGGTTGCAAGAAAAACGCGGCAAGGCACCTGGCAGGTTTTGGCCGAGGGGCTGCAAAAGGCGCTTGGTTTGTCACGGCTTCCGGAGCGGATCGAGTGTCTGGATATCTCCAATCTGGGCGGTAAACAGGCCGTGGGTTCCTTGGTCTGTTTTATCGCAGGAGAAAAGGCGAAGGATCATTACCGGCATTATGGAATCCATACGGTGGAAGGGCCGGACGATTACGCCATGATGGGAGAGGTGTTGGCCCGGCGTTTTGCACGGGGGCTGGCGGAAAATGACATGCCCGACCTTTTGTTGGTTGATGGTGGTAAGGGCCAGCTCGGTGTGGCCATGCATGCTTTGGCCGAGCTGGGCATTCCCGGCGGGGTTGAGCTTGCGGGCATTGCCAAGGAGAAGGCAGGGGAGGGTGAGAAGCTCTACCGGCCAGGGCGGAAAAATCCGATCATTTTGGACCGGCATTCCTCGGTTCTCCTCTATCTCATGCGGATCAGGGACGAGGCGCATCGGTATGGCATCACCTTGCACCGGAAATTGCGGGCAAAAGAGAGCCTGACCTCATCTCTGGAGCAGATTCCCGGCGTTGGCAAGGCGCGTAAGGAATTGCTGCTGCGGGAGCTTGGCAGCATGCAGCGTATTGCTCAGGCAAGCGTGGCGGAGCTTGCTGTAGTGTCGGGCATAGGTCCATTCCTGGCTGCCCAGATCTGGCAGCATCTGCATGACGGGGATGGCTCGGACTCGTAAGGCGGTGAAAGGCCCCAGGCAGTAGATCACGGATTATTCTTGCTTTTTGAACCCTGAAAAACTAAATTGTTGAGTTCCGTAACGGACCAGTGAGCACATTGCTTGCGGAGTTTGTTCTGCTGGATAACGATGAACTTGGATGGCGCGTGTGTGTGGGAAGTTTGGCCGATGCACGATCTGCCTCTTTTGCTTTGATTGCTGGGAGAAATACTATGTGGGAATATACGGACAAGGTTCGGGATCATTTCATGAATCCCCGGAATGTGGGTGAGATTGAGAATGCGGACGGGATCGGCGAGGTCGGTTCCCTTGCCTGCGGCGATGCCCTGACCCTCTATTTTAAACTGGACGAGACCGAGCGGATTGTCGACGCCAAGTTCAAAACCTTTGGCTGTGCCAGCGCCATTGCCTCATCTTCTGCCCTCACCGAGATGATCAAGGGCATTCCCCTTGTGGAGGCGGAGAAGATTACCAACGAGGATATCGCCGAGTATCTTGGCGGTCTGCCTAAAGAGAAGATGCACTGCTCGGTCATGGGCCGTGAGGCGCTGGAGGCGGCAATCGCTTATTATCGCGGTATTCCCCTGCCCATGGCGGAAGGAGAGGTGGTTTGCGAATGCTTCGGGGTCACCGATCTTGAGGTGAAGCGGGCCATTGCTGAGAGCAATCTGCGCTCGGTGGAGGAAATCACCAATTTTACCAAGGCCGGCGGCGGCTGCGGCAAGTGCCATGACCGTCTGGAGGAGCTTTTGCGCGAGGCCCGGCACGAGGTGCAGCAGATCATCCCGGACAAGCGCCCGACCCGCTTGACCAATATCCAGAAGATCAAACTCATCGAGGAGGTTCTCGAGCGGGAGGTGCGGCCCACCCTGCGCAAGGATGGCGGCGATATCGAGCTGATCGATGTGGATGGCGATTTCGTCATTGTTTCCCTGCGCGGGGCTTGCGGCTCTTGCAAGAAATCACAGACCACCCTGAAGGAATATGTGGAAAAGAAACTGCGCGAACAGGTGCTGGACACCCTGATCGTTGAGGAGGGGAAATAGTGAACACGGTCTATATGGACAATAACGCCACCACCCGGGTTGCCCCGGAGGTGGTCGAGGTCATGCTTCCCTATTACTCCGACCTGTACGGCAACCCCTCCAGTATGCACACCTTTGGCGGTCAGGTGGGTAGGGCCGTGGAGGAGGCTCGGGGCAAGATCGCTGCGCTCCTTGGTGCCCGGCCCGACGAGTTGATCTTTACCAGTTGCGGCACGGAGTCTGACTCCACCGCCATTCTCTCTGCCTTGCAGTCATTCCCTGAAAAGCGGCACATCGTCACCACCAGGGTCGAACATCCGGCGGTGAAAAACCTCTGCGAGAGCCTGGATAAACTCACCGGCCACAAGCACCGGATCACCCAGTTGCCGGTGAACAGCGACGGCACCCTCGATCTCAAGCTCTACGAAGAGAGCCTCACTGACGAAACCGCCATTGTCAGCGCCATGTGGGCAAATAATGAGACCGGGGTCATCTTTCCCATCAAGGAAATGGCCGAGATTGCCAAGAGCCGGGGAATTTTGTTTCACACCGATGCGGTGCAGGCGGTGGGAAAAATTCCCATAAACCTGTCACAAGTACCGATTGATTTCCTCTCGCTTTCCGGGCATAAATTACATGCTCCTAAAGGTATCGGCGTTCTCTATGTTCGCAAGGGTACGCCTTTTGTCCCCTTTATTATCGGCGGGCATCAGGAGCATGGTCGCCGGGGCGGCACGGAAAACGTGGCCGCCATCGTCGGCCTGGGCAAGGCCTGCGAGATGGCAGCCCAGCAGATGCAGGATGAAAATACCCGAGTGAAGGCTCTGCGGGACAAGCTTGAGGATGGCTTGCTGGCCAGTATCCCCAGCTCTCTGCTCAATGGGCACAAGACCCTGCGTTTGCCCAATACGACCAATATCAGCTTTGAGTATGTGGAGGGCGAAGCGATTTTGTTGCATCTCGACCGCTTCGGGATTTGCGCTTCTTCGGGCTCTGCCTGCACTTCCGGGTCGCTGGAGCCTTCGCATGTCATGCGGGCCATGGGCGTGCCCTTTACCGCGGCGCACGGCTCGATCCGCCTGAGTCTCAGTGTGTACAACACCGAGGCAGAGGTTGATTTTGTTCTGGAGAAATTGCCTCCGGTTATTGCCCAGCTCCGCGAGATGTCGCCGTTTTGGCAAAGCGCGCATAAAGGCAAAACCGGCAGCAGCCAGTGCAAGTGCAGTTGCTCCTAATAGAAACGTGATAAGGATAACACCATGAAAGTTATACCGGCTTCGTTTCAGATACTTGAGGAACTGGACCACCAGAGCTTGGCTGTGCGCATCGAGGCGTGCGGGCGTCTGTGCTATAAATCCGAGGACAAGATCACCGAGGCTTCGGCTGAGCCTTTTATCAAGGGGATTGTCAAACATGGCCACAATTCGGTCATGGAGATGGCGGCTCTGACCCTGCGGGTCGAGATAGACAGCGAATCTCTGGTTGCTCAGTTTTTGAGCGTGATCCCGAAATACATCCAGTTTGACCGGCTGGAGAAAAAGGTCCTGCTCATCACCGGGACGATCCGGGCCTTTCGGGAACTGGCCCGCGATTACGGCAAGGTCAAGTTGATCAAGGGGATGGCCGGCTATCTTGCCGAAATGTATCCGCTCTTCTTCTTTGATTTGGCGCCGAAACGCGGCTGGCTCCCCCAGGATGGGGTGGTAGTCACCGGGCTATCGCTGGACGAGGTCGATGGTCTTTCCGCGGATCTTTTGGCAAAGCACCGCCACATGGCGGTGCGGATTATCACCAACCGAGCCGTGACCCATGAGATCGTCCGGCATCGGCCCTGTTCCTATTTGCAGGAAAGCCAGCGCTATTGCCGCTATGCCGATGACAAGTTCGGCAACGAGGTCACCTTTATAGCCCCGATGTTTTTTAGTGGGGGGAGCAAGGAATACAAGCTCTGGGAAAAGGCCATGCTGGACACGGAGAAGATTTATCTCAAGCTCCTGGCCACCTCGTCGCCCCAGGCCGCCCGTACCGTGCTGCCCAACTCCTGCAAGACCGAGATTATCGTTTTTGCCAATCTGCTGGAGTGGCTGCATATCTTCAGGTTGCGCACTCCCAAGAATGCCGAGCCTTCCATGCGCGAGGTAATGATCCCCCTGGCCAAGGCTTTTCAGGAGCGATTTCCGGCTGTTTTCGCGGATGCCTCCTTTGCCACGGAATAGAAAATCCGGGGTGCGGGCTGGAGCCCGTCGTCCCATGTTTTTGTTGCTACAGAGAAATCGAGAACAACTTATTTAAGAAGGAGAGAGAGATGGCTTTTGATGCGGTGAATATGGCAGATTGGCAGATTTCCGAGGCTGCCGAAAAGAACATGCCTACCCCTGAGGAGTGGCGAGACAAATTGGGACTCGAGAAAGACGAAATTCTCCCCATGGGCAGATTGGCCAAGCTCGATTTTCTTAAAATTATGAATCGTCTCAAAAACAAGCCGGACGGCAAGTACATTGAGGTAACGGCGATTACCCCGACGCCTCTGGGTGAAGGGAAAAGCACCACTTCCTGCGGCTTAATGGAAGGGTTGGGCAAGCGCGGCATGAATGTCGGCGGCGCCCTGCGTCAGCCTTCCGGTGGCCCGACCATGAACGTCAAGGGAACCGCGGCAGGCGGCGGCAACTCCCTCTTGATCCCGATGACCGAGTTCTCTTTGGGCCTCACCGGTGACATCAACGACATCATGAACGCCCACAACCTGGGCATGGTGGCCATGACTGCCCGCATGCAGCATGAGCGCAATTACAACGATGAGCAGTTGGCCAGATTGACCGGCATGCGGCGGCTTGACATCGACCCCACCCGGGTGGAGTTCGGTTGGATCATCGACTTCTGTGCCCAGGCGCTGCGGAATATCGTCATCGGCCTCGGTGGCCGGACGGACGGGTACACCATGCAGTCCAAATTCGGCATCGCCGTGGGTTCGGAACTCATGGCCATACTCTCCATTGCCACCGACCTGGCGGATTTGAAGGAACGGATCAACAACATCACCGTGGCCTTTGACAAGAGCGGCAAACCGGTTACCTGCCGCGACCTGGAAGTCGGCAACGCCATGGCCGCTTTCATGCGCAACACCATCAACCCGACCCTGATGTGCACCGCCGAGTACAACCCCTGTCTGGTCCACGCCGGACCTTTCGCCAACATCGCCGTCGGCCAGTCTTCCATCATCGCCGACCGGGTTGCTCTGAAACTCTTTGATTACAACATTACCGAGTCCGGCTTTGCCGCTGATATCGGCTTTGAAAAATTCTGGAATGTGAAATGCCGTTACTCCGGCCTCAAGCCCCATGTCTCCGTTCTCACCGCAACCATTCGCGCCCTGAAGATGCACGGCGGCGGACCGAAGGTTGTTCCGGGCAAGCCTCTGGATGACGCCTACACCAAGGAGAACGTCGGGCTGGTCGAGAAGGGTTGCGAGAACATGGTCCATCTGATCAATGTTATCCGCAAGGCTGGCATCAACCCGGTGGTCTGCATCAACCGCTTCTATTCCGATACCGACGAAGAGTGTAGGGTTGTGCGCCGGATCGCCGAGGCAGCCGGTGCCCGTTGCGCCGAATCCAAGCATTGGGAGCTGGGCGGCGACGGAGCACTCGAGTTCGCCGACACGGTTATCGATGCCTGTAACGAAGAGAATGATTTCAAGTTTCTCTATCCTTTGGAGATGAAACTGCGCGACCGGGTTGAGATGATCACCAAAGAAGTGTATGGCGGTGATGGTGTTGATTGGTCACCTGAGGCTAATGCCAAGGCTGAGATGCTGGAGAAAGATCCCCAGTATGCCGATTATGCCACCATGATGGTCAAGAGCCACTTGAGCCTGAGCCATGATCCTACCCTCAAGGGTGTGCCCAAGGGATGGCGTTTGCCTGTTCGGGACATCCTGATCTATTCCGGCGCTAAGTTCCTCTGCCCGTGTGCGGGATCGATCAGCCTGATGCCCGGCACCAGCTCGAATCCGGCCTTCCGCCGTATTGATGTCGACACGGAAACAGGTAAGGTTTCAGGGCTGTTCTAAATAACCGTTTACACATCTTCTCATCCAACGCTGGTCAAAGGACGCCCGTCTTTTGACCAGCGTTTTTTTTGCAGTAGTATAGGCAGAAAAACTGTAATCGCTTACAGGTGGCCCTTAACTGCCCCGGCGGCGTCCAGACCCTGGTGGCCTTTTTTGTTTGGAAGGAACAGATATGCTTGTCAGTGGGAGGCTGGATATAGTATTGAATAGAAGATGACTTTTTCCGCACATAACAACATGTCAGAGGTAGCCTCGCATCCATGGCCGTAGACAATAAATCAAATTTGCGCTCCACGGTAAAAGATCAATCCGGAGCCGGAAAGATCAAGATCGGCGAACTGCTGCGCAAGGCCGGGCAGATCAGCAGCTATCAGCTCGATGATGCGCTGGCCGCCCAGAAAAAATCCGGGGGCAGGCTGAGCAGCATCCTCTTGCGCCTTGGCCATATTGAAGAATCCACCATCCTCAATTTTTTAAGCCGACTGCACAACTATCAATCCGTTGTCATCAGCAGGGAACCACCCAAACCCGAAGCCTTGGCGCTTCTTCCTTACGAGATTGCCAAAAAATACCTGGCCTTTCCATTGCGCCAGATCGGCAAATCCCTCCAGGTCGCCATGGCCGAGCCCACGGATACCGGGGCGGTGGAAACCTTGCAGGCCGCAGTGAAAATGCCTCTGACCGTCTGTGTTGCCACAGAAAAAGACATCGTTGACGCCTACAAGACCTATTACAAGATCAGCGACGAGGAACATCAATCTTTTTTCACCTCGGTGGGTGCGGAAGATAGAGACGAGGAACCTGTTACCCAGATCGATGACTTCGGCACCCTGGCCTCCGAGGCGGCTGATGGTATGGAGATTGCCTCGCTGGAAGATGAGTCTGGCGGTGATCAGTATTCCGCTTCGGATGCCCCCATCATCAAGCTGGTCAACGGCATCCTGCTCAAGGCGGTCAACGATGGGGTGAGCGATATCCACATCGAGCCCTACGAAAAAACGCTCCAGGTGCGTTACCGCATGGACGGCTCCCTGTACAAGTCCATGAATCTACCCCTCTCGATCAAGAACGCCCTGAATTCCCGAATAAAAATCATGTCCCAGCTCGATATCACCGAGCGTCGGGTGCCCCAGGACGGTCGTATCCGGATCAAGCTGGGGCGGAACCGGGCCGTGGACTTTCGGGTTTCTACCCTGCCCACCCTGTTTGGCGAGAGTATTGTTCTGCGTATTCTCGATAAGAGCAGTCTGAATGTCGATCTTACCAAGCTCGGTTTTGAAAAGGAAACCTTTGCCACCCTTCAGCGCTGTATCGAACGACCCCAGGGCCTGTTGCTTGTTACCGGTCCCACGGGCAGCGGCAAGACGGTAACCCTCTATTCGGTGCTCAATTCGCTCAACAGCGAAGACACCAAGATCCTCACCGCCGAAGATCCGGTGGAGTTCAACTTCAAGGGGATCAACCAGGTCAATGTCAAAAAAGAAGTGGGGATGACCTTTCCCGCAGCACTCAAGGCCTTTCTTCGGCAGGATCCCGACATTATCATGGTCGGCGAGATCCGGGATATGGAAACTGCGGAGATTGCCATCAAGGCCGCGATGACCGGGCATCTTGTTTTGAGTACCCTTCACACCAATGACTGTCCCGCCACCATCGGTCGTTTGGTGGATATCGGCATCCCGCCCTTTATGTTGGCTTCGGCCGTTACCATGGTTCTTTCCCAGCGTCTGGCCCGAAAGCTCTGTGTCCATTGCAAGGAAGAAGTGCCCATGCCACCCAAGGAAGAGCTTCTTGCCTTGGGGTTTAATGAGAATGACTTTGAAAAAGAGTTTGTTATCTATGGCCCCAAGGGGTGCCAGAAATGCAACGGCGGCGGCTATAAGGGGAGGGTCGGTCTTTTTGAGCTGATGGAGATCACCGATGAGGTGGCCAAGGCGATCAGTGCGGAAGTCCCGGAAGATCAACTCCGCAAGATTGCTGTGCAGGAAGGGATGACCCCCTTGCGGCGAGCCGGGGTAAAGAAGGTTATTGAAGGCGTCACCAGCATTGAAGAAATCCTGCGGCGAACTGTTATTACCGAAGAGAGCCTGCCCGCCTACCTGGTGCATCCGGATATTGAGGAGTACGAGGATGGGGATTTCATCATCCGGCAGAACAACAACGACAGTGATTTCTTTAAACTGGTCATCGGCGCCGTATCTGTGGTCAAGGATGGTAAAAAAATCGCCGAGATCACCGAGCCGGGCGAGTATTTCGGCGAAATGAGCGCCATCTCCGGCGAGCCCCGCTCCGCCTCCATCACCTCAAAGGGCCGGGCCAAGGTAAAGCGTTTCCCTGGCGACAAGCTCCAGGAGGTTATCCAAAAATATCCCGATGTGGCCAGTCATCTTTTTAAGACCGTAGTCAACCGACTGAACCAGGCGAACAATATCATTGTGAAACTGGCAAACGATCGGGCAAAAAAACCGGAATAATAGGACGATAGATCACTTTTCTTCCATCTCCATCACAATTATTCATTTCCCCCCGTTTTTTTCTTCTATTTTCTGCCGGAAAATGTATAGTACAGGGCTTTTTGCAAGTATATCTACCTATTGAAATGTCTTGTTAAATTGGGTAGTTTTGTTAGCTCTGACCCCATTCTTGCCTTGCCGGGGCCATCATCCGAGGGGAGATCTGTCTGGGAGATGAGGCGGCAGGCCTTTTTCTGGTGTTAAGCGCATTGATAGAGATATCTATAACTTTTTGATATAAGGAGAAAATAAATGAGTGCCAAGATCATCAGCGGGACGGAAGTTGCAAAAACCATTCGGGAAGAGTTGAAGACCGAGGTCATGGAGCTTAAGGAAAAGCATGATATTGTTCCGGGCCTGGTGACGATCCTGGTGGGAGAAGATCCGGCCTCTCAATCCTATGTAAGCGCCAAAAATAAGACCGCCCATGCGCTTGGCATTCATTCCGAACAGGTAACCCTTCCCGCCGACACCAATGAGCAGGATTTGCTGGCCATTGTCGAGAAATATAATAAGGACAAAAATATCCACGGCATCCTTGTGCAGTTGCCTCTGCCCAAACATATCAACGAGACCAACGTGTTGTATGCCATTGATCCGGCCAAGGATGTGGATGGCTTCCATCCGGTGAATGTGGGCAAGATGGTGGTGGGAGAGGAGTGCTTCCTGCCCTGCACGCCCCATGGCATCCTTGAGCTGCTGACCCGTAGCGGCGTGGAGACCAGCGGTGCCGAGGTGGTGGTTATCGGTCGCAGCAACATTGTTGGTAAGCCCATTGCCAACCTGATGCTCCAGAAGCGCAAAGGCGGCAACGCCACCGTTACCCTGTGCCACACCCGCACAAAGGACATGGCTGCCCATTGCAAGCGGGCCGACATCATCATCGCAGCGGTAGGCGTGCCGAAAATGGTGACCGCCGATATGGTGAAAGACGGAGTGGTGATAATCGATGTCGGCGTGAACCGGATCGGCAAGACCGCAGAGGGCAAGGCTATTCTCGCAGGCGACGTGGATTTTGATGCAGTAAAGGAAAAAGCTTCGTATATTACCCCTGTTCCGGGTGGGGTCGGACCTATGACCATCACCATGCTCATGAAAAATACCGTACAGGCAGCCAGGCAGACCGTAGGCCTGAAGTAAGCGACTGCGCGTCGGCATAAAGTAATCAGAAGGTATTTGCTCTGTTACATAGCGAACTCAAGATGCTGAGGACACAAGATGGCGATCAAACGAAATGGATGTGAAGGGTGCGCGGATCTCACCTGCGTCTCCACGCAGCAGATTCTCTCCCAGGATATAGCCAAGAACGTCAAGACCGGTTATGACCGTGTAAAAGCGCGGGGGATGTCGGCCTGTCTGTTCGGTTCCGGCGGAACCTGTTGCCGCAACTGCAACATGGGGCCGTGTCAGATCATCGACGGCGTGGAAGACATGCTCGGCATCTGCGGCGCCACCGCCGACACCGTGGCAGCCAGGAATTTCGCCCGTACCGTGGCCGCCGGTTCTGCCGCACACACCGACCATGCCCGGGAGATGGTGAAAGGTTTTATTAGCGCCGCTAAGGGAGAGGGGCCGCACCAGATTAAGGATGTGCCCAAGCTGAAAAAGCTGGCCGAGGTTTTTGGTATCGTCACCGAAGACCGTGAGATCAAGGATATTGCTCTTGAGCTTGGCGAAAAAGCCCTTGCCGAATTCGGCAAGCAGGATGACGCGCCCCTTTCCATGTTGAAAAGGGCCACACCCAAGCGTCAGGCCCTTTGGAACAAGCTCGGCATCGCGCCCCGCGGCATCGACCGGGAGGTGGTGGAGATGATGCACCGCACCCACATGGGCGTTGACCAGGAATACCATAACATCATGCTCCAGGCCTCCCGCACCGCCTTGTCCGACGGCTGGGGCGCCTCCATGCTTTCCACCGAGTTGACCGACATCATGTTCGGTACTCCGGTGCCCCGCCGCGCCATTGTGGATCTTGGGGTGCTCAAGACCGACCAGGTCAATATCACCGTGCACGGGCATGAGCCTCTGCTGGCTGAGGCCCTGTGTATCGCGGCTCAGGACCAGGAGATGCTGGATTTGGCCAAGAAACAAGGGGCCAAAGGCATCAATCTTGCCGGCGTTTGTTGCACCGGCAACGAGATTCTCATGCGTCGCGGGATTCCGGTGGCCGGAGGTTTTGTTCAGCAGGAGATGGTCATCGCCACCGGCGCCGTGGAGGCGATGGTGGTTGATGTCCAGTGCGTCATGCAATCCGTGGCCGAAGTGGCAAAGAATTTCCACACCGATATCATCACCACCAACTACCGGGCCAAGATGACCGGCGGTATCCATATCCAGTTTGAGGAGCACGAGGCGCTTGAGTCCGCCAAGAAGATTCTGACCCACGCCATCAAAAACTACAAGAAGCGCGGCAAGTGCTTTATCCCCCAAGAAACCAAGATGGACGTGGTGGTGGGTTTCAGCCATGAAACCATCAATACCATGTTGGGCGGGCGGTTCCGCGCCAGCTATCGGCCGCTCAACGACAATATCATCAATGGCCGGATTCGCGGCGTGGCTGCCATCGTTGGCTGCGACAACTTCAAGCTGGCCGACGACACCCACGAAATCATCGTCAGGGAGTTATTGAAAAACAACATCCTGGTCCTGGCCACGGGCTGTGCTGCAACCTCGCTGGGCAAGGCCGGTCTGCTCAATCCTGAGGCGGCCCGTTTCTGCGGCGATAGCCTGCGGGAGGTTTGTGAGACCGTGGGTATGCCGCCGGTGCTGCACATGGGTTCCTGTGTTGACAACTCCCGGATTCTCATCGCTGCCACCGAGATGGTCCGCCAAGGGGGCTTAGGCGACGACATCTCCGACCTGCCCGCCATCGGCACCGCTCCTTTGTGGATGAGTGAAAAGGCCGTGGCCATCGGCCAGTATTTCGTGGCCAGCGGCGCCCAGGTCGTGTTCCAGAATCTGCCCATCACTGGGGCCAAGAATTTTAATAAGTACCTCACCGAAGGGTTGATGGACCAGGTGGGCGCCCATTGGAATATTGCCTCGGAGCCCTTGGAGATCGCTCGGATCATGATCGAGAAGATCGAGGAAAAGCGCGATGCCCTGGGGATCAACAAGAAGAAAGAGCGTGTCCTTTTTGATATGGATATGCGGCGTGATCTTGGCGGCGGCGGACTGAAGGACGTCGGTTGCCACGGCCCGAGCGCCTCTTAATCTTTTTTAGAAGCAAGAATAAAGGATCATAACCGATGAAATCGGGAAGTCGTTTAGAACGGATATTAACATCAGGAGAGTTCGCAGTCACCGGCGAGCTGGGGCCGCCCAAGAACGGCAATGCCGAACTGGTGCGGGAAAAAGCCCGGCTGCTCAAGGGGAGTGTTGACGCGGTCAACATCACCGACTGCCAGACCGCCATTGTCCGCATGTCCAGCATTAGCGCCGGTCTGCTTACCTTGGCTGAAGGGGTTGAGCCGGTTATCCAAATGACCTGCCGCGACCGGAACCGGATCGGGATGCAGAGCGATATCCTGGGTGCTGCCGCCTTGGGTCTCAAGAACCTGCTCTGCCTCACCGGCGATCATCAGAAGTTCGGCAACCATCCCGGCTCCAAGGGTGTCTTTGACATGGATTCCATCCAGTTGCTTGGCATGGTCAAGACCATGCGGGATGAGAAGAAATTCCAGTGCGGTGAGCTGATCAAGTCGCACGAGCCCAAGCTTTTCCTCGGTGCGGCGGCAAACCCCTTTGCTGGGCCTTCCGAGCAGTTTCGGGCCGCACGGCTGGCAAAAAAGGTCGCCAATGGCGCTGATTTTGTCCAGACCCAGATCATCTACAATGTGGAGCGCTTTGCCAGGTTCATGCAGGCGGTCCGCGATCTCGGCCTTCATAAAAAGGTCCACATCTTGGCCGGGGTAACCCCACCGAAATCAGTGGGCATGGCCCGTTACATGAAGAGCTCCGTTCCCGGCATGGACGTCACCGATGAGGTGATCAAGCGGATGCAAGGGGCCAAGGACAAGGAAGACGAGGGCATCAACATCTGTGTTGATATCATTCGCCAGGTCCGGGAGATAGAAGGGGTGGCCGGGGTTCATATCATGGCCATTGAATGGGAGAGTGCTGTGCCGGAGATCGTCAGCCGGGCAGGGCTCGCCACCCGTCCGGTCTTTGCCGATGAGCCGGTTGTTCTTGCGGCGTCGAGTTCGGTAATCGAGGTTCGGTCCGCAATGGCCGAGGATAAGGAAGGTGATACTGTCCTGGCGGCAGCCAAGGCTGAGGCAGAAAAGATTATCGCCGCAGCCAGGGCGGAAGCCGCTCAGTACCGTGCGTCAGCCACGACCGGCACCAGCGGGGCCGGTGCGGTTGATCAGGCAAGGATTGAAATAGATGAAGCAGGAGAGGATGCGATGAACGAAAAAGAACGTCAAATGGCGCTTGAGTCGGTACGCCTCGGTCTTGATGCGCTGAAAAAGGC